>NZ_JBXAHO010000008.1:0-222567 GCF_058795195.1 Pseudomonas sp. GW823-FHT06B06 | reverse complement strand
GACTGCCTGGCCGGATGAGCGTGGAACGGGTGGCCGGATGTTGGTGGACTGGGTGGCCGGATGGCGTGGAATGCGCAGGGTACTCGACAATCAGTCGGACCTCATCCAAATCAGATTCGAAATCAGTAGCACGCGTGGTTGCTTGGCGAACACGCAGAGACATGTCCTTCAGAGAGCCTGACTGGATGATGTACTTCGCCTCAATGTCTCGCTCCCAACGCTTTTGGTCTTGCAATGGCGCTCCGTCTGCTCCGCGACGCATGTACACGCTGTTCGCGTTGGAATAATCAGCGTCCCACCCCTTCGCGTAGCGAGTCATGAAGCTTAGGCCCGCAATACCGAAAGGTTGCATATCCAAGTCATAACGTAACTGCAAGGATTGCTCTTTCGGTGAGTTGAAGTCGCTGTACTGGATGGAGTTATCCAGAAAAATCGAGTCCGATTGGCGCAGATAATCGAAGTCGTCATCGCCGTTGCTGCGCTGATAGCCAACGGTCACCGTGTGGGCGCCGAATTTGACCCCGGTTTTGCCGCTCCAGATATTGTTATCAAAGCTGCCTAGGAGTTTTTGACCCTCGTCGACTGCGCGGTAGTAATTGAATCCACCGATCAACGCGACGTTGTCTGAGACCGGATAACTAAGGGAAGTGCCAGCGTAATACTGATTCCAAACGTCCTTAAATTGGCTGGTGTAAAGACTCACACCAATATGGTCATTAACGGTGTAATCCCCGCCTAGGTAAGCAATCCACGGAGCATCAACAGCACCGGCATAGAAAGTCGAAAAGCCGTCACGCATGCTGCTCGAATTGGGTTGGCTCATCGCATGCAGCCGGCCACCCTGAATGGTCAGGTCCTTAATGCTGGTATTGGTGAACGTTGCCCCCCTAAAGCTCTCTGGCAGCAGTCGAGAATCGCCATACGCCACGACAGGCGTGGATGGAAATACGTCTCCTACTTTGACCACCGTATCCATAAAGCGAGCCTTCGCGGCTCCGCCTACTTTTGAGTAAGAGTCTTCAGGTTGACCTTTGCTGTTGTAGGGCATGACATCCACTGAGCTTCGAGCCCCCGAGCGCCCATCACCCGAATCAAGCTTGAGTCCTACCATTGCAAATGCATCAATGCCGAACCCGACGGTGCCTTGGGTAAAGCCCGACTCAAAACGTCCAATAATCCCTTGAGCCCATTCTTCAGAGTAGCCATTGCCTGTAGGACTTGACTGACCCTTTCGATAGTCACGATTGAAATAGAGATTACGATTGAGAAGGTTAAAGCTGCTCCCTTCAATGAACCCCTCAGGTTTTTGCTCAACGGCCAATGCGGCTTGCCCCATGCTCACGCCAAGGGCAATGAGAGAAAGACCATAAAAGCTTTTATTGTTCATTTAACACTCCAGGCTTTAGCTTGGCAGAGTTTCTTTATGAAATTTTTTATCGTTATAAAAAGCCACCGGCACGTAGTGGTTCCCCCTACGTGCCGGCAGACATAATTTCATACAAAAGATAACTCCAACGTGACCTGAAAATTACTTCTATGTCAGCAAACAGAAAGCGTATTTAAAATCCATGCCAAAAAAACCTGATGCAGGTAGGCTCCATTGACCTAGCTTCCATGCGGGCAGTTGGTACCCATAACCCTGTACTCCACCGTATTGAGCTTGCCAGCCGAGTCTTCATAGGTCATGCGCGAAGGTGCAACACTACAGGTTTTGTTGGCTTGCGTGACACTGACCAACTTCTGAATATCGAGGTTCATTCCATATTCATAATGAACAACTTCAGGGGTAGACTTACCATTTTTCAATGCGTATTGTTCCATCGCCCGTTGGTTCTCCTGCATCATCCGACCGTAAACGCGGTCACCGCCTCCCTCAGCCATGGCCAATGACGACGAGACCAAAATAGCGAGAGCAAAAATTGCTTTGAATGATTTCATGATTATCTCCTGGTTCTCAATAACTTCTGACTAGAGAATAACCAATAACGCCTTTCAGGAAGCTGGCATGAGGATTACTTATTCGTAAGGTTTCGTATGTAAGGGAACACGATTGGAAAAATATGCGTTTGAATTCCGACCCTCGCATCTCGTCAAAGCTTTCAAACGTGTTATTTTTGCGGCCAGCCTGATCAGATCAATTTCAACAAGTAGTTCCATCAACTAACGTCTGCCGTTGTTGATCTCACCAGTGCCAACGAGCTGTACGTTTACTATGGCCCGATGTTCGGATTTCCAGGCGACCAAAAGCCCGAAGCGGGAATTCGCCGCTGGTCATGAGATTGAAACGCCACCATTTGGATCGTTCACGTTCCTCGATCTGTACGTGGAACCATAAGCACCGACGTCGTATTCGACATAAGTCACCACCGGCAGTAGCAAGCAGTTTCAGCCGATGCTGGCCTTCAAGCAATCGGTAAGCCAGTCCAAAAGCAGTCGCAGGAGGCTGAAGCGCAGCGCCTACACCTAAAGTATTCATTCTGTAAATCGACGGTCGTGGATCTAGAATAAATACTGACTGACCCTGACCTGAAGGGGCCACATCAATCCTCACATTGTTTGCCATTCCAGACCCAATGCCGCGCTGAGGATCATTTTTTCCGTAATGCGCCTTAACCAGTCACAGAACAGGCCGTTTGGGCGGATCGACTTTTTCAACAAAATCGGTCGATGGCGGTCAGTCACGAACACTTGCTCTCAACCCCTTACGGACCGCTTTTTTGGTCAGCAAGCGGCCCTACTTGCCAAGTCGAAAGCGCCCTCCGCAGATGGCGCTTTCGACTATGGACTCGACCCAATAGATTGACTGAAACGCTCAGAATGGCGATATCCCCTACGGCTAACTCATCCCACAGTGGCTGCCGCTCCCCTTGTCGGCAGGGTCATCAGGGGCGAGGCAATCCTGACAAAATCATCCAAGCCCAACTTCTAGATTGGCACGAGTGGCCTCCGAGCTGGTGAAGACCAAGCGGGTCCGATACGTGCGCGAAGGTACATGAGGCCTGTGAGGATGAGTGATCACAGCTGGCCTTGAAGGGGGTAGGATTTGCAACACTCAAGATGAAACCTTAAAACTCGGTAAAACCCCGTCAAGCAGCCCTAAAACGACCTTTTCAGCGCAATGCAACAGTTTTCTTGACACCATAACCGCGAAGGATCAGTGCCGCCGCATTGTGAGCCAATGCACGCTTGACCACTTGCCGCGGGTGAACGCTGGTGTTGTCTATCGAGCCGCGAAACAGCACCTCAAACGCCAGGACCTGATGCCTGGAGTCGAGAAACAGGCAGCCAAATACCTCGTGGGGCTCATGACGCAGCATCGACTTGAGGTATTCACGCACCGCCTGCGGATTTTCCAGTGCCGATTTTTCGCGCACACGCTCAGCCAAGTGACGCCTGCTCATTTCCTGAGCAGCCTGCAACTGCGCGAATTTCGCCGGACCGAGCCCCAACTGCTTGCTGAACGTTTCCTGGTCGGCCTCCAACAGCAAACGCAGGCTGCCAAACTGATTCAACAGGTGTCGCGCCAGATCGACGGCACTTTTACCCACCACGCCAGTTCGTAAAAATATCGCCAGCAACTCGGCGTCCGAAAGACTTCCCGAGCCCTGTTCAAGCAACCTCTCCCGCGGCCGTTCCGACGCCGGCCAATCGCGAATACTCATAGCACCTCCCTGTCTGTGGGCGCCGCTGTTCCGTAGCGGTCGCTGTGATATCGTAGCCCATCTTTTTTGCGGGCGATTTCACTCCTGGGGAGGGGGTATCGCAACGCAGTCATCAACGAAAATGAAAGGCAGGCCTATGCAGCGGCTGTATCGGAAACGCATTGTTCTGGGCGTCGGCGGCGGTATCGCTGCCTACAAGAGCGCCGACCTGGTTCGCCGCCTGATCGATCAGGGCGCGGAAGTGCGCGTGGTCATGACCCGTGGCGGCGCTGAATTCATTACTCCGCTGACCATGCAGGCCCTGTCCGGGCATCCAGTGCACCTGGACCTGCTGGACCCGGCGGCCGAAGCGGCGATGGGCCACATTGAGCTGGCCAAATGGGCCGATCTGGTGCTGATCGCCCCCGCCACCGCGGATTTGATCGCGCGCCTGGCCCAGGGCATTGCCGATGACCTGCTGACTACGCTGGTGCTGGCCACCGACGCAGTGGTTGCCATCGCTCCGGCGATGAACCAGGCCATGTGGCGCGATCCGGCCACCCAGGCCAACCTGCAAACCCTCGAAAACCGTGGCATCAAGGCCTTCGGTCCAGCTTCGGGCAGCCAGGCCTGCGGCGACGTCGGCCTTGGGCGCATGCTCGAAGCGACGGAGCTGGCTCAATGCGCGGCAGACTGCTTCCAGCGCCAGGCATTGACCGGCAAGCACGTGCTAATCACCGCCGGCCCTACCCAGGAAAACATCGACCCGGTGCGCTACATCACCAACCACAGCTCCGGAAAAATGGGCTTTGCCCTGGCGGAAGCGGCGGTTGAAGCCGGCGCCCGCGTAACCCTGATCACGGGCCCGGTGCATCTGCCGACCCCGGACCGTGTTACGCGCATCGACGTAGTCAGCGCCCGCGACATGCTCGCCGCGTGCGAAGCGGCGATTCCTTGCGACCTGTTTATCGCCTCGGCAGCGGTCGCGGACTACCGCCCAGAAGTCGTTGCACCACAGAAACTCAAGAAAGATCCTACGAACGGCGACGGCTTGTTGCTACAAATGGTGCGCAACCCGGACATCCTGGCCAGCATCGCTACACGCCCCGACCGTCCGTTCAGCGTCGGTTTCGCCGCCGAAACCGAACACCTGCTCGACTACGCTGCCCGCAAGCTGAAAGACAAGAACCTCGATTTGATCGTCGCCAACGACGTCGCCAACCCGAGCATTGGCTTCAACAGCGAAGAAAACGCCTGCAGCGTAATCGACCGTGAACTTCACGCCACACTCTTCGCCCAGACCAGCAAGAGCAAGATTGCTCGCCAGCTGATCACTTTTATCGCCGAACGTCTGAACCAGGTTTAATTTACATGCACGCTTTGCAAGCCAAGATCCTCGACCCCCGCATCGGTACCGAATTTCCGCTGCCACAGTACGCCACGCCAGGTTCCGCCGGCCTCGACCTGCGCGCCATGCTGGAGCAGGACATCGTGATCAAGCCGGGTGAAACGGTACTGATCCCCACTGGCCTGTCGATCTACATCGGCGACCCGAACCTGGCGGCGCTGATCCTGCCGCGCTCCGGCCTGGGCCATAAACACGGTATCGTCCTGGGCAACCTGGTCGGACTGATTGACTCCGACTACCAGGGACCGCTGATGGTCTCCTGCTGGAACCGTGGCCAGACCGACTTCACCATGGCCGTCGGCGAACGCCTGGCGCAGCTGGTGCTGGTGCCGGTGGTGCAGGCGCATTTCGAGATGGTTGAAGAGTTTGTCGAAACCCAGCGTGGTACCGGCGGTTTCGGTCATTCCGGCAGTCACTGATACGTTCGCTATACCTCTGAAATCAATGGATTGAACGGCCCAAAGCCGCTCGCGTCGCTGGCATGGCCTTTTCGCACCACGAACTCTGGGCGAAAAACGCCGTCATACCTTTCAGTTTGAACCTGCCGTCGAGTCGTTCGCAGGCAGGTCCAGCCACTTTCAATATGGAGCATTTCCCCAGATGAGCACCCCAGTGCGCGTTGCCCCCAAGTTCCCCGACAGTATTTTCCGTGCCTATGACATACGCGGCACCGTCCCGGAATTTCTCAACGCCGAAACGGCTTACTGGCTCGGTCGCGCCATCGGCGCACAGAGCCTGGCCCAGGATGAACCGAATGTATCCGTTGGCCGTGACGGTCGCCTGTCCGGCCCCGAGCTGGTTGAACAGCTGATTCAAGGCCTGGCCGACAGCGGTTGCCACGTCAGCGACGTCGGCCTGGTGCCAACGCCCGCGCTGTACTACGCCGCCAACGTGCTGGCCGGCAAATCCGGGGTGATGCTCACTGGCAGCCACAACCCAGCGAACTACAACGGCTTCAAGATCGTCATTGCCGGGGATACCCTGGCCAACGAACAGATCCAGGCCCTGCATGACCGCCTCAAGACCAACAACCTGACCAGCGGCAAGGGCAGCATCACCCGGGTCGAGATCCTTGATCGCTACAACACCGAAATCGTCCAGGACATCAAACTGGCCCGTCGCCTGAAAGTCGTGGTGGACTGCGGCAACGGTGCAGCCGGCGTGATCGCCCCGCAATTGATCGAGGCGCTGAACTGCGAAGTCATCCCGCTGTTCTGCGAGGTCGATGGCAACTTCCCTAACCATCACCCGGACCCGGGCAAGCCTGAAAACCTCGTCGACCTGATCGCCAAGGTCAAGGAAACCAATGCGGATATCGGCCTGGCTTTCGACGGCGACGGCGACCGCGTCGGCGTGGTGACCAACACTGGCAGCATCGTTTTTCCGGACCGCCTGTTGATGCTGTTCGCCCGTGACGTGGTGGCGCGCAATCCGAACGCCGAAATTATCTTCGACGTTAAATGCACTCGCCGCTTGATCCCGCTGATCAAGGAATACGGTGGTCGTCCGCTCATGTGGAAAACCGGTCATTCGTTGATCAAGAAAAAAATGAAACAATCCGGCGCCCTGCTGGCCGGCGAAATGAGCGGGCACATCTTCTTCAAGGAGCGCTGGTTCGGTTTCGACGACGGTATTTACAGCGCCGCGCGGTTGCTGGAGATCCTGAGCAAGGAGAAATCCACGGCCGAAGAGTTGTTCGCGACCTTCCCGAACGATATTTCTACGCCGGAAATCAATATCCATGTGACCGAAGAGAGCAAATTCAGCATCATTGATGCATTGCACGACGCGAAGTGGGGCGAAGGCGCCGACCTGACCACCATTGACGGCGTGCGAGTCGACTATGCCAAAGGCTGGGGCCTGGTTCGCGCTTCCAACACCACACCGGTGCTGGTCCTGCGTTTCGAGGCCGATGACGAGGCAGAACTTTCGCGCATCAAGGACGTTTTCCACGTCCAGTTGAAGCGTGTTGCACCTGATCTCCAACTACCGTTCTGATTCACCCGGAGCCCTGAATGACCCTCGAACGCGAAGCCGCCGCCAACACCGCCAAGGTCCTGTCCGAAGCGCTGCCTTACATTCGCCGCTATGTCGGCAAGACACTGGTGATCAAATACGGCGGCAACGCGATGGAAAGCGAGGAGCTGAAAACCGGCTTCGCCCGCGACATCGTGTTGATGAAGGCCGTGGGCATCAACCCGGTCGTGGTTCACGGCGGCGGCCCGCAAATCGGCGATCTGCTCAAGCGCCTGTCGATCGAGAGCCACTTCGTCGACGGCATGCGCGTTACCGATGCCGCTACCATGGACGTGGTCGAGATGGTCCTCGGTGGCCAGGTCAACAAGGACATCGTCAACCTGATCAACCGTCATGGCGGCAGCGCCATTGGCCTGACCGGCAAAGACGCCGGGCTGATTCGTGCGAAGAAACTGACCGTCACCCGCCAGACCCCGGAGATGACCCAACCGGAGATCATCGACATCGGCCAGGTGGGCGAAGTGGTCGGGATCAACACCGAGCTGCTGAACCTGCTGGTCAAAGGCAACTTCATCCCGGTGATCGCGCCAATCGGCGTCGGCGAAAACGGCGAGTCGTACAACATCAATGCTGACCTGGTGGCCGGCAAAGTCGCCGAAGCGCTGAAAGCCGAGAAGCTGATGCTGCTGACCAACATCGCCGGCCTGATGGACAAGGCGGGAACGGTCCTGACCGGCTTGACCACCCAGCAAGTCGACGACCTGATCGCCGACGGCACCATCTATGGCGGCATGCTGCCCAAGATCCGTTGTGCTCTGGAAGCGGTCCAGGGTGGCGTGGGCAGCTCGCTGATCATTGACGGTCGGGTACCGAATGCGATTCTGCTGGAGATCTTCACCGATACCGGTGTGGGCACCCTGATCAGCAATCGCAAGCGTCCGTAAGCGATAGCGCACAAAAAAGCCCCCGCTCAGCCTGGCTGAACGGGGTCTTTTTTTGCCCACGATCCCTATGAAACCTGAATATCCCTGTAGGAGCTGCCGCAGGCTGCGATCTTTTGACTTGGCTTGTAAAAAACAGGATCAAAAGATCGCAGCCTGCGGCAGCTCCTACAGGGATCGTGTTAAACGCCGAATTGCGCGCGATAGGCTTCAACGGCTGGCAAATGCTGCTTGAGCTGCGGATCGTCGGCGAGGAATTCCAGCACCTGGTTCAGCGAAACGATGCTGATCACGGGAATACCGAAATCACGCTCCACTTCCTGGATCGCTGACAACTCACCGTTGCCACGCTCCTGACGGTTCAGGGCGATCAGCACGCCGGCCGCCTTGGCGCCGTCCTGGGAGGCGATGATCTGCATCACTTCACGGATCGCGGTGCCAGCGGTAATCACGTCGTCGATGATCAGCACATTGCCGGTCAGCGGCGCGCCGACCAGGCTACCGCCTTCACCGTGAGCCTTGGCTTCCTTGCGATTGAAGCACCATGGCAGGTCACGACCGTGATGTTCGGCCAATGCCACTGCAGTGGTCGCCGCCAAAGGGATCCCTTTGTAGGCCGGACCGAACAGAACATCGAAGCCAATACCGCTTTCGGCAATGGCTGCAGCGTAGAAACGACCCAGCTGCGCCAAGGCCGAACCCGAGTTGAACAGGCCCGCATTGAAGAAGTAAGGACTGGTGCGCCCGGACTTCAGGGTGAACTCACCGAAGCGCAAAACGCCGCGATCGATGGCAAAACGAATGAAATCGCGCTGATACGCTTGCATGAAAAAAACCCCAAATACCACGGATTTAGCTAATTAGGTTGACGCCGTGTATCATACACGCACGCGATTTTTGGGGCCATTTATGCGGATCATCAGTGTGAACGTCAATGGTATTCAGGCTGCAGTCGAGCGAGGTTTGCTCAGTTGGCTGCAGGCACAGAATGCCGACGTCATCTGCCTGCAGGACACCCGTGCCTCCGCCTTTGAACTGGACGATCCAGCCTTCCAACTGGATGGATACTTCCTTTATGCCTGCGACGCCGAAGTTCCCGCCCAAGGCGGCGTGGCTTTGTACTCGCGGTTGCAACCGAAGGCTGTCATCAGCGGTCTCGGTTTCGAGACGGCAGACCGCTACGGGCGCTACCTGCAAGCAGATTTCGACAAAGTTAGTATTGCAACCCTGCTGCTTCCTTCCGGGATGAACGGCGATGAGGACTTGAACCAGAAGTTCAAGCTCATGGACGACTTCGCCAAGTACCTGGACAAGCAGCGGCGCAAACGCCGCGAGTACATTTATTGTGGTTCGCTGTATGTGGCGCAACAGAAACTGGACATCAAGAACTGGCGTGACAGCCAGCAATCCCCGGGTTTCCTGGCGCCTGAACGCGCCTGGATGGACGAGATTGTCGGCAACATGGGTTACGTCGATGCCCTGCGCGAAGTCAGCCGTGAAGGCGACCAGTACAGCTGGTGGCCGGATAACGAACAGGCCGAAATGCTCAACCTCGGCTGGCGCTTCGATTACCAGATCCTGACCCCGGGCCTGCGCCGCTTCGTACGCAGCGCGCGCCTGCCACGTCAGCCACGGTTCTCGCAACATGCGCCACTGATCGTGGACTACGACTGGACGCTGACCATCTAAGTGTCAGATGCAAAAAAGCCGACAGCGATGTCGGCTTTTTTATGGGTGATTAGTTTTCTGTCGGAGCGAGCCTGCTCGCGAAGGCGGAGTGTCAGTTAATACAAATGTCGCCTGGCACAATGCTTTCGCGAGCAGGCTCGCTCCCACAAAAAGATCTTCGCTGATCGTTATTTGATCAACCGCCAGGTGAACGGATACCGATATGGCACCCCTTCATTGGCTTTCACACCACCGATGATGGTCAAGACCAGCGCCCCAATCGCCACCAGGCCGAACAGGAAAAACCCGATAATCACCAGCATCAGCAGCAAGCAAATGGCGGAAGCAATGGCGACCGTGATCTGAAAGTTCAGCGCCTCCTTGCCCTGCGCGTCGATGAACGGGTCCATCTCGCGCTTCATCTGCCACAGAACCAGCGGGCCGATCAGCGTACCGAATGGAATCCAGATCCCCAGCAAGGCGGACAAGTGACAAAACATAGCCCACTGCCGAACCTCTTTGCTCGGGGTGGGAAGTAGCTGTTGCTCTTCACTCATGGCGCCCTCCTTGCCTACAGGTATCCAGATCAGTCGGCCAGTGCAGCCTTTTGCAGATCAAAGATTTCGTTCATGCCTTTTTTCGCCAGTTCCAGCATGGCGTTCAGCTCTTCAGGCTGGAACGGCGCGCCTTCGGCAGTGCCCTGGACTTCGATGAAGCCGCCAGTGCTGGTCATCACCACGTTCAGGTCGGTCTCGGCCGCCGAATCTTCCAGGTAGTCGAGGTCGAGCACAGGTTCGCCTTGATACATGCCCACCGACACGGCGCCGATCATTTGCTTGAGTGGGTCGCCGCCTTTCAGGCCGCCACGCTTCTTGATCACTTTCAAGGCATCGACCAGGGCAACCATGGCGCCGGTGATGGAGGCGGTGCGCGTGCCACCGTCAGCCTGGATCACATCGCAGTCAACGTACAGGGTGATGTCACCCAGCTTGGACATGTCCAGCGCAGCGCGCAGGGAACGGCCGATCAGGCGCTGGATCTCCAGGGTACGGCCGCCTTGCTTGCCGCGGCTGGCTTCACGCTGGTTACGCTCGCCGGTGGCGCGCGGCAACATGCCGTACTCGGCCGTCAACCAGCCCTGGCCCTGGCCCTTGAGGAACCGCGGCACGCCGTTTTCGACGCTGACGGTGCAGATGACCTTGGTATCACCGAACTCGACCAGTACGGATCCCTCGGCGTGTTTGGTGTAGTTGCGGGTAATGCGGATCGAGCGGAGCTGATCGGCAGCGCGACCACTTGGACGTTTCATAAGGGATACCTGTACGGGGACGGAAAACTGCGGAGCATTATAGAGCCGCCAGACACGACTGGGCACTTCTAAAAAAATCCTCGGACGAGCGAAGGCTCTGCACAGCCCGCTGCCGACGACCTGCAGGCCTTTGTCACACCGTGTGTTTGGGCGCATCCACGCCACTGCGCTACAATCCTGCGCCTTTGCTGCCAGTCGGCTTAAATTCATTCATATCGGATTGCCGGAACGTCAGTTGCGCGCCGATCTGCATTGCGAGGTACCTCCATGGTGCACAGCATGACCGCCTTCGCCCGCGTCGAGAAAGCCGGGGGCCAGGGTACCCTGAGCTGGGAGCTGCGTTCGGTCAACAGCCGCTACCTGGAACCCCACTTGCGCCTGCCGGAGTCCTTCCGCGACCTCGAAGGCGCCGTACGCGAAGCGCTGCGCCAGGCTGTCTCCCGAGGCAAGCTCGAATGCACCCTGCGCTTCACCGAAGAAAATACCGGTAAACCACTGCAGGTGGACCAGGCACGCGCAGCACAACTGGTTGCGGCCGCCGAGACCATTGCCAGCCTGATCAAGAACCCGGCTGCGCTCAACCCACTCGAAGTGCTGGCCTGGCCCGGCGTATTGGTGGGCGACGCGACCGACCCGCAAGCGCTGAACGCCGAGGCACTGGCACTGTTCAACCAGGGCCTCAAAGAGCTCAAGGCCGGCCGCGAGCGCGAAGGCGCGGAGCTGGCACGGCTGATCAACGATCGCCTGACGTCCATTGAAGAAGACGTGGTGACCCTGCGCGAACTGGTTCCGCAGATGCTCGCCACCCAGCGCCAGAAAGTGCTCGACCGCTTTGCCGACATGAAGGCCGAGATGGACCCGCAGCGCCTGGAGCAGGAAATGGTCATGCTCGCGCAAAAAAGCGACGTCGCCGAAGAACTGGATCGCCTGAGCACTCACATCATCGAAGTTCGCCGGGTGCTCAAGTCCGGCGGCGCCGCCGGTCGGCGCCTGGACTTCCTGATGCAGGAACTCAACCGCGAAGCCAACACACTGGGCTCCAAAGCCTTCGACCCGCGCAGCACCCAGGCTGCGGTCAACCTCAAGGTGTTGATCGAGCAGATGCGCGAACAAGTGCAGAATATTGAGTAAGGCAAACCCCATGACCCATAGCACCGGCACCCTCTACATCATTTCCGCGCCTTCGGGCGCCGGCAAGACCAGCCTGGTCAAGGCCTTGATCGACGCCCAGCCGCAGATCCAGGTTTCCGTTTCCCACACCACCCGCGCGATGCGCCCGGGCGAAGTGGATGGCGTGAACTACAACTTCGTCTCGCGCGAACAGTTCGTGAAGATGATCGAGCACGGCGATTTCCTTGAGCGCGCCGAGGTGTTCGGCAATCTCTACGGCACCTCGCAGAGCCATCTGCAGCAGACGCTGGACGAAGGCCATGACCTGATCCTGGAAATCGACTGGCAAGGCGCCGAGCAGGTGCGCAAGCTGATGCCCCAGGCGCGCTCGATCTTCATCCTGCCGCCGAGCCAGGAGGCCCTGCGCCAGCGCCTGGACAACCGCGGCCAGGACAGCAACGAGATCATCGAAGGTCGCATGCGCGAAGCCGTCAGCGAAATGAGCCACTACGTCGACTACGACTACCTGATCATCAACGACGATTTCGCCCACGCACTGGACGACCTGAAGGCGATTTTCCGCGCCAATCAGTTGCAACAAAAACGCCAGCAGCAACGTTTTGGCAAATTACTGGCTGAATTACTCGGCTAAAGAGCTCTTCCCAAAACAGCTGCAAGGGCTTTACATTGGCACTTGCAGCGCGTTGAAGAGCTTGGTCAAAAAATCAGCGCTTCCCTAAACGCTGGTGATTTTTTAAACTGTTGAGTCCGCTCGCCCATCCGGGCAGCGCGCATATTGCATTTGCTACGAGGAAGACCATGGCCCGCGTAACCGTTGAAGACTGCCTAGAACACGTGGATAACCGCTTTGAGCTGGTCATGCTCTCTACCAAGCGTGCCCGTCAACTGGCCACCGGCGGCAAAGAGCCGAAAGTAGCATGGGAAAACGACAAGCCTACCGTCGTCGCCCTGCGTGAAATCGCTGAAGGCCTGATCGACTACGCAGCTATCGCCGAAGCCGAAATCGTTGAAGATGAACCGCTTTTCGCTGCATTCGAGGACGAGTCCAACGAGGCCGTCTAAGCCTATGCCTGGTCGACGTAGCACGGCGCGGGAACACAGCTTGCGGCAGGAGTCATCATGCCGAGCATAGACGCCCTCGCCGATCGCTTATCGACCTACCTCGGCAAAGACCAGGTCAACCTGGTCCGCCGAGCGTATTTCTACGCCGAACAAGCCCACGACGGCCAACGCCGCCGTAGCGGTGAGGCGTACGTCACGCACCCACTTGCGGTGGCGAATATTCTTGCGGACATGCACATGGACCATCAGAGCCTGATGGCGGCCATGCTGCATGACGTGATCGAAGACACCGGCATTGCCAAGGAAGCGCTGCAAGCGCAATTTGGCGAAACCGTGGCCGAACTGGTCGACGGGGTCAGCAAACTGACCCAGATGAACTTCGAGACCAAGGCCGAAGCCCAGGCTGAAAACTTCCAGAAAATGGCCATGGCCATGGCGCGCGACATTCGCGTGATCCTGGTCAAGCTGGCCGACCGCCTGCACAACATGCGCACGCTGGAAGTGCTGTCCGGCGAAAAGCGCCGGCGCATCGCCAAGGAAACCCTGGAAATCTATGCACCCATCGCCAACCGGCTGGGCATGCACGCCATCCGCATAGAATTCGAAGACCTCGGCTTCAAGGCCATGCACCCGATGCGTTCCGCGCGAATCTACCAGGCGGTCAAGCGCGCCCGGGGCAACCGCAAGGAAATCGTCAACAAGATCGAAGAATCCCTCAGCCATTGCCTGGCCATCGATGGCATCCAGGGCGAGGTCAGCGGGCGCCAGAAACACCTCTACGGCATCTACAAGAAGATGCGCGGCAAGCGTCGGGCCTTCAACGAGATCATGGATGTATATGCATTCCGGATCATCGTCGACAAGGTCGATACCTGCTACCGCGTGCTGGGTGCTGTTCATAATTTGTACAAACCGTTGCCGGGGCGCTTCAAGGATTACATCGCGATCCCCAAGGCCAACGGCTATCAGTCGCTGCACACCACGCTGTTCGGCATGCACGGTGTTCCGATCGAGATCCAGATCCGCACCCGCGAAATGGAAGAGATGGCCAACAACGGCATCGCCGCCCATTGGCTGTACAAATCCAGCGGCGACGAGCAGCCAAAAGGCACGCATGCGCGCGCGCGCCAGTGGGTCAAGGGCGTACTGGAAATGCAGCAACGGGCCGGCAACTCGCTGGAATTCATCGAAAGCGTGAAGATCGACCTGTTCCCGGACGAGGTCTACGTGTTCACGCCAAAGGGCCGGATCATGGAGCTGCCCAAGGGCTCCACGGCGGTCGACTTCGCCTACGCGGTGCACACCGACGTCGGCAACAGCTGCATTGCCTGCCGGATCAACCGTCGCCTCGCGCCGCTGTCCGAACCGTTGCAAAGCGGTTCCACGGTCGAGATCGTCAGTGCTCCCGGCGCACGGCCGAACCCGGCGTGGCTCAATTTCGTGGTTACCGGCAAAGCACGCACCCATATTCGCCATGCGCTGAAACTGCAGCGCCGTTCCGAGTCCATCAGCCTGGGCGAACGCTTGCTGAACAAGGTGCTCAACGGCTTCGACAGCTCGCTGGAAAAAATCCCGGCCGAGCGCGTGAAAGCGATGCTTGCCGAGTACCGCCTCGAACTGATCGAAGACTTGCTTGAAGACATCGGCCTGGGCAATCGCATGGCCTACGTCGTCGCCCGACGCCTGCTTGGCGAAGGCGAGCAGTTACCCAGCCCCGAAGGCCCGTTGGCGATCCGCGGCACCGAAGGCCTGGTCCTCAGCTACGCCAAGTGCTGCACACCGATCCCGGGCGACCCGATTGTCGGTCATTTGTCCGCGGGCAAGGGCATGGTCGTGCACCTGGACAACTGCCGCAACATCAGCGAAATCCGCCACAACCCGGAAAAATGCATCCAGCTCTCGTGGGCCAAGGATGTCACCGGCGAATTCAACGTCGAACTGCGCGTTGAGCTGGAACACCAGCGCGGCCTGATCGCCCTGCTGGCCAGCAGCGTCAACGCGGCCGACGGCAACATCGAAAAAATCAGCATGGATGAACGCGATGGTCGCATCAGCGTGGTCCAACTGGTGGTCAGCGTGCACGACCGTGTGCACCTGGCCCGTGTGATCAAGAAACTGCGCGCCCTGACCGGGGTGATCCGCATCACCCGCATGCGCGCGTAGCCACCCATCCATTACAAGGAGTCATTCATGACCAAGACTGTTATCACCAGCGACAAGGCCCCGGCCGCCATCGGTACTTACTCCCAGGCGATCAAGGCTGGCAACACCGTCTACATGTCGGGCCAGATCCCTCTGGACCCAAAAACCATGGAACTGGTCGAAGGCTTCGAAGCACAGACCGTCCAGGTGTTCGAGAACCTCAAGGCCGTGGCCGAAGCCGCCGGTGGTTCGTTCAAGGACATCGTCAAATTGAACATCTTCCTCACCGACCTGAGCCATTTCGCCAAGGTCAACGAGATCATGGGCAAATACTTCGACCAGCCTTACCCAGCACGCGCCGCCATTGGCGTTGCGGCCCTGCCAAAGGGTTCGCAGGTTGAAATGGATGCCATCCTGGTCATCGAGTAACGCGTCTGGCGCAGCCAATGGCTGCGCCGACCGCTCTGCAGTAAAGAAAGCCTGAAAGGATTCCACCATGCGCAAAGCGCTTGTTCTCTCGCTGCTCGCCCTGTTTTTGGGCGGTTGTGCCAGCAACCCTGCCGACCGTGATATCAGCGGCACCTGGATCAACCAGGCGGCGATCGATGCTGCAGCCAAAGGCGGCCCCCTGCGTGAAGCCCTCCAGGCCTATGGTCCGAACCTGGAGTGGGACGTCAACACCAAAGCCAGTCAGGCCCGCTACACCAATGGTTTTGAAAATGTCGAAGGCAAGTTGCTGGGCGAACAGTCCGGCGCCTGGAAAGTCGACTTTTATGGCAGCTCTGCCAGCGAGCTCAAGCGTGACGGCAAGCAACTGAGCCAGGCCGCCAGCGACAACGAACCCGAGCAGGTCTTCGACCGCGCATTGATTCCGGTTCCGGATGGCGCACCGATGGGTGCCAGTTTCGAACGCGCGCTGTACACGGCGTACATGGGCGGTAGCTGGAAGGTCGTCAGCGGCCCCGGCGAAGGCAATAGCGTGCAGTTCCAGGCCGACGGCCAGGTCATCGGCTTGCCGGAAGCCGATCGCTATGCGCTGTGCCTGGCGGGTGATTGTGCATCGATGAGCGGTGGCAACGACAACATGTGGTTGCAACTCAACGGACAAGGAAACCCCTGGATCTTTGCACGCAAAGGCAAGGAACTGGAAATCTTCCAGGCGGTGAATACCGCCCAGGCAGACGAAATGCCCCAGTACACACCGGGCAATCGCAAGTGGCTGCTGGAAAAACAGTAATCCACACATGCCCCATGTGGGAGCGAGCCTGCTCGCGAAAGCGGTGTATCAGTCGACATAAATGTTGAATGTTACGGCCTCTTCGCGAGCAGGCTCGCTCCCACGATTGATTCGGGCGTCTGGCAGTTAACAATTCCCTTCAATGATCGCCGCATAACCCTCGCGAAAACTCGGATACTTCGGCATCCAACCCAACGCCTTCGCCCGCGCGTTACTACAACGCTTGCTCCCGGTGCGGCGCACAGTGGCGTCCTCCGCCCATTCGGTCACACCCATGTACTCGCGCAACCAGCCCACCACATCCGCCAGCGCGGCGGGTTCGTCATCAACACCTATATAGACATCGTCCAGTGCCACTCCACGCCGGTCCGCCTCGAGCAGACACGCCATCAAGCCGGCGGCGTCATCGGCATGAATTCGATTGGCGTACAGCGGCGGATCGATCGCCACGCGATACCCGCGGCGAACCTGGGTCAGCAACCATTCACGACCCGGGCCGTAGATACCGGTCAAACGCACGATACTGGCCGGGATGCCGCTATTGAGAGCAATCTGCTCCGCTTCAAGCATCACTCGCCCCGAGTAACCCGCCGCCACGGCTGGCGAAGTCTCATCAATCCACTCGCCCTGCTGCTGGCCGTAGACACTGCTACTGGAAACGAACAACAAGCGATTGGGCACCTGGCCATAGTCGTCCAGCCACTCCAGCACATGCTGCAAGCCCTGGACATAAGCGGCCCGATAACCCGCTTCATCGTGATCGGTGGCGGCCGCGCAATACACCAGGTAATCCACCGCACCGACCGGCCAAGTTGCCGGGCAGTCCTTGTTGAACAGGTCGCCGGCCACTCCGACAACCCCGTCGGGCAGGCGCGAAACGTCACGGCGCAGGCCATGGACTTCCCACCCGCCAGCCAACAACTGCGTGGCCAGGCGACTGCCGACATCACCGCAACCGGCGATCAAAACAGAGGGTGCGGACATCAGAAAACTCTCCTTGAAAATGGACAAACCAGCGCTGGCAATGGACGAGCGGCTAGCAATGCAGGAAAAAAAGAGACGCTATTACTTCTGTTAACAAGAATTACTTGCAATAATGCGGACCACTTTTGTTCTCGGCCTTACGAGGCCTGGAAGAACATTAACCGTCTTTTTCCTTCAGGTCCGGCCCAGCATGACACGTATTCAACTCTCCGCTTCGCCAACCAAACGACCTCGCGCCTGGAGCGCGGTGGCCGCCCTGCTACTCAGCCTGATGCTGGCGCCAACCGCCACCTTTGCTGACGCACAAGCCCCCGCCACCCCGACTGCCGCCGCCGCACCTGCCCAGGCCGACCACGCCGGCCCGGCAGCGGCGCCGGTCGCGACCGATCCTGCCCAGGCAGTACCGGCAGACGCGATTGGTGAAGACGCTCCCGAAGTCCTCGAGGCCGACAACACCCTGGGCATGGCCCATGACCTGTCGCCGTGGGGCATGTACCAGAACGCCGACATCATCGTGAAAATCGTGATGATCGGCCTGGCCATCGCCTCGATCATCACCTGGACCATCTGGATCGCCAAGGGTCTTGAGTTGATGGGCGCCAAGCGTCGCCTGCGCGGTGAAATCGCCCAGCTGAAAAAGTCCGCCTCCCTCAAGGAAGCCAGCGCCACTGCGGCAAAGGAAGGCACCCTGGCCAACCTGCTGGTCCATGATGCCCTCGAAGAGATGCGCCTGTCGGTCAACAGCCGTGAAAAAGAAGGCATCAAGGAGCGCGTCAGCTTCCGCCTTGAGCGCCTGGTAGCGGCTTGCGGTCGCAACATGAGCAGCGGCACCGGCGTGCTTGCCACCATCGGTTCCACAGCGCCGTTCGTCGGCCTGTTCGGTACCGTATGGGGCATCATGAACAGCTTCATCGGCATCGCCAAGACCCAGACGACCAACCTCGCCGTCGTCGCCCCCGGCATCGCCGAAGCCCTGTTGGCCACGGCTCTGGGCCTGGTTGCAGCGATCCCTGCGGTGGTGATCTACAACGTGTTCGCCCGCTCCATCGCCGGTTACAAAGCGCAGGTCTCCGACGCGTCGGCAGAGGTCCTGCTGCTGGTCAGCCGCGACCTCGACCACCAGCCTGAGCGCAGCTCACATCCGCACATGGTGAAAGTGGGGTAATCGGCCATGGGCCTGCATTTGAAAGAAGGGGCAGACGACGATCTGTCCGAAAACCACGAAATCAACGTCACGCCGTTCATCGACGTGATGTTGGTGCTGCTGATCATCTTCATGGTGGCGGCCCCGCTGGCTACCGTAGACATTAAGGTCGACCTGCCCGCGTCCACCGCCAAGCCGGCGCCACGGCCGGAGAAACCGGTGTTCCTCAGCGTCAAGGCTGACCAGCGCCTGTTCCTCGGCGAAGACGAAGTGAAGGTCGAAGCACTTGGCGCCACGCTCGACGCCAGGACCCAGGGCAAGAAAGACACGACGATCTTCTTCCAGGCCGATAAAGGCGTGGATTACGGCGACCTGATGAGCGTGATGGACAATCTGCGCGCCGCCGGTTACCTGAAGGTGGGCCTGGTCGGACTCGAGACGGCAGCCAAGAAATGATCAATACGCGCCATAAGCTGACGCGTTACAGCGGTAGCCTGGCCATCGTGCTGGGCGTTCACGCGCTGGCCATCGCACTGGCCGTGAACTGGACTGCCCACCCGCCCATCGAATTGCCACCTCAGGCAATGATGGTCGAACTGGCACCGCTTCCCGCCCCGCCACCGCCTGCACCGCCGAAGGTCGTCACGCCACCGCAGCCGCCCGCTCCGGTTGAAGAATTGCCGATACCCAAGCTTGCCGAAGCGCCGAAGGCCGAGATTGCCGTGCCCAAGCCGGTAAAACCCAAGCCGAAGCCTCAGCCGCCCAAACCGGTAGAGAAGAAGCCTGATCCGCCAAAGGAAAAGCCGTCGGAGGAGAAACCCGCCGACACGCAGCCGACCCAGGCGCCGACGGAGAAGTCCGCACAGCCCGCACCAGGCCCTTCAGCGGCTCAAGTCGCGGCCAAGGCGAGTTGGCAAGGCGCATTGCTGGCGCACTTGCAAAAGTACAAGAAGTACCCTGCCATTGCACAGGCACGGGGCAAGGAAGGCATGAACCGTCTGCGTTTCGTGGTGGACGGCGAAGGCAACGTCCTGTCTTTCGAGCTGGTGGGCGCTTCGGGCACAGCCGATCTGGACCGGGCGACCCTGGACATGATCCGCCGTGCCCAACCGCTGCCCAAGCCGCCGGCCGACATGCTGACCAATGGCTCCATCGAAATCGTTGCACCCTTTGTGTACTCGATCGACAAGCGCCGACGCTGATCACACCGGCCATCCAGGCCCCTGGCTCTGCAAAAGGCACCGATAAGGTGCCTTTTGCATATCTGGATACGGCAAACCGGTATTGCCCTGTGTTACACGCCACATACCTTCTGATAACGTGCGTCTATCGATTGCAGCCGGTATGCTTGGCTCGCAACTTCATGGACGCTTGCTATGACCCTCACAGAATTACGCTACATCGTTACCCTCGCCCAAGAACAACACTTCGGCCATGCCGCCGAGCGTTGTCACGTCAGCCAACCAACCCTGTCGGTGGGCGTGAAAAAGCTTGAAGACGAACTCGGTGTGCTGATTTTTGAGCGCAGCAAAAGCGCCGTGCGCTTGACCCCGGTTGGCGAAGGGATCGTCGCCCAGGCGCAAAAAGTACTCGAGCAGGCCCAGGGCATTCGCGAACTGGCCCAGGCTGGCAAGAACCAGCTGACCGCGCCGCTCAAGGTCGGCGCGATCTATACCGTCGGCCCATACCTGTTTCCGCACCTGATTCCACAACTGCACCGGGTTGCCCCGCAGATGCCGTTGTACATCGAGGAAAACTTCACCCACGTGCTGCGCGACAAACTGCGCAATGGCGAACTCGACGCGATCATCATCGCCCTGCCGTTCAACGAAGCCGACGTGCTGACCTTGCAGCTCTATGACGAGCCGTTCTATGTCCTGATGCCGGCCCAGCACCCATGGACGCAGAAAGAATCCATCGACGCCAACCTGCTCAACGACAAGAGCCTGCTGCTGCTCGGCGAAGGGCACTGCTTCCGCGACCAGGTACTCGAAGCCTGCCCGACACTGGCCAAGGGCAACGACGGCGCCAAGCACACCACGGTGGAGTCCAGTTCGCTGGAAACCATCCGCCACATGGTGGCCTCCGGCCTCGGCATTTCAATCTTGCCGCTGTCGGCGGTCGATAGCCATCACTACGCCCCCGGCGTGATCGAGGTTCGACCACTGTCGGCGCCGGTGCCATTCCGCACCGTAGCCATTGCCTGGCGTGCGAGCTTCCCGCGACCCAAGGCCATTGAAATTCTCGCTGACTCCATTCGCCTGTGCTCGGTGGCCAAACCCGCCGCACCGGTAACGGCCGGTTAAGCCACGCCATGACTGAGTTGTCGCAAGTGTCGGTGACGGCACTCAAGGGTGTCGGCGAAGCCATGGCCGAAAAACTGGCCAAGGTCGGCCTGGAGAATCTCCAGGACGTTCTGTTTCATTTGCCATTGCGTTACCAGGATCGCACTCGCGTAGTGCCGATCGGCGCACTGCGCCCAGGGCAGGACGCCGTCGTCGAAGGCACCGTCAGCGGCGCAGACGTGGTCATGGGCCGACGCCGCAGCCTTGTCGTGCGCATGCAGGACGGCACCGGCGGCCTGAGCCTGCGCTTCTATCATTTCAGCAATGCACAGAAAGAAGGCCTCAAGCGCGGCACGCGGATTCGCTGCTACGGCGAAGTGCGGCCCGGCGCCTCGGGGCTGGAAATCTACCACCCGGAATACCGCGCCATCACCGGCGACGAACCACCGCCCGTGGATGAAACCCTGACCCCGGTGTACCCGCTCACCGAAGGCCTGACCCAACAGCGTCTTCGACAGCTGTGCATGCAAACCCTGACTTTGCTCGGCCCGAGCAGCCTGCCCGACTGGCTGCCGAAGGAATTGGCCCGCGACTACCAATTGGCGCCGCTGGCCGATGCGATCCGCTACCTGCATAACCCGCCTGCCGATGCTGACGTCGACGAACTCGCCTTGGGTCATCACTGGGCCCAGCACCGCCTGGCCTTCGAAGAGCTGCTGACCCATCAACTGTCCCAGCAGCGCCTGCGCGAGAGCATGCGTGCCCTGCGCGCGCCAGCGATGCCGAAAGCCACGAAGCTGCCCGGCCAATATTTAGCCAACCTCGGCTTCACCCCGACGGGCGCGCAGCAACGGGTGGGCAACGAAATCGCCTACGACCTCAGCCAGCACGAACCCATGCTGCGACTGATTCAGGGCGACGTTGGCGCGGGCAAGACCGTGGTCGCCGCGTTGGCTGCACTCCAGGCGCTGGAAGCCGGTTATCAAGTCGCCCTGATGGCGCCCACCGAAATCCTCGCCGAGCAGCACTTCATCACCTTCAAGCGCTGGCTCGAACCGTTGGGTATCGAAGTCGCGTGGCTCGCCGGCAAGCTCAAGGGCAAGAACCGTGTCGCCGCGCTTGAGCAGATCGCGGGCGGTGCGCCGATGGTGGTCGGCACCCACGCGCTGTTCCAGGACGAAGTACAGTTCAAGAATCTCGCGCTGGCGATCATCGACGAACAGCACCGTTTTGGCGTACAGCAGCGCTTGGCGCTGCGGCAGAAAGGCGTCGGCGGGCGGATGTGTCCGCACCAACTCATCATGACCGCCACGCCGATCCCCCGGACGCTGGCCATGAGCGCCTACGCCGACCTCGACACCTCGATCCTCGACGAACTGCCCCCCGGCCGTACTCCGGTGAACACGGTGCTGGTCACTGACACCCGGCGCGTCGAAGTGATCGAACGAGTGCGCGGTGCTTGCGCCGAAGGGCGTCAGGCCTATTGGGTGTGCACGCTGATCGAAGAATCGGAAGAGCTGACCTGCCAGGCCGCTGAAACTACGCACGAAGACCTCACCGCCGCCCTCGGCGAATTAAAAGTCGGCTTGATCCATGGACGCATGAAGCCTGCCGAAAAAGCGGCGGTGATGGCCGAGTTCAAGGCCGGCAACCTGCAACTGCTGGTCGCCACCACAGTCATTGAAGTCGGCGTGGACGTACCCAACGCCAGCCTGATGATCATCGAAAACCCCGAACGCCTGGGCCTGGCGCAACTGCACCAGTTGCGCGGCCGCGTGGGGCGGGGCAGCGCGGTCAGCCATTGCGTGCTGCTTTATCATCCGCCGTTGTCCCAGATCGGACGTCAGCGACTGGGTATCATGCGCGAAACCAACGACGGTTTTGTGATTGCCGAAAAAGACCTCGAACTGCGCGGCCCCGGCGAAATGCTCGGCACACGGCAAACCGGCCTGCTCCAATTCAAGGTCGCCGACCTGATGCGCGATGCCGACCTGCTGCCTGCCGTACGCGACGCCGCCCAGGCCTTGCTGGAACGCTGGCCTGACCATGTCAGCCCGTTACTCGACCGCTGGTTGCGCCACGGGCAGCAATACGGCCAAGTGTGAGCAGCGTCTCAGTTTCCAGGCGATGGCTTTGAGCAAGCTGGTTATACTCCTGAAATTGTTTTGGAACGGATACAGACCATGACCGAAGTTGCCCTCGCACCTGCTGCCCCGCACGCTCCGTCGGTCATTCGGCTGCTGCTGGACAAAATGGGCATTACCTTCGAAGAAGTGCTCGACCATCACGGCCTGAACGCTGCGCGCAAAGTCCAGGCCGTGCTGCTCGATGACAGTGTCGGCGCGCTGATGGTGCTGTATCCGCAGAGTCAATTGCTGGACCTCAATCGCCTGACCGAACTCACAGGCCGCCGCCTCACAGCCGTGTCGACCGAGCGTCTGCAGAAAATGCTCGGCAAACACAGCCTGAGCCTGCTGCCGGGCCTGCCATCGCTGACCAGTTCACCCTGCCTGTATGAAGAAAGCCTGTTGCGCGAACCCATGGTGCTGGTCAATTCGGGGGAGCCGGGCGTGCTGCTGGAGATCACCAGCGAAGCCTTCAGGTCCATGCTGACCAAGGCCAGCGCCGCCAACTTCGGCGAGAACCTGAGCAGCATCCGCCCCAACCTTGATCGCCCTGACGATGACCGCGATGAGATCTCCCAAGCCGTCCAGGCGTTCACGGCGCGACGTATCCAGCAACGACTGGAAGCGACCATCGAGATTCCACCGCTGGCCGAAACGGCGCAGAAGATCATCAAGCTGCGCGTCGACCCTAACGCCACTATCGACGACATTACCGGCGTGGTCGAAACCGACCCGGCCCTCGCCGCACAAGTGGTGAGCTGGGCCGCATCGCCGTACTACGCCTCACCGGGCAAGATTCGTTCGGTAGAAGACGCGATCGTCCGGGTACTGGGTTTCGACCTGGTGATCAACCTGGCGCTGGGCCTGGCCCTGGGAAAAACCTTGAGCCTGCCCAAGGACCGCCCGCAACACAGCACTCCGTACTGGCAGCAATCGATCTACACGGCCGCGGTCATCGAAGGCCTGACCCGGGCCATGCCCCGCACCCAGCGCCCGGAAGCGGGCCTGACCTACCTGGCGGGCCTGCTGCACAACTTCGGCTACCTGCTGCTGGCCCACGTGTTCCCGCCGCACTTCTCGCTGATCTGCCGTCACATGGAGGTCAACCCACACCTGTGCCACAGCTACATCGAGCAACACCTGCTCGGCATCAGTCGCGAACAGATCGGTTCATGGCTGATGCGCTACTGGGACATGCCGGAAGAACTCACCACCGCGCTGCGCTTCCAGCACGATCCAAACTACGACGGCACCTACGCCGAATACCCGAACCTTGTTTGCCTGGCCGTACGCCTGCTGCGCAGCCGGGGCATTGGTTCGGGACCGGACGAAGATATCCCGGACGCCCTGCTCGAACGTCTCGGCCTGAGCCGTGCTAAAGCCGAAGACGTTGTCAGCAAAGTGCTGGAGGCTGAAGTGTTATTGCGTGAGCTGGCGTCGCAATTCAGTCAACCCTAAAAGCTTCGCGGGCCAGCATCGCTCCTACAAGGATTTGGATCTTCCTGTGGGAGCAAGCATGCTGGCAATGGGTAAAGGTGGCCGAAGAAATCAAGCCAAGCAGCGCACCACATGGCCTGCTAGACCGCTTACGCGTCCATACCCACAAAAAACCACCCGGTGGTCCGGCAACACTGCTAGAGATCTGAAAAAGCCCTCAGTTGCGTCGAAAGCAATAAACCCTTTTCCGCCACCAAACGTCGTATCAAAAGACCCATCAGGAAGGTAACGCGCAACCAGGTTGACCAGCTCTCTACTATCACCAACAAACACTGCCAGCCCCACTAGGATTCGCCCGTCATCCTGCAAAGCAAGGCTTTTCACCACATTGTTTGAATATCCAGAATAAACAGATAACGCTGGCTGCCCCTCATTGAAATCTTTGGAAAAACTGCCATTCGAAGTTAGTGAAACGAGTAGCGTACTCCTTCCAGAAACGCTTGAGTTATCGCCTGCTGCTACCACCCCCCCGCCAGGCTTTAGTGCCATCGAAGTTAGCGTGCTAGATAAGTTAATACTCGGAATGGTCACAATACCAGTTCCTTTATCACCGTAACTTATGTCAACGCTTCCGTCCTGATTATAGCGAATGACATGGACATAGCCGTTATACTTAAAGAAAACCAAAACTTTACCGTCCTGCTGTAACAGTACCCCACGACTAAAACGCTCCTCCGAGCTAGCGGAAGCAATGAATACATAGCCCTTACCACCAAATGTTTCGTCCAATGAACCATTCTCGCTCAGTCGAATCACGATTACCCTAAAATCGCTTGCGCCGACTTTGATAGTCCGAGTCAAAACAATTTGACCATCCAGTGCAGTTGCGACTCCTCTAACACCGCTTGAGTAACCGGTTGATTTATCGACCTGCTCCCCCTCAGCATCACTGCTGTGAAAACTGGCACCAGGATAGCTATTGCTATCAAGAAAATTGTAAACGTTATAACTGACTTGACCATCATTATTCTCGCCAAACGAGGGATCTGGCGCACCATCCTTTACCTGCCGAACAATTGCGACAGTGTTATTTATCGCGCCACTAACAAGAAACTTGTCATCTGGCAACAAATCCAATGAGTTAGCATAAAAATAACCGATACGGGACGTCGGAACAACGACACTCCCACCACTGGCAAACGACGAGTCAAGTGATCCGTCTTCATTTAGCCTTACCATTTTTAGACTTGTATCGTCACCAGTAGTAACCATCAGCAATTTGTTTTGTGGCAGGGTAGCTATCGCCTGAGGAAAATCACTAGCGGCGACATTATCGATTGGGAAGGTTACAACACCTCCGATACCAAAAGTTTGATCGTAAAAATTCCCAGCTATTTTAGCTTGCGATTGACTCATGATCAGGCTCCACCAGGTCGGCATTGATGTACTAAGACCCCCACAATGGAGCATGTCCTCATTTAAAACACCTGTCAGAAATGATAGCTATACATTCTTTTGAGGCAAGATAACCGACTTATCAGGCCAAAAAATCGGAACTCAGCTACCTTTAGTTGGCTTCTTCCGCGGCTTCAAATACTTGGTCAACCCCTGGAACCAGATCACCAGCGCCGGGTTGCCCTTGATCTGAATCGACTTGTCCTGAATACCCGTCATGAACGCCAACTGCTTGTTCTTGGCCTGCATCGTGGCAAAGCCGTAGGCCGCATCCTTGAAGGCAATCGCAAACGCTGGCTCGGCATACACACCCGCCTTGCTGGTGATGCGCTGATCCTTCACCCGGAAGTGCCGCGCTACTTTCCCGTCCAGGGTCTGCAGTTGAAACACCAGTTCTTTATCACCCAGCTGCTGCTGAAACGCCGGATTGGTCCGACTGGCCTTACCCATCAACAAACCCAGCATCCACAGCAGAAAACGAAATTTCATGCGCAAGCCTCAGAAGAAAAATGAACGGCCGGCGCAGTGTAGCGATTAAATTCCAGAACGCCACCTTCCAGATATGTTTGGAGGAGATGCCTGGATTTTTGACGCCGATGACTACCAAGTCACGGACGAAAGCCTGCCTTTTCTGGACTCAGACGGGGTGTGGTGGGGCGACGTTATCCAGCACTCGATTTACCGCCAGTTCACCGAGCATGATCACCTGCTGAAGCGCCAGCATCGTACTGCGGTGCGCCCCCTCGAGCATTGCGGCGATTTCACTTGCCATCACGTTGGCCGACGCCAACGACTCACAGGCGTGGGCTAATAGCGTCTCGTTGTCGATGTCAGGCGCCACGACAAAGATCGCGCCGGGTGGATGAGCCCCGGTCATGACCAAGGCATTGGGTTTCAGGTAATGGTCCAGGGCGCGGGTGGCGGCATGGTGCAACTTTCTTGAAGTCGCGGACATGTACGGGGTAGTGCTAGCGCTTTCTAATCCGGCGGGCAATTCTTTGGCCTTGGGCATGGTATATCTCCGATGAAGATTGGGAGTGACCAAACTAACCGTCGCGCTTCCGAAGGCCAACCTTAAAAAAGCGTCAGATGCTTCCTCAATTTTGTAAGGAAATTCATCATTTTCGAGATACGTTTAACGATTCCAAACCTGCCGTTTGGTAGCACAATCGCCATGGCCATCAGCAGAATGGTAAATAGGTAATTCATCGCACTCGGCTCTGGACTGCCCTCACACACCGATCCTGAACATGAAAAAAAATCGTCCTGTAGGAATGGCCTAAGGCTGCGACATTTTGATGTTTGTCCCGCAAGCTTGCCGGAAACTTCCTGCAAGACGCGGGACGTATCTCGGGGTTCTTCATCCGCTAACCAAAGGATCGTTGGCCGTTACTCGATCACCGCGTAGCGATAGTTCACATTTGTCAGCCGCCCATGAATCGCCAGCATCACTTCGAACGTACCAGTGGTGCCGGTCGGCAAATGCACATCATGCCGGTTTGGGTCCAGATGCGTTCCTGGAGCGCCCACGATTTGAACTCCACTCGGCTCATACAGCTTGTCATCCGGTGTTTGGGCCTGAACAAATATTTCAGGCAGCCTGATGGTCAGCGAATTGTTTTGGCGTACTTTGCCCAAGTCGAAAATGCCCAAGGCTTGATTGTGGAAATTAATATTGGTGGTGGAAGGCATGGCATTCAACACAGTCATGTCTTCAAACCCGTTACTTTGAATCAACAGGTTTTTGAGGGCGGTCAGCCTAGCCATTGAGTCTGGCAGTTTTCCGCACAGATTATTGTTATTACCCAAGTCGAAGCGTTCCAGTCTTGTCAGATTACCGATCGACTCCGGAATACTGCCTCTCATAATGCCCAGCGGCCTTTGAGAGCTCAGATTCAACTGGGTCAGGCTGGTGAGATTCCCTATCCAGTCCGGAATTGATTTGAGTGCGCTGTTGATGAAGTGCGCCGACGTCAACTTTGCCAACGTTCCGAAGTCTTCAGGCAGGCGAGTGACAGGTTGATTTTCTATCATTACGTTTTGCAAATTGCGCAGATGCCCAATGCCTCGCAGGCTGGTGAACTTTCCAGGCGCCCCGCTCAGCACACTCAAGACCGTCACTTTATCAAGCATGTCCTGCGTCACGACATCGTCGATGGTCACCGGTATGCCCGTGGCTTCTGAAATATGTGCGGCCGCAATGTGCGCAAAAGAAAGGTCGTCAAAGAGCGTCCTTATCTTTGCCGGGATTATCACAGGGGAAAAAGCCTTTGCAATAGCAGTGTCCGAAGTCATGTCGTCACCTTGCCCGCATTTAATGAACTCCTTTTATAAACCATCGGTTGAAGTTCGGTAACTGTCATAGCTGACAGTTGACAAAAGCCACTTGGCTACATGCTTGATAAGCAAGACTTCTCGATTAACAAAAAATGGGCACCCAATCTCATTGGCGTGCCCATTCTTCAGTCCGCTCCCCTGAACTGCAGGTTCGCGAAACAGATTACGGATTAACACTGTCCTTCAACGATTTACCCGGTTTGAATGCAACAGTGTTGCTGGCCTTGATCTTAACCGGCTCACCGGTTTGCGGGTTTTTGCCGGTGCGGGCACCGCGGTGGCGTTGCAGGAAGGTGCCGAAACCTACCAGCGTCACGCTGTCTTTGCGGTGCAGGGCGCCGGTGATTTCTTCGAGAACGGCGTTGAGGACGCGGTTGGCCTGCTCTTTGGTTAGATCTGCTTTTTCAGCGATGGCTGCGGCGAGTTCTGGTTTACGCATATTAGTGAAGCCCCTTTGACGGTTTTTTGTTGTTATGTCCGTGCCGCCCTCTATGGAGCAGCGCCCAAAGCGCCGCAGGTGCTCTACTCTGCGGCAGACGGGAGTGAGGATGGCACGCAGTGAGGAGCCGCGCCAGTGTCGGCACGGCCAATGTACGGGCAAAATGGGGGTGATTCCGACAGAACGACCGGTATTTACGCCAGCAGTGCCGGAAGCTCTTTGTTGAGGGCCAGCTTTTCCATCACGGCTGCGCCTGTGAGGGCATAACCGAGCAGTTTGCCGTGGGCATCACGGCATAAAACCTTGATGTCGGCGCCCTGCCCTTCGACTGTCCAGAAGCCCTCCGTACCCCGTGGCGGCGGGGATACCACCAATGGGCACACCGGGGTTTTGACAGTGATCGGCATCGGGCCGTAGTTGACCACCGTCGGGTTGCCGGCAAGGGTCTGTGCCAGCGCTCTCGCACAACTCATCAGGGGCATCACGTACAACAGGTTCAGCCCATCGACCTCGGCACAGTCACCCAGGGCGTAGATGTTGGCATGGGACGTTTGCAGGTGCCGGTCGACCACTACGCCGCGATTGACCTGCAGGCCGGCAGCGGCGGCCAGGTCGATGCGCGGACGCAGGCCAATGGCCGACACCACCACGTCGCACGGTATGACCTGACCATCGGAAAGATGGGCCTCCAGGCCGTCAGCAACCCGCTGCAGGCGATTGAGCACCGGCCCGAGGTGGAAGCGTGCACCCAGGCTTTCCAGCCCGGCCTGGACCGCTGCGGCCGCTGCCGGGTGCAATAGGGTCGGCATGACCTGCTCGCACGGTGCAACCAGTTGCACCTCGTAGCCGCCCAGGGTCAGGTCGTTGGCGAACTCGCAACCGATCAGGCCGGCGCCCAGCAACAAGACCCGCCGCTTGCCGGCCGCAGCCGCGCGAAAGCGCGCGTAGTCTTCCAGATCGTTGATCGGGAACACGCAATCACCTGCATCACCTTCGATGGGTACGCGCACGGTTTCCGCCCCCCACGCCAACACCAGGTCACGGTAGATCACCGCTTCCTCGCCGATCCACAGGCGCTTGTGGCCCGGGTCGATGCCACTGATGCGGGTATGGGTGCGCACCTCGGCCTTCAATTGCTCGGCCATCGCGCCCGGTTCGGCCATGCTCAGGCCGTCGGCGTCCTTGTTTTTGCCGAAACCGGTGGAGAGCATCGGTTTGGAGTAGGAGCGCCCGTCATCGGCGGTAATCAGCAGGAGCGGGGTTTCGCTGTCGAGTTTGCGAAACTCGCGAGCGACGTTGTAGCCAGCCAGCCCGGTACCAACGATTACGACAGGTGCGTTCATTCCTTACTCCTCAGTTGTTCAGGCGGCGATTTCGATCATTTCGAAATCCATTTTGCCCACACCGCAGTCCGGGCACAGCCAATCTGCCGGAACGTCTTCCCAACGGGTGCCCGGCGCAATGCCGTCATCGGGCCAACCGTCGGCTTCGTTATAAATCAGGCCGCAGACGATACATTGCCACTTTTTCATTCAGGTAATTCCTCGGGATTCAGGCTATTGCCGGCGCGGACGGTCGATGGTTACTGCGTTGCCATCCAGCTCAAAGCGTTTTTTTACTGATCGGGCACGACAGATGCAAGCCGGTTCGGAGCATCGGGTGGCCCGGATCAATCAACATTGGTGGCTGACATGGTAAGCTCACAGGCTCCTTTGCTGCCAATAATGACTCATTGTGCAACACACAGAATCCCCCTGCCCTCCCCCAACCTGGCTCTTTCAAAGCCAACTGACGCCTCTCCCCGACACGTCTATCCTCGATTGGTTGTTCGATAATGGCTCGCTGACCAGGCGTCTCATTCATCTGACGAATGATGCGTTTAGCGTCACGCCATTATTCGAAGGCTGGCAGCCCCTGCGCACGGATGAATGCGCGGCGCTGGACCTGGCCGAGGGCAGTGAAGGCTGGGTGCGCGAGGTGTATTTGCGTGGACACGGGCAAGCCCTGGTGTTTGCCCGCAGCGTCGCGGCGCGCAGCGCGTTGCAGGGCGACGGCTTGCACATGGACGAATTGGGCAGTCGCTCCCTGGGCGAGCTGCTGTTTTGCGATCACGCCTTCCAGCGCCGTGCCATCGAGGTTTGCCACTACCCGCAGGCGTGGTTGCCCAGCGAAGTGCGGGCGCCCGGGCTGTGGGCTCGCCGCTCGCGATTCGACCGTGGCGCCTTGAGTGTGCTGGTGGCCGAGATCTTCCTGCCGACCCTGTGGAGCGCCGCCCGCGTCCATCCGGAGAATTGCTGATGTACCAGAGCCTGCTCAAGTCCTTGAACCGCTTGAATCCCCGGGCCTGGGATTTCATTCAGCTGACGCGCATGGACAAGCCGATCGGCATCTACCTGCTGTTGTGGCCGACGCTATGGGCGCTGTGGATTGCCGGCAAGGGCTCGCCGTCGCTGGCCAATATCGTGATTTTCGTCCTTGGCGTGGTGCTGACCCGCGCGGGGGGCTGTGTGATCAATGATTGGGCGGACCGCAAGGTCGATGGCCATGTGAAGCGCACCGAACAGCGCCCGCTGCCGAGCGGCAAGATCAGCTCCAAAGAAGCGTTGGCGTTCTTTGCATTATTGATGGGCCTGAGCTTCCTGCTGGTGCTGTGCACCAACGCGGCAACGGTGTGGCTGTCGTTCGGTGGCTTGGCCCTGGCCTTCACCTATCCGTTCATGAAGCGCTACACCTATTACCCGCAAGTGGTGCTGGGCGCGGCGTTTTCCTGGGGGATGCCAATGGCGTTCACTGCCGAGACCGGCGAACTGCCGGCGGCGGCGTGGCTGCTATGGATCGCCAACCTGATGTGGACGGTGGGTTACGACACTTACTACGCGATGACCGACCGCGACGATGACTTGAAGATCGGCGTGAAGTCCACGGCAATCCTGTTTGGCGAGGCTGATCGGGTGATCATCCTGACCCTTCAGGGGCTGGCGCTGGGTTGCCTGCTGCTGGCCGGGTCTAAATTCGAGCTCGGCGGCTGGTTCCATCTGGGACTGGCGGTGGCGGCGGGCTGTTTTGCCTGGGAGTTCTGGTACACCCGTGACAAGGACCGTATGCGCTGTTTCAAGGCGTTCTTGCACAACCATTGGGCCGGGTTGGCGATTTTTGTCGGGATCGTGCTGGATTACGGGTTGCGTTGACCCGTTTTCATGTAGGAGCGAGCATGCTCGCGAAGGTTTCACAGACGCCGCGGGATGTCAGGCTTGCCGCGTTATCGTTGACGACCATCGCGAGCATGCTAGCTCCTACACGTTTACTTCTGCGACTCGTGCATGACGTGCCAGACGTCCTTCATTTTGTCGCCTACCATGTCACCGGGTTTTTTGTCCTTCACGAATGTATACAGAGGCTTGCCGTCGTAAGCGTATTGGCTCGTACCATCATCGCGCTTGATGACGCTCCATTTGCCTGAAGCAGTGGCCCCCGCTGGCGCCATCATCGGAGGCCAATTCTTGGCGCACTCGTCATTACACATCGACTTGCCGCCCGAGTCTTTGTCATACGTGTACAAAGTCATTCCCTTATGGTCGACCATCATGCCGTCTTTCATCATCGCCGGCTCGGCGGCGAAGGCCATTGTCGGCAAGGCAAGCGCAGCAGTCACCAGCAAAGCCTTCCAGGATTGAGCAATGTGTTTCATGGAAACCTTCCGTTTGTGGTTGTCAGGATTCGGACTTAGAGCTTAGCCCAGGTTCATGACAATCGCCGGGCGACTAAAATACTGTCACACGACTGCAATAATTCCGTTATCTAATGCGGCGCAAGACAGTTAAATGACAAGAGGATTAAGGCATGGTTGGCAGGAGCATTCTGATCGTCGACGACGAAGCGCCCATTCGCGAAATGATCGCCGTTGCGTTGGAAATGGCCGGCTACGACTGCATGGAGGCGGAGAACTCCCAGCAGGCCCACGCCATTATCGTCGACCGCAAACCGGACCTGATCCTGCTTGACTGGATGCTGCCCGGCACGTCCGGCATCGAGCTGGCCCGCCGCCTCAAGCGCGACGAGCTGACCGGGGATATCCCGATCATCATGCTCACCGCCAAGGGCGAAGAGGACAACAAGATCCAGGGCCTGGAAGTCGGCGCCGATGACTACATCACCAAGCCCTTTTCCCCGCGTGAGCTGGTCGCACGCCTCAAGGCCGTGCTGCGCCGTGCCGGCCCCTCCGACGGCGAAGCACCGATCGAAGTCGGGGGCCTGCTGCTGGACCCGATTGGCCACCGCGTGACCATTGACGGCAAACCGGCGGAAATGGGACCGACTGAGTACCGTCTACTGCAGTTCTTCATGACGCACCAGGAACGCGCCTACACCCGTGGCCAGTTGCTGGATCAGGTCTGGGGCGGCAATGTGTATGTCGAGGAGCGCACCGTGGATGTGCACATCCGGCGCCTGCGCAAAGCCCTCGGCGATGCCTACGAAAACCTGGTACAAACCGTGCGCGGCACCGGTTACCGCTTTTCCACAAAAGCGTGACCCGGATTTCCCCGTTTTAGAAGTAGACAAGGACGCGCTTTCAAGTGAACCAAAACTGGCATGGCACCCTGATTCGCCACATGCTGCTGCTGGTCACCGCCTGCCTGGTGATCGGCCTGGTCACCGGCTACTACGGCTGGAGCCTCGCCGCGGGGCTTGGCGTTTACCTGGCCTGGACCCTCAAGCAACTGCTACGCCTGCACGAATGGCTGCGCCTGCACAAACCCGATGAAGCACCTCCCGATGGCTATGGCCTGTGGGGCGAGGTGTTCGACAGCATCTACCATCTGCAACGTCGCGACCAACGCGTTCGCGGGCGCCTGCAAGCGGTCATCGATCGGGTCCAGGAATCCACCGCAGCCTTGAAAGACGCGGTGGTCATGCTCGACAGCGACGGCAACCTGGAATGGTGGAACCGTGCCGCTGAAACCCTGCTGGGCCTCAAGACCCCGCAGGACAGCGGCCAGCCGGTGACCAACCTGGTACGCCATCCGCGCTTCAAGGAATACTTCGAGCAGGACAGCTACGCCGAACCGCTGGAAATCCCTTCGCCGACCAACGACCGGATGCGCATCCAGTTGTACATCACCCGTTACGGCAACAATGAGCACCTGATGCTGGTGCGCGACGTGACCCGTATCCATCAGCTGGAACAGATGCGCAAAGACTTCATCGCCAACGTTTCCCACGAGCTGCGCACGCCGCTGACGGTGATCTGTGGCTACCTGGAAACCCTGCTCGATAACGTCGAGGAAGTGAACCCGCGCTGGACCCGTGCCCTGCAACAGATGCAGCAGCAAGGCGGGCGCATGCAAACCTTGCTCAATGACCTGCTGTTGCTGGCCAAGCTGGAAGCCACCGATTACCCGTCGGACAACCAGCCGGTGGCCATTGATGGCTTGCTGCAGTCGATCAAGGGCGATGCTCAACAGCTGTCGGGCCAGAAAAATCAACAGATCACCCTGGAAGCCGACCCGACGATTCTGCTCAAGGGCAGTGAAGCGGAATTACGCAGCGCGTTTTCCAACCTGGTGTTCAACGCAGTGAAATATACCCCCGCCGAAGGCAGCATCCGCATCCGCTGGTGGGGCGATGAGCAAGGCGCGCACCTGAGCGTGCAGGACTCCGGGATCGGCATCGACAGCAAGCACCTGCCGCGCCTGACCGAACGCTTCTACCGCGTCGACTCCAGCCGCAATTCCAACACTGGCGGTACCGGGCTGGGCCTGGCGATCGTCAAGCATGTCCTGCTGCGTCACCGCGCGCGCATGGAAATCAGCAGCGTGCCGGGCCACGGGAGTACATTTACCTGCCACTTTGCACCCGCTCAGGTCAGCAAATCCCGGGTGATCAGCACCGCCGACTGATACCGGCCAGCACACGCCACTAGGCAATTGCCCGGTCAGCCGCTACATTGGCTGACTTGTGCCTGCCTTTCAGGTGCACTTTTTTCTTTTCATTCGATTACACGGAACCCGCAAAACTCCATCATGGACCCTTCCCCTGGCTTGACCCTCGCAACAATATTCGCCGACTTCGGCATGATCCTTTTTGCTCTGATCCTGGTTTTGCTCAACGGCTTTTTCGTTGCGGCGGAATTCGCCATGGTCAAATTGCGCTCGACCCGGGTCGAAGCCATCGCTGAGCAGCACGGCTGGCGTGGACACATCCTGCGCACCGTGCACAGTCAGCTCGATGCTTACCTGTCGGCGTGCCAATTGGGTATCACCCTCGCCTCGCTGGGCCTGGGCTGGGTCGGTGAACCTGCGTTCGCGCACCTGCTGGCGCCTGTACTGAGTGCCGTGGGCGTCGATTCGGCCGAAGTGGTCAAGGCCGTGTCGTTCTTCACCGCGTTCTTCATCATTTCGTACCTGCACATCGTGGTCGGCGAACTCGCCCCGAAATCCTGGGCCATCCGCAAACCCGAACTGCTGTCGCTGTGGACCGCCGTGCCGCTGTACCTGTTCTACTGGGCCATGTACCCGGCCATTTACCTGCTCAATGCCAGCGCCAACCAGATCCTGCGCATCGCCGGGCAAGGCGAACCCGGCCCGCACCACGAGCACCATTACAGCCGGGAAGAACTGAAACTGATCCTGCACTCCAGCCGTGGACAGGACCCGAGCGACCAGGGCATGCGCGTACTGGCCTCGGCCGTGGAAATGGGCGAACTGGAAGTGGTCGACTGGGCCAACTCCCGCGAAGACCTGGTGACCCTGGAATTCAACGCGCCACTCAAGGAAATCCTGGCGATGTTCCGTCGCCACAAGTTCAGCCGTTACCCGGTGTACGACAGCGAGCGCCAGGAGTTCGTCGGCCTGCTGCACATCAAGGACCTGCTGCTGGAGCTGGCGGCCCTGGACCACATTCCCGAGTCGTTCAACCTGGCCGAACTGACCCGCCCGCTGGAGCGCGTGTCGCGGCACATGCCGTTGTCGCAGCTGCTGGAGCAGTTCCGCAAGGGCGGCTCGCACTTCGCCGTGGTCGAAGAGGCCGACGGCAACATCATCGGCTACCTGACCATGGAAGACGTGCTGGAAGTGCTGGTGGGCGATATCCAGGATGAACACCGCAAGGCCGAACGCGGCATCCTCGCTTATCAGCCAGGCAAGCTGCTGGTACGGGGCGATACGCCCTTGTTCAAGGTCGAGCGCCTGCTGGGTATCGACCTGGACCACGTTGAAGCCGAAACCCTCGCAGGTTTGGTCTATGAAAGCCTCAAGCGCGTTCCTGAAGAGGAAGAAGTGCTGGAAGTCGAAGGCCTGCGCATCATCATCAAGAAGATGAAAGGGCCGAAGATTGTGCTGGCCAAGGTGTTGATGCTCGATTGATGGGCTGATCCAGAGCCGAGTCGATCCCTTCGCGAGCAGGCTCGCTCCCACATTGGAATGCATTTCAAATGTGGGAGCGAGCCTGCTCGCGAAGGCGTCAGATCAGTCAACGCATTATTGTTTGCCCAGCGCGAAGTTGGGTAACGCCCCCATCGGTTGCTTGAACTGGTACGGGATCGACACCAGCCCCATGCCGGTATTGCGCTGCACCACGAAGTGCAGATGCGGCCCGCTGCTGTTGCCGGTATTGCCCGACAGCGCCAGCGGGCTGCCCACGACGACCCGCTGCCCTTCGCGCACGCTGACCGAACCTTTTTGCAGGTGCAGGTACACGCCCATCGTCCCGTCATCATGCAGCACCCGCACGAAATTGCCCGACGGATCGGTACCGCGCCCGGTCTGCCCGTTTTCGGTCTTCACCACGATCCCGCCCCGCGCGGCAATGATCGGCGTGCCTTCCGGCATGGCGATGTCGATGGCGTAGCGATTCCTCGGGCCGAAGTGGCTGTATTGGCCTTCGGCGCCCTGGCTCACGCGAAACGGTCCGCCACGCCAGGGGTACGGGTATCGGTAGGCCACGGCAGCGCCTTCGGGGTCGCCCAGGGAATATTCGAACTTGGGAAGGTAGGCGAGCGGCCGCCCGGCCCTGGTCGGCGTGAGCTGCGCCAGGCGAATGCTGCTTCGCAATGGCATTACCCGACGAATGGGACGACTCGGTGCACCGCTGACGTTGTTCAACCCGGTAAAGCTCAATTCGATTTCGACCGGCGCATACAGGTCATTGCGAACGTAGACGCTGTCCACGCCGTCCTTTTTCATGATCACGAGGTACACCTGACGCTCGAAGTTCTCGACCATGCGATCGCGGAACGTGAACACGCTGGAGCCTTTCGTGGGGCGGTCGCTGTAGGAGACCACGCCACTGGCGTCGGTGGACTTGTAGATGGTCACTGCCATGGCCGAAGTCGAGGCGATGAAAAGACCACAGAAAAACAGTAGGCGCGCGAACATGGGCGGGATTCTGTCGATTCAGGTTTTGGATTGAGCCTAGCAGGCGCAATGGACCTGTGAAGTCGGCAGATGTTCAGATGGATGTACGGTGATTTCGAGGGCCTCTTCGCGAGCAAGCTCGCACCTACAGGTCGGCGCAAACCCTGTGGGAGCGGGCTTGCTCGCGAAGGCGGTCTTAAGCGCCAGGAATGAAATGCTTCTGCGCCGTACCACGAGCGATCAATCGCGAAATGTAGTCGAGTTTCTGCGCATCCTGATCGACAAAGCGGAAGGTCAGCTGCAGCCAGTCGCTGTCGGGCTTGGGCTCGTGGGCCACCACAGCGTGCAGGTAGCCATTGAGGCGGGCCACTTCGGCGCTCTCGCCCTGCTCCAGATCCAGTACGGCGCTGTCGAGGACCTGCGGCAGGCTGTCGGTGCGCTTGACCACCAGCAGCGCTTCCTTGAGGCTCAGCGCCTTGATCACGCACGGCTGGATGCCGTTGGGCAGCCGCAGCTGACCCTGGCCGCGTCCACCGCCGCCAGTAGCAGCCACCGGAGCCTTGACCGGTGGGCTGTTGAGCAACCCTGGGGATGCTGCCGCGGGCGCCGGAGCACTCACGGCAGGCTTGCCACTGGTCAATGCGTTCAGGGTGTCGTTACCAAATGCCGAGATCGTTTTGGTCGCCGCCACGCTGATCAAGCTGTCGAGTTTGCCGACCTTGTGCAGCGCCTGCTTGACCTTGGTGATCAGTTGCTCGTTGGTGAAGGGTTTGCTGACGTAGCCGGAAACGCCGGCCTGGATCGCCTGGACGACGTTCTCCTTGTCGCCACGACTGGTCACCATCACGAATGGCATGCCTTTGAGGCTGTCTTGTTCGCGGCACCAGGTCAGCAGCTCCAGGCCGGACATCTCTGGCATTTCCCAGTCGCACAGCACCAGGTCGAATGCCTCCCTGGCCAGCAGCGACTGCGCCTTGCGGCCGTTGACCGCGTCTTCGATGCGCATGCCCGGGAAATAGTTGCGCAGGCATTTCTTCACCAGGTCACGAATGAACGCAGCATCGTCCACGACCAACACACTGACCTTACTCATCCACAACCCCTTTAAAAAATCCCGGCGACTCCCAAACGAAAACGCCCGGCCAATAGGCCGGGCGCTTTAATTGGGCAATCTTACTTATCGTCAGATTTGCCCGGAACATTAGCGGTTTCGCCGCTGGTTCCTTCAACTTCTTCCTTCATGCGCTTGAGGCCCAGGTGACGTACGTCTGTGCCTCGCACCAGGTAAATCACCAGCTCCGAGATATTGCGTGCGTGGTCGCCGATGCGCTCCAGCGAACGCAGTACCCAGATGATGCTCAAGACCCGCGAGATAGAGCGTGGGTCTTCCATCATGTAGGTCGCCAGTTCACGCAGGGCCGTCTTGTACTCACGGTCGATGATCTTGTCGTACTGCGCCACCGACAAGGCCAGGTCGGCGTCAAAACGGGCAAAGGCATCCAGCGCATCACGGACCATGTTGCGCACCTGGTCGCCAATGTGGCGAACCTCGACGTAACCCCGCGGCGCTTCGCCTTCTTCGCACAGCTGGATGGCGCGACGGGCGATCTTGGTCGCTTCGTCACCGATGCGCTCCAGGTCGATCACCGATTTGGAAATGCTGATGATCAAACGCAAGTCGGACGCCGCCGGCTGACGACGGGCCAGGATACGCAGGCATTCTTCGTCGATATTGCGTTCCATCTGGTTGATCTGGTCGTCGATCTCACGCACCTGCTGGGCCAAGCCGGAATCGGCCTCGATCAGCGCGGTGACCGCGTCGTTGACCTGCTTTTCGACCAGCCCGCCCATGGCCAGGAGGTGGCTGCGCACTTCCTCGAGCTCGGCGTTGAACTGCGCGGAAATGTGGTGGGTAAGGCCTTCTTTACTAATCATGTTGGCGTCCTTGGAGCGTCCGGTAAGGTGCGGTGGACCGCAGCGTCAGTTTAGTGAGCAACAACCGCTTACTAGCCATAACGACCGGTGATGTAGTCTTCGGTCTGCTTCTTCGCCGGATTGGTGAACAGGGTATCGGTATCGCCGAATTCCACCAGTTTGCCCATGTACATGAACGCCGTGTAGTCGGAAACCCGCGCGGCCTGTTGCATGTTGTGGGTCACGATGACGATGGTGAACTTGGATTTCAGCTCGTAGATCAGCTCTTCGACTTTCAGTGTCGAGATCGGGTCGAGTGCCGAGCAAGGTTCGTCGAGCAGCAGCACTTCCGGCTCCACGGCGATGGTACGGGCAATCACCAGGCGTTGTTGCTGACCACCGGACAAGCCCAGCGCCGATTCATGCAGACGATCTTTGACTTCGTCCCACAGGGCCGCGCCTTTCAACGCCCACTCAACCGCTTCGTCGAGCACGCGTTTCTTGTTGATGCCCTGGATACGCAGGCCGTAGACCACGTTCTCGTAGATGGTTTTCGGGAACGGGTTCGGCTTCTGGAACACCATGCCGACGCGACGACGCAGCTCGGCCACGTCTTCGCCCTTGCGGTAGATGTTGTTGCCGTAGAGGTTGATCGCGCCTTCGACACGGCAACCGTCCACCAGGTCGTTCATGCGGTTGAAGGTGCGCAGCAGCGTCGACTTGCCGCAGCCGGACGGGCCGATGAAGGCGGTCACGCGCTGTTTCGGGATGTTCATGCTGACGTCGAACAGTGCTTGTTTGTCGCCGTAGAACAGGCTCAGGCCCGGCACTTCGATGGCCACGGTTTCCTGCTCGAGGCTCAGGCTCTGTTTGTCGCGACCCAGGGCCGACATGTTGATGCCGTGGGTATGTGCTTCGTGCTGCATGGGAGGCTCCCTGTGCTAACAAATTCGGTTCAATTTTTGTGGGAGCCAGCCTGCTGGCGAAGGGGCCATCAATGGCGCCAAAAGCTTCGCGAGCAGGCTCGCTCCCACATAGAAATAATTGCTGCTGCTAATCAGCTATCCAGCGCCTTGTACTTCTCGCGCAGGTGGTTACGGATATAAACGGCCGACAGGTTCAACGTCGCGATCACCAGCACCAACAGTAGCGCCGTGGCGTACACCAACGGCCGCGCGGCTTCGACGTTCGGGCTTTGGAAACCGACGTCATAGATGTGGAAGCCCAAGTGCATGATCTTCTGGTCCAGGTGCAGGTAAGGGTAATTACCATCCACCGGCAGCGACGGCGCCAGCTTCACCACACCCACCAGCATCAGCGGCGCCACTTCACCCGCGGCGCGTGCCACGGCGAGGATCATGCCGGTCATCATGGCCGGGCTGGCCATTGGCAATACGATCTTCCACAAGGTTTCCGCCTTGGTCGCGCCGAGGGCCAACGAGCCTTCACGCACGGTGCGAGGAATCCGCGCCAGGCCTTCTTCGGTGGCCACGATCACCACCGGCACCGCCAGCAGCGCCAGGGTCAACGATGCCCACAACAGGCCCGGTGTACCGAAGGTCGGCGCCGGCAAGGCTTCAGGGAAGAACAGGCGGTCGAGTGAGCCACCCAGCACGTAGACGAAGAAGCCCAGCCCGAACACGCCATAGACGATCGCCGGAACGCCCGCCAGGTTGTTCACCGCGATGCGGATCACCCGGGTCAGGGTGTTCTGCTTGGCGTATTCACGCAGGTACACCGCGGCCAGTACGCCGAACGGGGTCACGATCATCGCCATGATCAACGTCATCATCACGGTGCCGAAGATCGCCGGGAAAATCCCGCCTTCGGTGTTCGCTTCACGCGGGTCGTCGCTCAGGAACTCCCAGACCTTGCTGAAGTAGAAACCGATCTTGGTAAAGGTGCCCATGGCGTTCGGCTGGTAGGCGTGAACCACTTTACCGAGGCTGATTTCGATTTCCTTGCCGTTGGCATCGCGGGCAGTAAGGCTGTCGCGGTTGAACTGCGCGTGCAGATCGCCCAGACGGGCCTCGATGTCCTGATAACGGGCATTGAGCTCGGCGCGCTCGGATTCCATGTCCGCTTGCGCAGCGGCGTCGAGCTTGCCGTCCAGTTCCAATTTGCGGCCGTGCAGGCGGATGCGTTCGAGACCGGCGTTGATCGCGCCGATGTCGGACTTCTCCAGGGTCTTGAGCTGGGCAGCCAGCTGATTCACGCGGTTGATCCGCGCCTGCAGCTCGGGCCATGCAGCCTCGCCTTCGGCAATCACCTTGCCGTCCTGTTTGACGTTGACCAGGTAGCCGTAGAAATTGCCCCACTCGCGACGCTCAAGCGCCATCAATTCGACCGGCGTTTTCTGATTGGTCAGCCACTCGCCGACGATCCACGTGAAATCGGTGCCGTTCAGGTCACGGTTGCCGACCTTGATCAGCTCGCGGGTCATGAACTCCGGGCCGTCCTCAGGCACCGGCAGGCCGGCACTCTTCAAACGCGCACGTGGCACTTCTTCCTTCTGCACTACTTCGCCGATGACCAAATGATTGGCCTGGCCCGGCACGTCGTAGCTGGCGTGGATCAGGTCCGCCGGCCAGAAGTGACCCAGGCCGCGCACGGCAATCACCGCCAGCAGGCCAATGGTCATGATGACCGCGATGGACACCGCGCCACCGCTGATCCAGACGCCCGGGGCGCCGCTCTTGAACCATCCTTTCAGGGAGTTCTGTTTCACAGACTTCTACCTTTCTTAAAGCGACGAGTATTTCTTGCGCAGACGCTGACGAATCAGTTCCGCGAGGGTGTTCATGACGAAGGTGAACAGCAGCAGCACCAGCGCCGAGAGGAACAGCACGCGGTAGTGGCTGCCGCCGACTTCCGACTCCGGCATTTCCACCGCGACGTTGGCGGCCAGGGTACGCAGGCCTTCGAACAGGTTCATTTCCATGACCGGGGTGTTACCGGTGGCCATCAACACGATCATGGTTTCGCCGACCGCACGACCCATGCCGATCATCAGCGCCGAGAAGATGCCCGGGCTGGCGGTGAGGATCACCACGCGGGTCATGGTCTGCCACGGCGTTGCACCGAGGGCCAGCGAGCCCAGGGTCAGGCCGCGCGGCACGCTGAATACGGCGTCTTCGGCGATGGAGTAGATGTTCGGGATGACTGCGAAGCCCATGGCCAGGCCGACCACCAGGGCGTTGCGCTGGTCGTAGGTGATGCCCAGGTCGTGGGAGATCCACATGCGCATGTCGCCGCCGAAGAACCAGTTCTCCATGAACGGGCTCATGTACAACGACAGCCAGCCGACGAACAGGATCACTGGAATCAGCAGGGCACTTTCCCAGCCGTCAGGGACTTTCAGGCGAATCGATTCCGGCAGTCGGCTGAAGGTGAAACCGGCGACCAGGATGCCGATTGGCAGCAACATCAGCAGGCTGAAGATGCCCGGCAGATGCCCTTCCACATAAGGGGCGAGGAACAGACCGGCGAAGAAACCGAGGATCACCGTCGGCATCGCTTCCATCAGCTCGATCACCGGCTTGACCTTGCGGCGCATGCCCGGAGCCATGAAGTACGCGGTGTAGATCGCCGCGGCGACGGCCAGTGGAGCGGCCAGCAGCATGGCGTAGAACGCGGCTTTCAGGGTACCGAAGGTCAGCGGCGACAGGCTCAGCTTGGGTTCGAAGTCGGTGTTGGCGGCGGTCGATTGCCAGACGTATTTAGGCTCGTCGTAGTTCTCGTACCAGACCTTGCTCCACAACGCGCTCCACGACACTTCCGGGTGCGGGTTGTCCAGCAGCAACGGTTGCAACTTGCCGCCGGCCTCCACGATCACGCGGTTGGCCCGTGGCGACAGACCGAACAGGCCCTGGCCTTCGACCACCTGGTCGACCAGCAGGGTACGGTGTGCGGTGCTGTGGAACACGCCGAGCTTGCCCGAGGCGTCGAGGGCGACGAAGCCCTTGCGGCGCTCTTCGGCGGTGATTTCAACGATGGGCGTGGTGCCCATCTGGAAGGTGCGGATCTGCTTCAGGCGCTGCTCACCATCCGGGTCGCGGGCCATGAACCACTGGGCCAGACCACCTTTGGAGTCGCCAAGGATCAGCGAGATGCCGCCTACGAGCTGGGTACTGGCGGTAATTTCGGCTTCACCGTTTTCCAGCAGTTTGTAGCGACCGTTCAGGCTCTTGTCACGCAAGCTGAAGACGTCGGCCTGGGCACGACCGTTGATCACGTACAGCCACTGCTGACGCGGGTCGACGAAAATGTTCTTCACCGGCTCGGTCATCTGCGGCAGATCGATGCGCTTCTGCTCGCTGGTGATTTCGCCTGTCATCATGTTTTCTTCGCTGGTCAGCGACAAAACATTGAGTTGCGAACCGGTAGAACCCACCAGCATCAGGGTCGAATCGTTGGCGTTGAGGCTGACGTGTTCCAGCGCACCACCCGCCTCGTTCAGCGTGATCGGGGATTCGCCATACGGGTATTCAATGGCTGGCGAGATGGTCTTCTTGCCGTCCGGGTAGCTGACTTTGTAGGTGTGGCGGAACACCATGGCCTGGCCGTTGGACAAGCCCACCGCCACCAGTGGGTGACCTGGCTGGTCGTCACCGATGGACGTCACGCTGGCACCGGCCGGGATCGGCAGATCGACGCGCTTGAGTTCGACACCACTGTCGATGTCGAAGAACAGTGCCTGGCCCTTGTCGGAAACCCGCATCGCGACCTGGTTCTGCTCTTCCAGGGAGATCATCAACGGCTTGCCGGCGTCTTGCATCCAGGCCGGCGTGATGGCGTCCTTGGATGTCAGGCTGGCCCCCTGAAACAGGGGCGCAACGACGTAGGCGAGGAAGAAAAAGATCAGCGTGATCGCGCCGAGAACGGCGAGGCCGCCCACCAGGACGTACCAACGGGTCAGGCGATCCTTGAGCGCGCGGATACGGCGCTTGCGTTGTAGCTCAGGCGTATTGAAATCAATTCGCTTGGGGGGATTTGTAGTCATTGTGGAATTGGCCAGATCATTCATTCGCACACCCTAGCGATCCTGTATGACAGAAAGATGACAGTGCAGTGACGCAACAAATCCGCCGCCCGGTGAAACCGGCAGCGGAGCGAAAAATTTGGGGGTGTTGGAACGCAATTCCGTGGCGAGGGGATTTATCCCCTCACCACACAAGCCCCCCAAAGAGATCCGGGGTTAGCCCCGGATCAGGGTTTTACTTTTTTGCGACTTCGGTACCTTCCTGCAGACCCAGGTCAGCCAGTGCTTTTGCTGCAACCTTGGCTGGCAGCGGGATGTAGCCGTCTTTCACCACGACTTCCTGGCCCTGCTTGGACAGAACCAGCTTCACGAACTCGGCTTCCAGCGGGGCCAGAGGCTTGTTCGGGGCCTTGTTGACGTATACGTACAGGAAGCGGGACAGCGGGTACTTGCCGTTCAGGGCGTTTTCTTCGGTGTCTTCGATGAACTCGCCGCCTTCTTTCTTGGCCAGGGCAACGGTTTTCACGCTGGCAGTCTTGTAGCCGATGCCCGAGTAACCGATACCGTTCAGCGAGGAGCTGATCGACTGCACGACCGAAGCCGAACCTGGCTGTTCGTTGACGTTTGGCTTGAAGTCGCCTTTGCACAGGGCTTCTTCCTTGAAGTAGCCGTAGGTGCCGGATACCGAGTTACGACCGAACAGTTGAAGCGGCTTGTTGGCCAGGTCACCGGTCACGCCCAGATCACCCCAGGTCTTGACGTCGGTCTTGGCGCCGCACAGGCGAGTCGAGGAGAAAATCGCGTCGACTTGAGCCATGGTCAGGCCCTTGATCGGGTTGTCCTTGTGCACGAATACAGCCAAGGCGTCCACGGCAACCGGGATAGCGGTTGGCTTGTAGCCATACTTGGTTTCGAAGGCTTGCAGCTCGTTATCCTTCATCTTGCGGCTCATCGGGCCCAGGTTAGCGGTGCCTTCGGTCAGCGCAGGTGGCGCGGTAGACGAACCGGCGGCCTGAATCTGGATGTTTACGTTCGGGTATTCTTTCTTGTAGTTCTCAGCCCAGAGGGTCATGAGGTTGGCCAGGGTATCGGAACCGACGCTGGACAGGTTGCCCGACACACCAGTGGTCTTGGTGTAGCTCGGGATAGCAGGGTCAACAGCGGCAACCGCGTTGGCAGTCGCAACGCCAGCAGCGACAAAAGTCATTGCCGCCATCAAACGCTTCAGTTTCATGCCTTACTCCTAGCAGATAGGGTGTGTTATTCGGGGCCAAGTATCAGCAGGCCGTGTGAACACTCTATGGCTGAAATATGACAATTGGATGAAAGGCCAGCATCTGCCGACAGATCGTTCCCACGCTCTGCGTGGGAATGCCTCAAGGGACGCTCCGCGTTCCAGCTTTAGGAAGGGCCGCGGAGCGACCTTGGCTGCGTTCCCACGCAGAGCGTGGGAACGATCGGCGGTGAATTAGCGCCCTTTCTTCCAGAGATACGCCCCCACCAAAATCCCGACCCCGCACAGCACCGCCACGTAATACGCCGGTCCCATCGGGCTTTCCTTGAGCAGCAGGCTGACGACCATCGGCGTCAAACCACCGAAAATCGCGTAGGCCACGTTGTACGAGAACGACAGGCCGCTGAAACGCACCACTGGCGGGAACGCCTTGACCATCACGTACGGTACCGCGCCGATGGTGCCCACCAGCAGACCAGTCAGGGCATACAGCGGGAACAACCATTCGGGATGGTCGGCCAGGCTGTGATAGAACGTCCAGGAACTGGCCAGCAATGCCGTGCATCCGACAACGAACACACGCCCCGCACCAAAGCGATCCGCTAACGCACCGGCAATGATGCAGCCAATGCTCAGGAACACGATTGCCACACTGTTGGACTGCAACGCGGTGGTTGGCGCGAAGTGGTACACCGTCTGCAGCACGGTCGGGGTCATCAGGATCAACACCACGATGGCGGCGGACAACAGCCAGGTCAGCAGCATCGAAATGGCAATTGCACCGCGATGGTCACGCAGCACCGCGCGCAACGGCACCTCCTCGGCCAGAGCCTTGCGCTGCTGCAGCTCGGCGAACACCGGAGTTTCGTGCAGCCAACGGCGCAGGTACACGGAGAACAGACCGAACACGCCACCGAGCAGGAACGGGATCCGCCAGGCGTAATCCGCCACTTCAACTGGCGTGTAAATGCTGTTGATCGCCGTGGCAACCAGGGAACCCAGCAGGATACCCGCCGTCAGGCCGCTGGTCAGGGTGCCGCAGGCATAGCCGACATGCCGTTGCGGTACGTGTTCAGAAACGAAGACCCAGGCACCCGGCACCTCACCGCCAATTGCCGCGCCCTGGATCACCCGCATCAGCAGCAACAGGATCGGCGCCCACATGCCGATCTGTGCATAGGTCGGCAACAGGCCCATGATCAGGGTTGGCACCGCCATCATGAAGATGCTCAGGGTGAACATCTTCTTGCGCCCCAACAGGTCCCCAAAGTGCGCCATCACGATGCCGCCCAGTGGCCGCGCCAGGTAGCCGGCGGCGAAGATGCCAAAAGTCTGCATCAAGCGCAGCCACTCGGGCATGTCCGCCGGGAAGAACAGCTTGCCCACCACCGTGGCGAAGAACACGAAAATGATGAAATCGTAGAACTCCAGCGCGCCGCCCAGGGCCGACAGCGATAGCGTCTTGTAGTCGTTGCGGGTCAGCGGACGTGCGGATGGGGAAGGCTGCGCGATACTCGAGGGCGCTGTGGTCATGGCAAGGGCTTCTCTTATAGTCAGGTCTGCCGCCCCAACAACGCTGGCAAGGGCTCGGGCAGGACCGGCACGATAGCAAATTGTTCGAAAAAGCACATAGAGGCGCGTATTTGATGGGCAAAATGAGAACCGGACGGTCGTATCGGAGTCTATCGACCGATATACTCGCAATTGTGTAATAGCTTGTAAGGGGTTGCTGTGCGAAAACGCCTGTCAGGTTCATAGGCGATTTCGCAGAGTTTCCCTTTAGGCGCCTTACGAAAAACGTGACGAACGCAGTGAGTTCGGGGATGAATCGTTTTTCCAGGACGGCTATTTATCCGCTACACAACGAAGAGTCACGGGTCAGAGGCACCCCCCGCATGATAGAGCTCGAACAAGAAGATCCGATCCCGCAAGGCGACCTGGCCCTGCAAATTACCGCGCTTCCTCGCGAAACCAACGGCTTTGGCGATATTTTCGGCGGCTGGCTGGTGGCGCAGATGGACTTGGCCGGTACTGCGATGGCCAGCAAGGTGGCTGGCGGTCGCGTGGCCACTGTCGCGATCGACCGCATGGCATTCCTGGTTCCGGTCGCAGTGGGCGCCCAGCTCTCCTTCTATACCCAGGCACTGGAAATCGGCCGCAGCTCGATCCAGATGATGGTCGAGGTCTGGAGCGACGATCCACTGTCCAGCGAATGGCGCAAAGTTACCGAAGCGGTGTTTGTGTTCGTCGCCATCGATGGCAGCGGCCGTACTCGTTCGGTTCCGCCCCGGGCACGTTAAAAACGGGCTGCGTTAAACCCGATAAGCGTTTTGCGGTCCATTGCAGTCATTGTTACTGATCGAGAGCTGTCCCATGAGCACGCCCAACGTTGAAGCCGTCAAACTGGATGAACTGAACTGCTGGCGCATCCGCCACGGCCAGGCCGAATTGCTGGTGGCCCAGCAAGGCGCGCACATCCTCAGCTATCAAGTGGCCGGCCAGCCACCGCTGATCTGGCTCAACGACGAGGCCGTGTTCAAGGCGGGCAAAAGTATCCGCGCCGGTGTGCCAGTGTGCTGGCCGTGGTTCGGCAACCTGGCGCGCAACCCGCAGAGTGTCCAGGCAATGCGCGTCAGCAGCGAACCCGCCGCCGCTCACGGGCTGGTACGGGCGATCGACTGGGAATTGGGCGGCATCGAGGCCGAGGGCGAAAGCCTGAAGATCGAGTTCCTCTTGCCTTGCCCCGAAGGCGGCTTGCCTGGCTGGCCGCACAAGGTCGACCTGAAGTTGAGCATTCGTCTGGATGAGCAACTGCATATCAGCCTGACCAGTCACAACCAGGGCACCGACACCGTCACGATCAGCCAGGCGCTGCACAGCTATTTCGCCGTCAGTGATGTGCGAAATGTGCATGTCGAAGGGCTGGACGGGCTGAGCTATATCGAGACGCTGGACGACTGGAAAACCGTGACCCAGTCCGGTGACTTGCACTTTACCGGCGAAACCGATCGCATTTACCTCGATACGCCGACCCAGCTCAGCATTGTCGACCCGTCCTGGGAGCGGCGTATCGAGCTCACCAGTTCCGGTTCACGTTCGGCTGTAATCTGGAACCCATGGACCGAACGCGCCGCGGCTTTCAGCGACATGGCCGACGATGGCTGGCAACGCATGCTGTGCATTGAAACGGCAAATGTGATGGGTGATGTGGTGGCTTTGGCTCCGGGGGCCAGTCATACACTCGGCGTGAGTATTGGCAGCAAAGTGCTTTAAGATCAAAAGATCGCAGCCTGCGGCAGCTCCTACACAGATCCCTGTAGGAGCTGCCGCAGGCTGCGATCTTTTTGCTTCACTCGATCACAGGTCCGATTCCTGCACCACCCTCACCTTCGCCGCGTCCAGCGCATACGCCGCATCCGCCAGGTCATTGCTGACCTTCTCGATCTTCAGCGTGCCGGTCACCCACAGCGGCGTGTAGATATCCTCCAGCTTCAAACCCTTGGGATAACGCACCAGCACCAATTGATTGGGTGGCGGCGGCGGTACGTGGATGCAGGCCCCCGGGTATGGCACAAGGAAAAACAAGGTGCTGCGGCCCTTGGCGTCGGACTCCAGCGGTACCGGATAGCCACCGATACGGATGTCCTTGTCGTTCATGGACGCTACGGTCTTGGTCGAATACATCACCGCGGGCAAGCCCTTGCTCTGCTTCATGCCACCTTTTTCAGTGAAGGTGCCATTGGCTTCCGGAGAGTCGTGGTCGATTTCAGGCATGGCCTCGAGGGCTTTCTGGTCCGACTTGGGCATCAGTTCGAGCCAGTCGGTTTCCGGCAGCTCGCCGGCATGGGCAAGGCCCGTACTCAGTAAAACAAGAGTCAGCAGAAGACGTCGCATGAAAATGCCCGGTAGGGTTAAGGAGATCGCCGGGCATTCTAGTCCTCCCGGGCTGCGCAGCCGAGAGGACTTTGTCGCTTGAGTCAGTTCTTTTTGATCAAGCCGTAGATCACCAGCAAGATGACGGCGCCCACCAGTGCGCCGATGAAGCCTGCGCCTTCACCCGCTTGATAGAGACCCAGAGCCTGGCCGCCGTAGGTGGCTGCCAGCGAACCGCCGATACCAAGCAGGATGGTCATGATCCAGCCCATGCTGTCATCGCCCGGTTTAAGGAAGCGTGCCAGCAGGCCGACGATCAAGCCGATAAAGATGGTTCCGATGATTCCCATGGCATTTCCCTCTGATTAAATGGCAGTGTCCAAAGCCTAGTCAGACTTTGGCATCCTGCCATGAGAGAACGGCGGTCCCTGAATGGTTCCGCCGCTGCCACATGAAACTGTTTTACTCGGCGATGAGCGCTTCGACCTTGAGGATCTGTGCGGCCAGCGTTTCGCGGTCTGCACAGCGCAGATTGGCGTGACCCACCTTGCGGCCGACCTTGAATGCCTTGCCGTAGTGATGCAGGTGGCAATCGGCGATGGCCAGGACTTTGTCGGTCTCCGGCACTTTACCGATGAAGTTCAGCATTGCGCTTTCGCCGACCTTGGCGGTTGAACCCAGCGGCAGGCCGGCGACCGCCCGCAGGTGGTTTTCGAACTGGCTGCACTCGGCACCTTCGGTGGTCCAGTGCCCGGAATTGTGTACGCGCGGGGCAATTTCGTTGGCCTTCAGGCCCCCGTCGACTTCAAAGAACTCGAACGCCATCACGCCAACATAATTCAGCTGCTTGAGCACACGGCTGGAATAATCTTCGGCCAAGGCTTGCAACGGGTGATCGGTGCTGGCCACGGACAGCTTGAGGATGCCACTGTCGTGGGTGTTATGTACCAGCGGATAGAACCTGGTTTCGCCATCGCGGGCGCGCACGGCGATCAGCGAGACTTCGCCGGTGAAGGGTACGAAACCTTCCAGCAGGCAAGCCACGCTGCCCAGCTCGGCGAAAGTGCCAACCACATCTTCAGCTGTACGCAGGACTTTCTGGCCCTTGCCGTCGTAACCCAGGGTGCGGGTTTTCAGCACGGCTGGCAGACCGATGGAAGCCACGGCGGCGTCCAGATCGGCTTGCGACTGAATGTCGGCGAACGCCGGGGTTGGAATGCCCAGGTCCTTGAACATGCTCTTTTCGAACCAGCGATCACGAGCGATGCGCAGGGCTTCGGCACTCGGGTAAACCGGCACGAACTGCGACAGGAACGCCACGGTTTCCGCCGGGACGCTCTCGAACTCAAAAGTCACCAGATCGACTTCATCGGCCAGCTGACGCAGGTGATCCTGATCGCCGTAATCGGCGCGCAGATGCTCACCCAACGCGGCGGCACACGCGTCCGGCGCCGGGTCGAGGAAAGCGAAGTTCATACCCAGCGGAGTTCCCGCCAGCGCCAACATGCGACCCAATTGGCCGCCACCGATTACACCGATCTTCATCGTCAACAACCTCAGGCGATGCGTGGGTCTGGATTTTCCAGGACGCTGTCTGTCTGTTCAGCACGGAAGGTTTTCAGCACCGCGTGGAACTGCGGGTGCTTGGCGCCCAGGATACTCGCCGAAAGCAGGGCGGCGTTGATCGCACCGGCCTTGCCGATGGCCAGGGTGGCGACCGGAATGCCTGCTGGCATCTGCACGATGGAGAGCAGCGAATCGACGCCCGAGAGCATCGCCGACTGCACCGGCACGCCCAGCACCGGCAGATGGGTCTTGGCTGCACACATGCCAGGCAAGTGGGCTGCGCCACCGGCACCGGCGATGATCACCTCGATGCCACGCGCCTCGGCTTCTTCAGCGTACTGGAACAGCAGGTCCGGGGTGCGGTGGGCAGAGACCACTTTCACCTCGTAAGGGATGCCGAGCTTTTCCAGCATATCGGCGGTGTGGCTAAGGGTGGACCAATCGGACTTGGAGCCCATGATCACGCCAACCAATGCACTCATCGTCGTGCCTCTTCTCTCTGGGCGCCCGCAGGCGCATCAAAAAACAACAAGCCACGCAGAATGCGTGGCTTGATTGTACGAATTATGGCCAGGCGAACCGGCCGAAGGCCGCGCAGTATACCTCAATGAAGCAGATAAACAGCCCCCATTGCGACCATCTGTCACCCACCGCAAAGCACCGGATTTATTGACCTGAAGGTCAATCCAGTACACCACGAATTCCTGTTGGAGCTGGCTTGCCTGCGATAACGTCGACACATCACACATTTATGTTGATTTTGCTGGCCCCTTCACGGGCAAGCCCGCTCCTACAGGGTTTTCATTGTGTTCAAGAATTGGTCGCGCCCTGCGCTGCCCCGCCTTCCAGCTTGCGCCACAACAACCTCACGTTGGCTTTGCGCACCAACGCGCAGCGGTACAAACGAATCTCCAGCGGCACATGCCATTGCGGGCCACCACACACCACCAATTCACCGCGCGCCAGCTCGGCGCGCACACTCAGTTGTGGTACCCAGGCAATCCCCAGGCCTTCCAGGGCCATGCTCTTGAGGCTATCGGCCATGGCGGTCTCATACACGGTGGTAAAGCGCAGCGCGCGCTGGCGCAGCAAACCATTGACCGAACGCCCAAGAAACGCTCCGGCGCTGTAGGCCAGCAATGGCACGCTTGCCTCGCCCTCCAGGTCGAACAGGGGCTTGCCCTGCTCGTCTGCCGCGCACACCGGGAGCATTTCGGTGTGCCCAAGGTGCAAGGAAGGAAAAATCTCAGGGTCCATCTGCATGGCCGCGTCCGGGTCATAGAACGCCAGCATCAAGTCACAACCGCCCTCGCGCAACGCATGCACGGCGTCGCCAACGTTGGTGGCGACCAACCGTGTGGCGATGTTCAAGCCTTCATTGCGCAGTTGCGCGATCCAGCGAGGGAAAAACCCAAGAGCCAGTGAGTGTGCCGCCGCGACTTGCATCACTTCGCCCTGCCCGCCTTCCAGATGATGCAGGTGGCGCAGCACCTCACCGAGCTGCTCGACCACGGTACGCGCGGTAACCAGGAACAACTGGCCTGCCGCCGTCAGCTCGACCGGCGTGCGGGAGCGGTTGACCAGGGTCAATCCCAGCGCGGCTTCGAGGCTGCGGATTCGGCGGCTAAAGGCCGGTTGAGTCACAAAGCGGCGTTCCGCTGCCTGGGAGAAGCTGCGGGTGGCGGCCAGGGCACTGAAGTCCTCCAGCCATTTACTTTCCAGATTCATCACATCCTCCCGGACACGCACCAAATTAGGTCACACGCTCGCCGTCAACATGGCGTCACATGGGCATTATGCCGAATGTGCATAGGCCAGTGTTTAACAGCATTGGCCCAAAATTCTCCACAAGCCTAGCATTTGCAGTGTTCCGGCACAGCCCGGGTCCATATTGAGATGATTTCTATCATGTCCTCCGCTGCATCATTCCGCACAGAAAAAGACCTGCTTGGCGTACTCGAAGTACCGGCTCAAGCGTATTACGGCATCCAGACCCTGCGAGCGGTGAACAACTTCCGTCTCTCCGGCGTTCCGATCTCGCATTACCCGAAGCTGGTAGTCGGCCTGGCCATGGTCAAGCAAGCCGCCGCTGACGCCAACCGCGAGCTGGGTCACTTGAGTGAAGCCAAGCACGCGGCCATCAGCGAAGCCTGTGCACGACTGATCCGCGGCGATTTCCACGAAGAATTCGTGGTGGACATGATTCAAGGCGGCGCTGGCACTTCTACCAACATGAATGCCAACGAAGTCATCGCCAACATCGCGCTGGAGGCCATGGGTCACCAGAAGGGCGAATACCAGTACCTGCACCCGAACAACGACGTGAACATGGCGCAGTCGACCAACGACGCCTACCCGACCGCGATCCGCCTGGGTCTGCTGCTGGGTCATGACGCGCTGCTGGCCAGCCTCGACAGCCTGATCCAGTCGTTCGCCGCCAAAGGTGAAGAATTCAGCCACGTCCTGAAGATGGGCCGTACCCAGCTGCAAGACGCTGTGCCGATGACCCTTGGCCAGGAATTCCGTGCGTTCGCCACGACCTTGGGCGAAGACCTGGCACGCCTGAAGACCTTGGCACCCGAGCTGCTGACCGAAGTGAACCTGGGCGGTACCGCAATCGGCACCGGCATCAACGCCGACCCGCGTTACCAGCACCTGGCCGTTCAGCGCCTGGCCACCATCAGCGGTCACCCGCTTGTACCGGCAGCCGACCTGATCGAAGCCACCTCTGACATGGGCGCCTTCGTGCTGTTCTCCGGCATGCTCAAGCGCACCGCGGTCAAGCTGTCGAAGATCTGCAACGACCTGCGCCTGCTGTCCAGCGGCCCACGAACCGGCATCAACGAAATCAACCTGCCGGCGCGTCAGCCAGGCAGCTCGATCATGCCAGGCAAGGTCAACCCGGTAATCCCGGAAGCCGTGAATCAGGTAGCGTTCCAGATCATCGGCAACGACTTGGCCCTGACCATCGCGGCCGAAGGCGGCCAGCTGCAACTGAACGTGATGGAGCCGCTGATCGCCTTCAAGATCTTCGACTCGATCCGCCTGTTGCAACGCGCCATGGACATGCTGCGCGAGCACTGCATCACCGGCATCACCGCCAACGAAGAACGTTGCCGTGAACTGGTCGAGCACTCGATCGGCCTGGTGACCGCGCTGAACCCGTACATCGGCTATGAAAACGCCACCCGTATCGCCCGCATCGCCCTCGAAAGCGGCCGCGGCGTATTGGAACTGGTGCGCGAAGAAGGTCTGCTCGACGACGCCATGCTCGCCGACATCCTGCGCCCGGAAAACATGATTGCCCCGCGTCTGGTGCCTCTGAAGGCTTAACCAACGCTGTAGCACCGCTCACCAGGTCGAGGGACTAGACACCTCTCACCTTTTGAGGGCTTGGAGATTTCTCTCCAAGCCCTTTTTTTTACAAGCGAAAAGATCGCAGCCTTCGGCAGCTCCTACGGGGGAATGCGGTCCCTGTAGGAGCTGCCGCAGGCTGCGATCTTTTGATCTTGCACCACAACCGTGCAGACGGACGGCACTGTCATCGGTATAGTGCCGCCCCTCTTCGCGTGAGCGGTCGTCGGTAGCGAGGCCACAACCCATGCGAAACCCGAACTAACAACAAACCCGCGATATGAATCCGGGACGAACTTCGCCTGATCCGTTATGCCGTGCGCGAACGGATGTAACACGATGTTTCTTCCTGGCCAGCATCTGCCTACACAAAAAACAGCGAGGAATAACCATGCTCGAAGTCATTAACGACTTCCTCTCAGGGAAAGTACTGATCGTGCTCATTGTCGGGCTCGGTAGCTACTTCACGATCCGCTCGCGTTTCGTTCAATTGCGTCACTTCTTCCACATGTTCGCGGTGTTCCGGGACAGCCTCAAAAGCAGCGCTGGGCAACTCAGCTCGTTCCAGGCCCTGATGCTCAGCCTTGCCGGTCGTGTCGGCGCAGGCAACATCGCCGGTGTCGGTATTGCCGTGACACTGGGCGGCCCCGGTGCCGTGTTCTGGATGTGGGTGACCGCACTGGTCGGCATGTCCAGCAGCTTCTTTGAATGCTCCCTCGGCCAACTCTACAAACGCACCGATGCCGACGGCACCTTCCGTGGCGGTCCGTCCTATTACATCCAGCACGGCCTGCAGAAGCGCTGGTTGGGAATGATCATGGCGTTCCTGCTGCTGATTACCTTCGGCTTCGCCTTCAACGGTTTGCAATCCCATGCCGTGACCCACTCGCTGAACAACGCTTTCGGCCTCGATACCACCTGGACCGGCCTTGGCCTTGCCGTACTGCTGGGCCTGGTGTTCATCGGCGGGATCAAGCGCATCGCCAAGGTCGCCGACCTGCTGGTGCCAGTGAAAACCCTGGTGTACATCGGCGTGACCATCTACGTGATCGTGCTGCAGTTCGATCAGGTACCGGGCATGCTGATGACCATCGTTAAAAGCGCCTTCGGCCTTGACCAGGCATTTGGCGGCCTGATCGGCAGCGCGATTATCATGGGCGTTAAACGTGGCGTATTCGCCAACGAAGCGGGCCTGGGCAGTGCGCCGAACGTGGCCGCGGTGGCCTCGGTCGAGCACCCCGTCGCCCAAGGCGTGGTTCAAGCGTTCAGTGTGTTCCTCGACACCTTCGTGATCTGCACCTGCACGGCCCTGCTGATCCTGCTCTCGGGCTTCTACACCCCGGGCTTCGAAGGCGACGGTATTGCCCTGACCCAGAACTCCCTGGCTGCCGTGGTCGGTGACTGGGGCCGGATGTTCATTTCCGTGGCGCTGGCGTTGTTCGTGTTCACCTCGATCCTCTACAACTACTATCTGGGTGAGAGCAACCTGCGCTTTTTGATCGGTGAAAACCGCAAGGCACTGATGGGCTACCGTGCGCTGGTTCTGGTGCTGATCTTCTGGGGCGCCATCGAAAACCTCGGGACCGTGTTCGCCTTTGCCGACATCACCATGACGATGCTCGCGTTCGTCAACCTGATCGCGCTGTTCCTGCTGTTCAAGGTCGGCATGCGCATCCTGCGCGACTACGATGACCAGCGTGCAGCCGGGATCAAGACGCCGGTGTTCGATTCGAGCAAGTTCCCGGACCTGGATCTGGATCGCCAGGCCTGGCCAGCCAATCCGCCTACAGTCACCACCAAGGCCGAAGCCGTGCCGCAAGGCGTGCCCGCAGCGCAACGCTGATCGGTTAAAGTGCGAAATCCCTTGTGAGAGCGGGCTTGCTCGCGAAAGCGGTGTATCAGACAACACTAATGTCGCCTGACACTCCCTCTTCGCGAGCAAGCCCGCTCCCACAGGACATCATCGTTCTCGGAGCAGCTCCATGAATTCCTCGACCTACCCTGCCGCCCAGCACGTCATGGTGCTCTACACGGGCGGCACCATCGGCATGCAAGCCAGTGCCCACGGCCTGGCGCCGGCGTCCGGTTTCGAAGCGCGGATGCGTGAGTACCTGCACAGCCAGCCTGATCTCGTGGTACCGCAATGGCGCTTTCGCGAAATGTCGCCGCTGATCGACAGCGCCAACATGACCCCGGCGTATTGGCAGCAATTGCGTGAAGCAGTGGTCGATGCCGTGGACGTGCAAGGTTGCGACAGCGTGCTGATCCTGCACGGCACCGACACCCTCGCCTACAGCGCCGCCGCCATGAGCTTTCAATTGCTCGGCCTGCACGCACGCGTTTGCTTTACCGGCTCGATGTTGCCGGCCGGCGTGACCGACAGCGATGCCTGGGAAAACCTCGGCGGCGCCCTGGTTGCATTGGGCCAGGGCCTGGCTCCGGGTGTGCACTTGTACTTCCACGGTGAATTGCTGGACCCAACCCATTGCGCGAAAGTGCGCAGTTTCGGCCGTCATCCGTTCAAGCGACTGGAACGTCAGGGTGGTGGTGCGAAAGCGTCTTCGATTCCGGCGCAACTGCATTACAACCAAGCCCGGCAACAGGCGAACGTTGCAGTGTTACCGCTGTTTCCCGGCATCGGCGCCGAAATACTCGATGGCCTGATCGACAGCGGTATTCAGGGCCTGGTGCTGGAATGCTACGGCAGCGGTACCGGGCCGAGCGACAATCCCGGGTTCCTCGCCAGCCTGGAACGGGCGCGGGACGCGGGCGTCGTGGTGGTGGCAGTCACGCAGTGCCACGAAGGTGGCGTAGAACTGGACGTGTATGAGGCGGGCAGTCGTTTGCGGGTGGCCGGTGTGCTTTCAGGTGGCGGCATGACCCGTGAAGCGGCGTTCGGCAAGCTGCATGGCTTGCTGGGGGCAGGACTTGAACCTGCGGAGGTCCGGCGGCTAATTGAACTGGACTTGTGTGGGGAGCTGGCCTGATACATCGAAGCTTACCCATCAGCCTGTTTCCCACGCTTTAAAACTTTCCGCCAGACACATCAGGTGTCTGGCGGAAAACCTCGTCGATCAACTTACACCTTGTACTTGAAGCAACCGTGCCAGGGCCTCGGCCTCAACCGGCCGGCTGATCAGATAGCCTTGCACTTCATCACAATGTTCGGCTTTCAAAAATTCAAGCTGCTCCAGCCGTTCCACGCCTTCAGCCACCACTTTCAATTTCAAGCCGTGCGCCATCGCAATGATTGCCCGAGTGATCGCCGCGTCTGCCGTACCCTCTCCCAGGCCCCGGATAAACGCCTGATCGATCTTCACGTAATCCACCGGGATGCGCTTGAGGTAGCTCAGCGACGAATACCCGGTGCCGAAATCGTCGATCGCCAGCGTAACGCCCAAATCACGCAGTTGCTGGAACGTCGCGATAATGTGCTCGACGCTGTCGAGTAACTGGCTCTCGGTCAGTTCTAGCTCCAGGTAATGCGGCGCCAACCCGGTTTCTTCCAGGACCTGACGCACCAGGCTTACCAGTTTGCCCTGACGCAATTGGTGCACCGACAGATTGACCGACACCCGAATTCCCTCAAGCCCCAGGCGCTGCCACTCGCAGGCTTGCCAGCAGGCCTGGCGCAAGACGAACTCGCCGATTGGGCCGATCAAACCGGTCTCCTCCGCCAAGCCAATGAAATCCCCCGGCGGCACACGTCCCATGGTCGGGTGGTCCCAACGCACCAAGGCCTCGGCAGCATTGAGCTTGCCCGTGGCGAGGCACAGCTTCGGTTGGTAAAACACCTTCAGTTGCTTATCTTCGACCGCTTTGCGCAGATGATTTTCCAGCTGCAGGCGCTCAAGGGTGCTGGCTTGCAAGCTATCGGTGTAGAACTGGAAATTGTTACCCCCCAAATGCTTGGCGTGCTGCATAGCCATGTTCGACTGACTGACCAATGCGGATACTTCCCGAGCGTTGTCTGGCAACAGGCTGATACCCATGGATGCGCTGACCACCAGCTCATGACCGTCGACGGTCACCGGCACACGCAATTTGGCCGACAAGCGAGTCGCCACTCGCGCCAGACTGGAGAGGTTGCCGTAGGCATTGAACAGGACAGCGAATTCATCGCCGGACAAGCGTGCGATGGTGTCTGCCTCGGGCAATGCGTTGACCATGCGCCGGGCCATTTTCTGCAATAGCTGATCGGCCACCTCATGACCCAGGCTGTCGTTGAGCTGCTTGAAGCGATCCAGATTGATGTGCAACAAAGCCAGGCTGCGATAACCGCCCTGGCGTACCCGCTGATGTGCTTCGCTGAGTCGTTCGCGGAACATCGAGCGATTGGCCAGCCCCGTGAGTTCGTCGTGATGGGTCAGGTAGCGCATGCGCTCCTCGGATTCTCGCCTTGCCGAGAGATCCGCGAAGAAGCCCACGATATGACTGACATTTCCCCGAGCATCGCGTACGGCGGTCAATTGCAGCCATTGCGGATACATCTCGCCACTCTTGCGGGTTTCCACCAGCTCACCCTGCCAATTGCCGTGCTGCTCCAGGGTTAGATGGATCGCACCGTAATGCCGGCGCGCATCGCGACTGCAGGGCAACTCGACCACGTTGCGTCCAAGAACCTCCTCGATTTCATAGCCAGTGACCCGGCTGAAGGCTTGGTTGACCGCGATCACGGCATAATTCGGATCGAAAATCACAATGCCTTCGCTGGCGGCCTCGAACACGGTCGCCGCCAGTTGCAGTTGCTCTTCCTGGACCTTGCTGACACTGATATCGCGCCGCGTGCCCACCATGCGAATCACCCGGCCGTTGGCGGCACGTTCCACCGCCCGTCCGCGGTCCTCGATCCACACCCAATGGCCATCGCCATGCCGCACGCGGTACTCGATCTGGTAATCCTCGGTGCGCCCCTTCAAATGCTCGACCAACGCCTTTTTCAGTGCAGGAAGGTCGTCGGGATGCAAGCGCGGTTTGAGGTGGCGCAATAATGCCGTCACCTGGTCCGGCTCCAGGCCGAACAATTCCTGGATCTGCGTGTGATGGACTTCATCGGTTTGCAGGTTCCAGTCCCACAACCCCAGTTCGCTGGCCTTCAGTGCCAGTGCCAGGCGCGCCTCACTCTTGCTCAGCGCCTGGTTGGCCGCGTCCAGCTCCAGACTGCGCTGGGCGACACGGTTTTCCAGGTCGACCTGGATTTCGCGTAATTCGTCTTCGGCACGCCGACGCTGATCGATTTCCCTGGCCAGCTTTTGATTGAGCTGATCGCTGCAGTTCTGCGCCTGCTGCAGATTCTCGATCAGCGCCTGATTCTGGAAGCGTCGCAACAGGCCCCGATCGATCAGCCGGTTCACTTGCCAGGCAACCACACTCAGCGCACCCAGCAAAATCAAGCCGAACCAGCCCCAACCGTGCTCATCCCCACCCCAGAACATATAGGCAATGGCCGGCAACAGGCAGGGTAAGGTGAAGGACAGGAACGCCGGCAAACTCACCGCATAGGCCACGCTGGCCGACAGCGCCGCGGCGCCGATCAGGCCAAAGACCCAGGCTTGTTGAATGAAGTTATCGGCAGGAACCAGAGCAATACCGGCGCCAGCCAGGGTCAGGCCCGTGAGACCCGAGCCCAGTAAAAACATGCGCCGCCAGATCGGATGAGCCTGGCGGTTGGGAATCGCCGAATCGAAGGCCGCCACCTGGATCACCCGCAATGCCACCAGCGACAGCAACCACACCAGCCAGACACTGACCAGGAAGTAGCGCTGCGGACTCCAGAGCAATCCGGCGCAGACCAGGCCATTGATCAACATGAACAGCGTGGGCAGCAAGGACCCCTGATACAACAGACGCGTGCGTTCGACCGCCATTTCCATGGCGTATTGTTTACGAATAACCCTGGGCTCCACAGTAGGGCCCGACAGGTCGAAGCTGAGGGTCATAGGCAGTGTTCTTGTTCTTATAATGATGAGCATGTGCCCGAAACGTCGACGGAGCATACACAAGCCAATGCCCGGACCAAACTGCTCCCGATCAAAAAACAGACCAAAGTATCAGCCGCCAGCGGTGGCAAAATGCCGCCAAACAGGCACGGCAAACGATTGCAGCCGATGACTGACCGGTCGTCCCTTGCGTAACTTTCATCGGCTAAAACGAAGCGGGGTTTGCCCGGGGTGACGCGGCCCCCTAGAATGGCCCGATGCGCGATGATCTCTCCCTTCTGCTGAACTCTCTCAACGATGCCCAACGCCAGGCCGTAGCTGCCTCCGTGGGTCGTCAGTTGGTCCTGGCCGGTGCTGGTTCCGGTAAAACCCGAGTGCTGGTGCACCGTATCGCCTGGTTGATCCAGGTCGAAAACGCCTCGCCCCACTCCATCCTGTCGGTGACCTTCACCAACAAGGCTGCTGCCGAGATGCGCCATCGCATCGAGCAGCTGATGGGTATCAACCCGGCCGGCATGTGGGTCGGCACCTTCCACGGCCTGGCGCACCGCTTGCTGCGGGCGCACTGGCAGGAAGCCGGCCTGAGCCAGACCTTCCAGATTCTCGACAGCGACGACCAGCAACGCCTGGTCAAGCGGGTGATCCGCGAGCTCGGCCTGGACGAACAGCGCTGGCCCGCCCGTCAGGCCCAATGGTTCATCAACGGGCAGAAAGACGAAGGTCTGCGCCCGCAACACATTCAAGCCAGCGGCGACCTGTTCCTGGCGACCATGCGCAGCATTTATGAGGCCTACGAGGCCGCGTGCCTGCGCGCCGGTGTCATCGACTTCTCCGAATTGCTGCTGCGCGCCCTCGACCTGTGGCGCGATCACCCTGGCTTGCTGGCGCACTATCAGAAGCGCTTCCGGCACATTCTGGTGGACGAGTTCCAGGACACCAACGCCGTGCAGTACGCCTGGTTGCGCCTGCTGGCCAAAGGTGGCGACAGTCTGATGGTGGTCGGCGACGACGACCAGTCGATCTATGGCTGGCGTGGCGCGAAAATCGAGAACATCTACCAGTACTCCGAAGACTTCCCGGACGCCGAAACCATTCGCCTGGAGCAGAATTACCGTTCCACCGCAGGCATCCTCAAGGCCGCCAACGCCTTGATCGCCAACAATACCGGGCGCTTGGGCAAAGAGTTGTGGACCGACGGCGGCGACGGCGAAGCGATCAACCTGTACGCCGCGTTCAACGAACACGACGAAGCTCGCTACGTTGTCGAAACCATCGAAAGTGCGCTGAAAACCGGCTTGGCTCGCAGCGATATCGCGATTCTGTACCGTTCCAACGCCCAATCGCGCGTGTTGGAAGAAGCCTTGCTGCGCGAGCGCATTCCCTACCGCATCTACGGCGGCCAGCGCTTCTTCGAACGTGCTGAAATCAAGAACGCCATGGCCTACCTGCGATTGCTCGAAGGCCGTGGCAACGATGCCGCGCTGGAACGGGTGATCAACGTGCCAGCCCGGGGCATCGGCGAGAAAACCGTCGAAGCGATCCGCGACCACGCCCGCCACAGTGATGTGTCGATGTGGGAAGCGATGCGCCAGCTGGTGGCCAATAAAGGCGTTACCGGCCGCGCAGCCGGCGCGCTGAGCGCGTTTGTCGAGTTGATCGAGAACCTTGCCGCCAAGTGCATGGAAATGCCGTTGCACCTGATGACCCAGACCGTCATCGAACAGTCGGGGCTGATCGCCTATCACGAAGCGGAAAAAGGCGAGAAGGGCCAGGCCAGGGTAGAAAACCTTGAGGAATTGGTCAGCGCGGCGCGCAACTTCGAAAACAGCGAAGAGGACGAGGACCTGACGCCACTGGCAGCCTTCCTCGGTCACGCCTCGCTGGAAGCCGGCGATACCCAGGCCGACGAACACGAAGACAGCATTCAATTGATGACCCTGCACAGCGCCAAGGGCCTGGAATTTCCCTATGTGTTCCTGGTGGGCATGGAAGAAGGCCTGTTCCCGCACAAGATGAGCCTGGAAGAGCCCGGCCGTCTTGAGGAAGAACGTCGCCTGGCCTATGTCGGCATCACTCGGGCCATGCAGAACCTGGTGATGACCTATGCCGAAACCCGACGCCTCTACGGCAGCGAGACCTACAACAAGGTTTCGCGGTTCGTACGCGAAGTGCCCAAGGGCCTGATTCAGGAAGTACGGCTTTCCAACAGCGTCAGCCGGCCGTACGGCGGCAATCAGTCGATGAGTGGCAGCAATCTGTTCAGCGGCAGCGAGATTCCGCAGACCGGCTTCAGCCTGGGCCAGACTGTACGCCACTCGATCTTCGGTGACGGCGTGATCCTCAACTTCGAAGGCGCCGGAGCGGCGGCTCGGGTACAGGTTAACTTCAGCGAAGGCAGCAAGTGGCTGATGCTGGGGTATGCCAAGCTGGAAGCTATTTAAGGTCACACTGACTGTTTTTCTGTGGGAGAGAGCCTTGTGGCGAGGGGATTTATCCCCGTCGGGTCGCGAAGCGGCCCCTAATAATGGGACTGCTGCGCAGTCCAGCGGGGATAAATCCCCTCGCCACAAGGCTCGCTCCCAAAGGTTGATTAGCCCCAAAGGAAAAAGTCATGGGCTCAGGCTTCTTTTCTTCCTGGACATTTTGGGCCCCGCTATAGGCAACAATCGCGGCAATGACCGCCATTTTCGCGAAGATCGGCTCGAAAACGTCAATCCAGACTTCGCCACCCTATTGCGAACCGTGGTGGTACTGGTCAGCCTGGCCTTGATTTTATACGCCACGGGCCAATATCAGTCTTTAGGAACGATCTCTACCAGGAGCTACGCGTTCCTGTTGTTGTCTGGCCTTGCCACCGGTGCGTCGTGGATTTGCTGTTTCCGTGCACTCAAGGTCGGCCCGGTAGCCGTGCTCGGTGTGGTCCTGCTGGGCGAGAAGCTTGATCTGCGCCAACAATGGAGTGGGGTCGGCCTGATCACGGCGGGCGTCATCATGCTCGCGCTGCGACGATAGACATCCTTCTTACAGAACTTATCCACTTTTCCTACAGACCAAAGTTAACAAGCCCTATTGCACTGACTGAAGCTGAATGCAACCTGTCAGGCAAAAGCTCGAAACACTCTGCCGCTAGCCAGTAACACTTCAGCTGTGCAACATGGCGCGCGTGCCTTCCACAAATGGGAATTCCCTTTATGAAACGTTTTCTTAGCATCGCCATGGCGTTGTGCATCGGCTTGACGATGAGCCTCGACGCCAATGCCGCCAAGCGCTTTGGTGGTGGCAAAAGCGCAGGCGCTGCGCCGACACACCAGACCAGCCAGATGGCTCCTTCTTCTCCAGGCATGGGCGGCGCTGCAGCGACCGCTGGTGCAGCCGGTGCCGCTGGCGCCGCAGCCAAGGCCGGTGGCGCTTCGCGCTGGCTCGGCCCTCTGGCCGGCATCGCCGCTGGTGGCCTGCTGGCATCCATGTTCATGGGCGACGGTTTCCAGGGCATGCAGATCCTCGACATCCTGATCATGGCGGTCATCGCGTTCCTGGTCTTCCGCTTCATTGCCGCTCGTCGTCGCAAGCAGCAGCCGCAAATGGCTCCGGCAGGCTACGCGCCGATGCAGCGTGAGGCGTTCGAGCAGAAGCCTGCTGGCGGTTCGATCTTCGGTGGCGCGGCAGCACCGGTTGCCGCTCGTCCGGTAATCAACGCTCCGGCCTGGTTCAACGAACACAACTTCATCGAAGCTGCGCGCAATCACTTCCAGTCCCTGCAGCAACACTGGGACGCGAACGAAATGGACAAGATCGCCGAGTTCGTGACCCCGCAAATGCTGGAGTTCCTCAAGCGCGAACGTGCTGACCTGGGTGACGGCTTCCAGTCCACCTACATTGATAACCTGAATGTGCAATTGGACGGCGTAGAAGATCGTGCCGACAAGACCATCGCCACCCTGACCTTCAGCGGCGTGTCGAAGACCTCGCGGTTCGACCAGGGCGAAGTGTTCAGCGAAAGCTGGAACATGGAACGTGCACAAGGCGAAAACCAGCCTTGGCTGGTGGCTGGTATCCGTCAGAACGGCTGATTCCCCTCCGCGCTTCACTTGTTGTAATAAAAACCCCAGCCTCGGCTGGGGTTTTCTATTTCGCGGTTGCATCTATAGCGAGCTACTGTATAAACCGCCCCATATAAACCGCGCCATACAAGCAAGAGGATCCCGGACGTGGAAGAAATCATCGAACAACTGCGTGAAGCCAACGAACCGGTACCGGTCCCCTTGGAGTTGCCCGACGAAGATCTGCTGGTGGAAATCGAAGAACAACTGTTCATCGACATTCCGTTCGTCTTCAGGGAGTTCCTGCTGACCGTCAGCGACGTGGTCTATGGCAGCCTGGAGCCCGTCACCGTCACGGACCCGCAATCCCACACTTACCTGCCGGACGTTGCCGCCAACGCCTGGGATGCAGGCGTCGATCGCAGCCTGATCCCGATCTGCCAGGACGGCGACAACTACTACTGCGTCGAAGAAGACGGCACCGTAGTGCTTTGGCAGGCCGAAGAAGAGCTGATCGCCGAAGAAACCTGGGAATCGGTATGGCACTGGGCGCGGGACGTCTGGCTGGAAAGCTGAGCCGTTCGACGCCCCTCACATGATCAATGCCCCGGCGAATCCTTGTGGTTTTCCAGGGTATCGAGCAAGGCTACCTGCATCCGTGTGTGCACTCGGATGAACCAGCGCCAGAGCAACGCCGCTACGGCGGCCGCGACCACGGCGATCAGGACCAGTAACTTGTTGGTCGGCAGAATACTGGCCGACAAGGCTGCCAGCAGCAGGAAAATCACCAGCAGCGAGAGGATCGGGATCACTTCGGATATCACCCGGCGCACTCGCTGCGTGTGACGACCCGCCATCTCCGGTTTGACACCCATTTCCGCCAGCAACATCGACAACGCCTTGAGCTTGCGATACGCGGCAATCAGGAAAGGCAGCGACAGCAGCAGCGCCCCACCCCAGATCAGAGCTTTCTGCCAGCTCGAGTCGCTGATCCAGTCTTGCAGATAGGTAGACATGCCTTCGGCAAAGTAAGCACCGGCGAAGAAGATCGCAATCACCAATGCCAGATTGACCCCCACCTGCAGCAAAATCCGCCGAATCATCGAAGCCAGCAACGCACCCTCGCCCTGCGGTTGAATACTGCGCAGCCATTCGCCATACATCCCCAACACCCGAGCCAGCCGTTGCGGCATCACCGCGGCCAGCTTGATCGACAGCGGGTCGGCCGCGCGGATCAGATAGGGCGTCATTAGCGTGGTGAGCACCGAGACCGCCACGGCCACCGGGTAAAGGAAGTTACTGGTGACCTGCAGGGTCATGCCCAGCGATGCAATGATGAAAGAGAATTCGCCAATCTGCGACAGCCCCATCCCGACGCGAAGCGAAGTTCGTCCGTCATTGCCGGCGATGAAGGCGCCAAGGCCGCAGGACAGCATCTTGCCGAGCACCACCGCCACGGTGATCACCGCAATTGGCCAGGCGTATTGCAGCAAAATCATCGGGTCGAGCATCAACCCGATCGCCACGAAGAAGATCGCGCTGAACAAATCGCGAACCGGTTCGATCAAGCGCTCAATTTTCAGCAACTGACGAGACTCAGCCATGATCGCGCCAATCAGGAACGCACCGAGCACCATGCTGTACTCAAGCTTGACCACCAGCAGGCAGAAGCCAAAACACAGGCCCAGCACGGTGATCAGCAGCATTTCGTTGCTCTCGAACTTGGCCACGTACGCCAGCAAGCGCGGCACCAGCAAAATGCCAATGACTAGCGCGACGATCATGAACAGCGAAAGCTTGCCGACAGTGGAGAACACTTCGCCCGAACTGACCGTGCCGCTGACCGCGATACTGGACAGCAAGGCGATGATGCCGATACCGAGGATGTCTTCGACGATCAGTACGCCGAAAATCAACTGCGCAAAGCGCTGGTTTTTCATCTTCAGGTCATTGAGTGCCTTGACGATGATGGTGGTCGAGGAAATGGCCAGGATCGCCCCGAGAAATAGCGAGTCCATTGTGTTCCAATCGAACCAGCGGCCGATTTCGTAGCCGATCCAGATCATCAGAACGATTTCCAGGAACGCCGCGATAAACGCCGTGGCACCGACCTTGAACAGCTTGCGCAGGCTGAACTCCAGGCCCAGGCAGAACATCAGGAAAATCACCCCCAGCTCCGCCAGGGTCTTGATGGTTTCTTCATCATGGATCAGGCCGAACGGTGGAGTGTGCGGGCCAATAATGAAGCCGGCCACAATGTAGCCCAGCACCACCGGTTGCTTGAACCGATGGAACAGTACGGTCACCACGCCCGCAACCAACATGATCACTGCCAGATCCTGAATAAAACTGATGGCATGCATCGCGTGGGCTCCTTGGGTGCATTGGCTTAATCATCGGACGCGGCTAAGCGTCCGATTCGAGCAGCGTAAAATTCTGCTTTGCGTGTAGGACTTTTCCCTTGGTCCGGGCTTTTGCAGGGTAACACCGCGACTTCCGGCGAAAAGGCGGTGCAATATATGGAAACAGATCGATCAGGCGTGACGGCGGCCGCCCGCGCGGCGTCCCGATATCTGTTGGTTTGAAAAAACCGCTGAAGCGCCCGCAGAGGTGCGTCCCTCAAACCTTGCCTTGACCCGTGAGAACGCTATGGAACCCGGAAACGCCCAGCTGTCGATGACAGTATTGATGACCCCCGACATGGCCAATTTCTCTGGCAATGTTCATGGTGGCACCCTGCTCAAATACCTCGACGAAGTGGCCTACGCCTGCGCCAGCCGCTATGCCGGCCGCTATGTGGTGACCTTGTCGGTAGACCAGGTGATTTTCCGCGAGCCGATCCATGTCGGTGAACTGGTGACCTTCCTGGCGTCGGTCAATTACACCGGCAACACCTCCATGGAGGTGGGCATCAAGGTGGTGACCGAGAATATCCGTGAGCGCTCGGTACGCCATACCAACAGCTGCTTCTTCACCATGGTCGCCGTGGATGACCAGCGCAAGCCCGCCCCGGTGCCGCCACTGCAACCTCAAAACAGTGAAGACAAGCGCCGTTATATGCAGGCCCAGCAACGTCGTCAGATTCGTCAGGAGCTGGAAAAGCGTTATCAGGAAATCAAGGGCGACGCTTGAAGCAAAAGATCGCAGCCTCTGTAGAAGCTACCGCAGGCTGCGATTTTTTTCGCCGTAACCGGATTACAAACTGATCGGCGTGGCCTCGAACCGCACGCGCGGATGGGTGATCCGGTCCTGAGCCCGAACCAGTTCCATTTCGTAACTGGCGCAGGCTTGCGTCTCCAGCAACACTTCATGCACCGCCGACGCGGCGAATTCGAAAGCCGCCACCAGGCTGTCGCCCAGCAGGACGCGGGCCAGGAACAACCCGGACGTCAGGTCGCCAACACCCACCGGCTGACGCGGAAACGCCAGCAGCGGACGCTGCAGGTGCCAACTGCCTTCGGCCGTCACCAACAACATCTCAAAGACATCGGTTTTTTTCCCGGGATAATCCAGGTGCTTGACCAACACCGCCTTCGGCCCGCGTGCCAGCAGCGCCCGCGCCATCGCCAGGCAATCAAACAGCGACTGCGGCTTGCGCCCCGAGAAGCTGTCGAGCTCCAGTTGATTGGGGCACATGAAATCGGCCACGCTGGCGGCCTCCTCCAGCAGGAAATCGCTGACTTCCGCCGGTACGCTGCAGCCCTTCTCCGGATGGCCCATCACCGGGTCACACAGGTACAACGCCTTGGGATTGATCGATTTGATCTTCGCCACACCCGTCAGGATCGCCCTGCCCTGGGCTGCACTGCCGAGGTAACCGGACAGCACCGCATCGCAGTTGCCCAGCTCGCCAATGGCCGCGATACCGTCGACCAGATCGGGAATCTGGTGCGGTGCCAATACGTCACCCGACCACTGGCCGTATTGGGTGTGATTGGAAAACTGCACGGTGTTAAGCGGCCAGACATTCACCCCGACCCGCTGCATCGGGAAAACCGCGGCACTGTTGCCTGCGTGACCGAACACCACGTGGGACTGGATAGCAAGCAGATGGGGTGTACGTTTCATGCGGTGAGTTATCCGTAAAACGATTGAAATTCGTGCCGCGCAGTATGCGACTAAACGCAGCCTGTACGACAGACCAACGACACAGTTAAGCTGACACTATCTTGTTGGAGCGCCCTGTAGATGCTGACCCTTGGAAATATTCTAGTGCTGATGCTTTTCGCTACCGCGGCTGCCTGGCTATGGCACAACCACGGCTTGCGCGAACACGCACTTGAGCGGGTCAAGCAGCATTGCGCCAAGCTCGGGATCGAGTTGCTGGATGGCAACGTAGCATTGAAAAAAATCGCGTTCATCAAGGATGCCAATGGTCGGCGACGATTGGCCCGTGTGTATAACTTCGAATTCACCGTAACCGGCGAAACTCGCCACAACGGTACCATCACCCAATTCGGCCCACACAGCGCACAGATCGAACTGGCACCTTATCCTGTGCCATTCGACGACACCGCCACGGTGGTCGACGTGGTCAAGCCGCGTGCCGAGGTGATCGAGTTGAGCCAGTGGCGGCAGGAACATACCAAGTGGCGGCCTTGAACTAACGCAACTGGCGATCCCTGTAGAAGCTGCCGCAGGTTCGGGCCGCGTTCGGACAATCTTTTGTTCCTCACCCCAACCGACAGCCATCCAGTCCTCGTTGCAGCACCTCAACATCCTGCATCTGACTGAAAATAAGCTCAATCCGCGAGTCCTGGCGCCATTCGCTGGACCGCCATTCCAGCGCCGCATTATCCAGCGCATTCGCCGACATCCACCCCTCGACGCTGTGGATAACCAGCTTGGCCCGCCGCCAATCAAGGCCTGCGAGCCACCGAGCGATCCTGTTAGTGTCAAAGGTCTGGCTCGGATGCCAGCGCCAACCAATGCTCCAGCTGTCCTCCTGCGCCTGGCTCAAGCAAATCGGTAGCGCCGGATCGGTCCAGATCGCCGGCAACTGCGCCAACCCCTTGGGCGCCACGAAGTTATCCACACCCGCCACAGCCTGCGCGGCCAGGCCAGGCAATTGGCTCAATGGCAAGGCTGCATGGTGCGCCCAATACAATGGGCGTTCCGGCAACTGCGCGACAAGGCGTTGCCGAGCGATTTCATCAAGGTGTTCCGCCTTGTTCATCAGCAACAGGCCGGCACTCTCCAAAGCCTCCTGTTGCGCCGGCGGGAGCGGCTTGCCAGCAGCCAGCGCCTTGGCGTCCAGTACCAGAACGCAGGGCTGGACACTCAGGACACCTTGCCACGGCGCTTCACGCAACTGCCGGAGCAACTGCGCCGGATGCCCCAACCCGGACGGCTCGATGAACAGTCGATCCGGTCGCGCCTTGCGTAATAAACGGCCGAGACCGACCTGAAACGGCGCACCGTTGACGCAACACAAACAGCCCCCGGCCACTTCACCCAGTGCGATACCATCGGCATCACGGGTCAACAACGCGGCATCGATACCGATCTGTCCGAATTCGTTGATCAGCACCGCCCAGCGCTCGCCAGCGGGACGTTGCGCCAGCAGGTGGCTGATCAGGCTGGTCTTACCGGCCCCCAGTGGCCCGGCGATGACATGGGTGGGTATGTTCTGCAACATGATCGAAGGTGTCTTGGGAGGTAAGAATGCGGTGGATAGGCATGTCGTTGCTGCTGGCGCTCAATAGTGGCGAGGCGCTGGCCCAGGCTTGCGTGGTCCACAGCCAGGCGGAACGGCTTGACGTGAAAGTCTGCCAGCAAAACCGCAACATTCCGCAAAAACTCTTTGCCGATGGATTCTGCCAGCCAAGCCTTGCAGGGCAGAAAGTCGAAGTGCAGTACGTCGACCAATGCCCTGGTGGGTCTTTCGGCGTGTGCAGCAACGCCCAAGTCGCCAATATGCCTTACCGGCAGGATATTCACTATTATGGCGTTGCCACGGATGCGGCGTATTTGAAGCCGTTTTGCGAAGCCCAGAGCCAGGGAACCTGGCTCGAGCCTTGAGAATCAAGCGGCCTCTTCATACCAAGGGCCAAACGGATCAGGCAACGAGCACCAGCTCTCTGCGCCTGGCGCCATCTCTTCATCGCTCAACAGACAATCGTCCAGCTCGGCGGCAAGTTGCGCGAAATCGACGTTCTGTCCGATGAACACCAGTTCCTGTCGGCAATCCCCACTATCAGCGTCCCAGTTCTGCAGGATGGCGGCGGTGCTTTCCTGATCCTGCGGCCACTGATCCTTCGGCACGAAACGCCACCAGCGCCCGGCAAAACCATAACGCATCATTCCGCCGGCCTGGGACCAACTGCCAGCATCCGTGTGTTTGCTCGCCAACCAGAAGAAGCCCTTGGAGCGCAACAACTTGCCATTGAGCCACGGGCCATCGATGAAATTGAAGAAGCGTTGCGGATGAAAGGGACGACGCGCGCGATAGGCGTAGGACGCGATGCCATATTCATCGGTTTCCGGCACGTGTTCACCGCGCATTTCCTGCAACCAGCCCGGTGCCTGCGCCGCTTTCTCGAAGTTGAAACGACCGGTATCGAGGATCTTCTCCAACGGCACTTCGCCCATGACCATCGGGATGATTAGCGCCTGCGCATTGAGGCGTTCAAGAATCGCCGTCAGCTCCTCGCGCTCTCGGCTACTGATCAAGTCAATCTTGCTGATCAGGATGACGTCGGCGAATTCGATCTGCTCGATCAACAGATCGGTGATCGCGCGTTCATCACCCTCGCCCAGCGTTTCGCCACGTGACGCCAGGCTTTCGGCAGCCTGGAAGTCGAGCAGGAAATTCATGCCATCGACCACGGTAACCATCGTGTCGAGCCGGGCGATGTCGGTGAGGCTCTGGCCGTTTTCATCGCGGAAGGTAAAGGTCTCCGCTACTGGCAGCGGCTCTGAAATGCCAGTTGATTCGATCAACAAGTAATCAAAACGACCCTCCCCGGCGAGCGAGCTAACCTCCTTCAGCAAGTCTTCCCGCAACGTGCAGCAGATGCAGCCGTTGCTCATCTCCACAAGTTTCTCTTGCGCACGATTGAGACTGACATCGCGCTGGACTTCACTGCCGTCGATATTGATTTCACTCATGTCATTGACGATGACAGCAACGCGCAGACCATTTCTATTACGTAGTATGTAATTAAGAAGTGTACTTTTTCCGGCTCCAAGAAAGCCCGAGAGGACTGTCACGGGAAGGCGATTTGGCATCAGAAGCTCCTCACAGGGTACCCGGTGAAATTATCGGGCTTGTCTTAATGTTATCATATAACATTACACAACAAACTCCACTATGGACCTGCTCATGAATGCGCTGACTCTGCCGGATATCGCCGCGCAGGCTTTACGCCAAGCCCACCCATTGGAATGGGTGGGCATGTGTGGCATTGCTCTTCCTGTTTTACTCGACGGCAAAAAATTGCCTGCGACGGCCGACGCGGGTGTGAGCCTCGATAACGGCGAGGCGCGTGGGATTCATATGTCGCGTCTGTATCTGGGGTTGGAAACGCTTGAGCAAGAAACGCTCTCGCCCGGTCTGCTACGACGGGTTTTGCATAGTTTCCTGATCAGTCACGAAGGGCTATCAAACAACGCCTACCTGACTATTCACACCGATTTGCTGCTGAAAAGACCGGCATTGGTCAGTCCTCTGTCTGGCTGGAAAAGCTATCCCGTCAGCATCGAAGCACGTTTGAAAAACCAGATGTTCCACGTGGAACTAAAAATGGCACTGCCTTATTCCTCAACCTGTCCTTGTTCAGCCGCGCTGTCCCGACAACTGATCCAACAGCAATTCGTCGATGATTTTGCCAACCGGACTTTGCATCACGACGAAGTACTCGCTTGGCTCGGTTCCCCTGAAGGCATTGTTGCGACGCCCCATAGTCAACGCAGTACGGCGCAACTGAGTCTGCGATTGCACGAGAGCCTGGATGAATTGCCGCTGGTCGCAATCATCAACGACGCCGAGGCAGCCCTCGGCACCGCCGTACAAACCGCTGTCAAACGGGCTGATGAACAGGCGTTCGCCTTGGCTAATGGTCAGAACCTGATGTTTTGCGAAGACGCTGCTCGACGCTTGAACCTGGCCCTGAAACGCTCACCCGGCGTCAGTGGGTTCCAGATACGCGTCATCCATGCTGAAAGCCTGCATGCCCACGATGCCGTTGCCGAGAGTCGGTGGAACTGGGAGGCCGCATAATCCATTTACAGGCATTGCGCCAGGCTCTGTACCGAAGTTATGGCGCGCATCAACAATCAATCTGCTGCGCGCCTACAGGGCTTTCTAGAAAGAGTTTTGAGTGGGCACGACAAACGTCTACATGACAGCGGCCGGGTTTTGGATCTAAGGTTAAGCCGCTGACGCATGTGATCGAAGCATTCGAGAACAAAAACTATGATCCAGATCACTCTGCCCGATGGTTCATTGCGTGAATACGATCAACCGCTGTCCGTACATGAGATTGCCGCGAGTATTGGCCCCGGGCTGGCCAACGCTGCAGTAGCGGGTCGGGTGGACGGCCTGTTGGTCGACTGTGAGTTCGTGATCCGGGCCAATGCCAGGGTCAGCATCGTTACGCCCCAGGAACCCGACGGCCTGGAGATCCTCCGGCGCTCCTGTTCGCTGATGCTGGCGATGGCAGTCAAGCAATTGCATTCCCATGCTCAATTGCGAACCGGCTCGGCGTTGGGTGACGGGTTCTATTGTGAGTTCGCTGTCGAACGTCCAATGAGGACCGCTGACCTGCCGCTGATCGAAGCGCGTATGCAATCATTGGCGGCGGCCAACCACTCGATCCGTCGCAATCGCAACCACTCGCCCTCTTGCGCCGATCTGTCGCTGTATCGCCTGGGGGATACCGACTATGTGACGAGCGGCCCTCATGTGCCCACCACCAGGGTCTTACAAGCTTTCGCCCTCGATCACATCAACGGAACCTTGCAGCAAAGGATCTATGGTACCTGCTGGTCCAACCACCACGAGCTGCAGCATTGGCGCCTGCCAGCCCATGTGGTGGTGGTCAGCATGGATGACCGGCAGGCAAGTTACGCACACGCAGTTACCGAACACTTGCGCCGCAGTGGTGTGCGTGCCCTGGCGGACCTGCGTAACGAAAAAGTTCGCCACAAGATTCGACATCACAGTCAGACGGTGCCGTACCTGGTGGTGGTTGGTGAACAGGAAAGAGCTGGCGGGTATGTCAGCGTGCGCAATCGCAATGGAGAGGATTTTGGCAGGATGAAGGTTGAGGCGGTGTGCGAGTGGTTAGGTCAGCCGGGGATTGGAGGTGGCTGAACGGACGTCTTCGCGGGCAAGCCTCGCTCCTACAAAAAAGCAAGGCTCGCCCCGATGAGGTTTAGGCTCTTGGTTTTACGGTGCCGCAGTCCTGTCCCAACCAGACCGCGCGGGTATCGAGGCTACCCTTCTGCTGGATGCCGGTGGCGTTGAACGTACCGTTGACCTTGGTGGTGAACTCACGATCACTGAGGAAGGTGGCTACACCCGCGCCCTGTGCTTTCGGGCAGCTGAAACGGAACTTCCACTGATTACCGGTGCGCTCGGTGATTTCCTGTTTGCAGCCCGATTGTGGGTCGGTCAGCGGAATGTTGTCGCTCTTGACCTGCTCTGGCGTCAAGCACGCCCGAATCCCTTTGCCACCCATGGTGATGCCCTGTTTTTCCAGCTGCGCGCGCTGTTCAGGAGTCATCTGGCTTTGTATTTGACCCAGGATCAGTTGCAGATCCGGCAGGTTCTGGTCATCGACTTTCATGTTGCTCGAAGTCAATTCCCACAAACCTGGCTGAAGCATCTGCGCCTGAGCAGCCACAGGAAGTGCCAAACCAAATGCCATGGCCAAACCCAGCAGACGAACGTTCATCGAGTAACTCCTGATCAGTAGTGGCCGTTAGACGTCGCCAGCGGGCTTCGGTTCATGGGCCAATTAAATAGCGACATTCTGCACGGAACATGGTCTGTTAAGCATTGAATCTTCAGGAGCAAGGTTGCCCCCATGGATTATTTTGGACCCCATGTCTTTGGTTATGTCATCGCGCTGCTGCACTCATTGGGCCTGATTGCAGCAATCCATGCCGTGTTGACCGTCCGCACCGCGCAAGGCTCGATTGCCTGGGCCTTGTCATTGTTGTTCATGCCTTACCTGACTCTCATCCCCTACCTGGTATTCGGGCGCAGCTCCTTCGACGGCTACATCAAGGCTCGGCGCCAAGCCAACGAGGAGATGCGCAAGGCGGTCTCCGAGCTGAACTGGCGGCCATGGGTGGAGGAAGCCCTCACCGCTCGCGCATCCAGCGCCTACGCATCGCTGAGGGCCATGCCGAAACTGGGACGCATGCCGTGCCTGGCAAACAACGAAGTGCGCTTGCTAGTGAATGGACAGGCGACCTTCGAAGCGATTTTCCACGCCATCGACCAGGCCAGGGAAGCCGTACTGGTCCAGTTCTTCATCATCCACGATGACCGGCTGGGTCGTCGCCTGCGTGACTTGCTCCTGCGCAAAGCCAGCGAAGGGGTGGCGATTTACCTGCTCTACGACCGAATTGGCAGCCACTCCCTGCCCCACGGTTACGTCCAGTCACTGCGCGATGGCGGCGTCAAGGTCAAAGCCTTCGCCACCCGCAGCGGCTGGCTCAATCGTTTCCAGGTCAACTTTCGCAACCACCGCAAGATCGTGGTCGTCGACGGCATGCTCGGCTTCGTCGGTGGCCACAACGTTGGCGATGAATACATGGGCGAGAAACCACCGCTGGCACCGTGGCGCGATACCCATGTGCAAGTACGGGGACCGGTGGTGGCCTGCATGCAAGAGTCCTTCGCCGAAGACTGGTTCTGGGCGGCTCGAGAATTACCGCCGCTGATCCTGCCGCAGGTTTACCCGGACGACGGAGTGCTGTGCCAGGTACTCGCCAGCGGCCCGGCGGACGCCTACGAAACCTGTTCACTGTTCTTCGTCGAAGCGATTCACGCATCGACCGAACGGGTATGGATCACCAGCCCTTACTTCATCCCCGACGAAGCGGTACTGGCTGCGTTGCGCCTGGCGGTCTTGCGCGGGGTGGATGTGCGAATCCTGCTGCCGTCGCGGCCCGACCACCGAATCGTCTACGCCGCTTCCAGCCTCTATGCCTTTGAAGCCGTGCGCGCCGGTGTGCGAGTGTTCCGCTACCAACCCGGGTTCCTGCATCAGAAAGTGGTGTTGATCGACAGTGAAATCAGCGCCATTGGCAGCGCCAACATGGACAACCGATCGTTTCGATTGAATTTCGAAGTGATGCTACTGACAGTCGACAAAGCGTTTGCTGCCCAAGTGGAGCAAATGCTAAACGACGACTTCGACCAGGCTCACGAAATCGCCAAGGAAGAAGGCCGGGAGACCCATCGCCTGCAGCAAGTCGGCATGAGGGTCGCCCGGCTTATTTCGCCCATTCTCTAGGGATCAGGGATTGTAGATGTCGTCTCGCGTCCAGGGCAGCTCATGGCTGCCATCGGCGTGGGCCTTCACCGCGAGAATCTGGTGCAGGTTGATCCAGCCGCGGGCGAACGCGTAGGCACAACCGGCCAGGTACAGGCGCCAGATGCGCAGGGCTTGATCCGGCACCAGTTTCGAGGCGGCCTCCAGATTGTCTTCCAGACGTTCGCTCCAGTGATCCAGGGTCCGTGCGTAATGCAGGCGCAGGCTCTCGACATCGACGATCTCCAGGCCTGCCTCACTGATCTCGGCAGAGATCATCGACAGGTGCGGCAGTTCTCCATTGGGGAACACGTATTTCTCAATGAACTCACCCGCACCGCGTCCCACAGGACGCCCATCGGTGTGCTTGGCGGTGATCCCGTGGTTCATCACCAACCCGCCCTCTTTCACTGCGCCGAACAAGGTTTTGCAATACTCGGCCAGGTTCGCGTGCCCGACATGTTCGAACATACCGACACTGACCACCTTGTCGAAGCGTCCGTCTTGAGGCAGGTCGCGGTAGTCGAGTAACTGCAACTCGATCAGGTCCTCCAACCCTTCCTCTTTTACCCGCTCCCGGGCCAGGGCCAGTTGTTCCTTGCTGAGGGTAATACCGAACACCTTCGCACCAAACTCACGAGCAGCGTACCGGGCCAGCCCACCCCAGCCGCAGCCGACATCCAGCAGATATTCGCCAGGTTGCAGGCGCAACTTGCGGCACAGATGACGGAATTTTGCCTGTTGGGCCTGTTCAAGGGATTCACTGCCTGTCTCGAAGTAAGCGCAGGAATACGCCATGTCGCTGTCGAGCCACAGTTGGTAAAAGGCGTTCGAGAGGTCGTAATGGTAGGAGATTGCCTTGGCGTCAGTCTCCTTGTCATGCATGGTGCGGACCGGCTGATTGCCGTCGTCCTCATCCAGCAACGCCTGACTCCATTCATCGCACACGCGGATCACATCGCTGATGGAACCTTCGAGTTCCAGTTTGCCCTCGACAAACGCAGCCCCGAGCGCGTCCAGGCTAGGGTGGGTGAACTGGGTGACCATTTGTGGGTCCTTGACCACAATTGTGACACTGGGCGTCGGCCCCAGATTGAATTCATGACCGTCCCAGAGTCGCAGGCGTAGCGGTAACTGCAGATTCTGTAAGGCCGGTGGAAGTTGCGCGAGCATGGAAAATCCCCCTTGTTTCAGACGTCTGCTGAGAGGTTAGACCATCCTGGAAAAACAACTGGCTATCGATTTCATAGCGGCACTCTACGAATATACAACGGTTGCGAATTCGCAGAAATGACCGCTCTTAGCTAAATGACTGCAAATCCGGCCCACAGTTCTGTATTGTTAAAACCGCTCTTCATTGAGCTTGAACAGCGGCTCCTGAAATCGCAACAAACGCCCAGCATTGCCCAACACCAGCAACGTACTGAGGTTATGCAGCAACGCAGCGATCATCGCCCCTGCTGCCCCGAGCCAGCCGAACGCCGCGAAAGCAACGATCGCCAAAGTCCAGCCCAAACCGATAATCACGTTGACTTGCAAAGTCTGACGGCATTGCCGACTCAAGCGCACGCAGGTGCCAAGGCGCCGCAGGTCGCTACCGATCAACACAATATCCGCTGAAGCCAACGCGATATCCGCCCCGCCTGCACCCATTGCCACACCGACAACGCCAGCCTTAAGCGCCAGGGAATCGTTGATGCCATCGCCGACCACCATAGGCCGAAAGCCGTTACCGATTTCTTTCAACACGCGATTCAATTTGTCCTCGGGCAAGGCCTGCGCCTCAACCTCACTGATGCCGACATCCCGAGCGAGTGTGTGAGCGACGCTGTACCGGTCGCCGGTGAGTAAAAGCTGTCGGCCCAATCCAAGGTCCTTCAGCTCACTCAAGGCAACCTTCGCTTCCGGTTTAACACTGTCGGCCAACAACAGCCAAGCGAGAAACTCACCGTTGAGTGCCAGCCCGGCAATGGGGCCATCGTGGTCGGGAACATTTGGGGTAGCTATACCCAATTGAGCGAACAACTCCGGCCGCCCAAGCGCAGCCTCGCCCTGCTCTGTCATGGCCACCACGCCCAGACCCTGACGCTCGCGAATGTCCGACAGCAACTGAAAATGCTCTGGTGGGACGAGCCCGGCGAGCGCCCGGCTGACCGGGTGACTGCTGGCGGAACCGAGGCTGGCGGCGAGCCTCAAGACGGGGTTGCGATCCGCTAGCGAGCTCTCGATGGATTGCAGGCGCAAGGTGCCGAAGGTGAGGGTTCCGGTCTTGTCGACCACCAGCGATGTCAGGTCTGCCAGCTCTTCGAGAAACGCCGAGCTGCGAATCAGAATGCCGTGCCGAGCGGCTACTGCTACCCCGGCAATCGCCGTAGCGGGTGCCGACAGTACCAGCGCACAAGGGCAAGCAGCGACCAGCACCGCGAGCATGGCCTGGGCATCGTTGGTGATGAACCAGGTGACTGCGGCCAGCAACAACACCAGCACCAGGTAGCTCCCGGCGTATCGCTCCAGCAACCGGGTGATTGGTGGCTTCGATCGCTCGGCGTTTTGCATCAGCGCGATCACTTTGCCGAGGGTCGATTCGTCGCCGGTCCGTGTCACTTCAATGCGCAACAGGCCATCGAGATTGATCGCGCCACCGAACACCGCCATTCCGACACCCGCCTCCATCGGCACCGACTCGCCGGTAATGGATGCGGTGTCCAGACTCGCCTGGCCGGACAGCACCTGGCCATCCGCCGGCACCCGACCACCGGCACGGACTTCCACCAGATCGCCGGCCCTGAGCGTGCCATTGTCGACTTCGACGATGGAGCCGTCGGCCTGAACCTTACGCGCGTGGCTGCGGGTCAGTTTGCCGAGGGCGTGAATGGCTTCCTGCGAGCCGATCACGCTGCGCTCTTCCAGCACATGGCCGAAGATCATGATGATCGGCAGCAATGCAGCCGTCAGCAGATCGCCTGTCGCCCATGCGCCAAGCATCGCCAGGGCGATGAGTTGATCGGTGATGCCGTGCAGGCTCGGATACCGCAAGCTGTACCAGGCTGAACGCATCACTGGCACGGCCACCAGTACAGAAGCAAAACCCAGCAACAATTGGCTGACCCCACTTTGCTCCGGGGACAACCAGCGCCATACAAGGCCCAACGCGAGCAAGCCGAGTGCAAGCATGGCCAAAGTCAGTTGGCGAGCAGCGCTGCGTTGTTCGGCCGAGGACAACATGCTCGGTGCGGCGGCAGTTTGAGCGGTCATTGTGCAGCTCCCTGAATGATCAGGCGGGAATCGTCTTGCGGATCGACCGTAATGACTGAGCCGGCCTGGCCAAGAATTTTCGGCATTCGCTCGCGGTAGATTCGCAGCAACATTTGTGGGTCGGCGGCTTCGTGTTGCGCATTGGCCAGACTGATCACCGTGGCGGTATCAGCCGAGGCTTTCGCCAGCCGCTCACTCGCCTGAGCGTGAGCGACTTGTAGCGTACGGTCAGCTTGTTCATTCGCGCTCTGGTTCATTTTCTCTGCTTCAGTGCGCGCGTTGGCCACGGCCTTGTCGGCTTGTTGGCTGGCGGTCAGTACGGCGTTGAAGGCGTTGATCGCAGGCGCCGGCAGGCTCGACTGCACGTCAACCCGCGCCACTTCGATCCCCAGCCCCTGCCCTGTCGCGGCCAATTGCGCCAGACGCTGATTGATGCCTTGCACCAAATCACCCCGTAGACGCTCGCGCCTTTCTGCCGCCTGATTATCAGCGCCGATCAACTCCGGCCGTGCGACCAGAATTGTGTCCAGGTCTCGTGCAGCCGTGAGTGCCAATGCGCTACGGGTCACCAGACGATCCAAGGCCGCAAGCACATGCTCGCCTTGAAGCACGAAGGCATACGGATCTGTGACCTTGTAGAACACCCGCACATCCAGTTGCACCACACCGGCATCCCCCGTCAGCAAATAACCGGAACCTGCCAGCGCATCACTGATCGGCGTTGCAAAACTGGCGGCGCGATCGGCCTGCAATGCGGCGTCAGTTCGCAGCAGGTTCTCCACTCGACGCTCGATGACCCTATCCGCCGCTGGCAGCAAAATCACCTGTTCAAACGGACGCGGCCAGGCCAATAGCAAACCGGCATTCTGGACGCGATCAAGAGCGCCGAAGTGCAAAACCACCGCACGATTTTGCGGGTCGATTTGTCGCACATTGGAGAACGCCCAAGCCAAAGCGGCCAACACTGTCACGGCATACAGAGCGAAAAACGCCAAGCGTCCGGCCTGAATCCACGGGCTACTCAACTCATTTGTTCCACGTGGAACCAAATTCATGGCTGCGACCCGGGTTTATTTTCCAGCGTCGGCGGACCATCAACCAATGCCCGGAAAGGCGCGGCATCGGTACGCAGGATCAGTTTTGTGCCCGGGGTAATCACCGTGCCCAAGGTATCGAGTGAGCGCAGCAAATTGTAAAGCTGCGGTGAACCAGCGTAGGCACGCGCGTAAATCTGCGCGGCTTCGACCCTGGATTGCGCCTCAATGTCCGCCGCTTTCACCGTGGCATCGGCCTGGACGATTCGTGCATCGCGTTCCGCCGCGGAGCGAATTTGCGCCGCTTCGCGCTTGCCAATGGCGGTGCGTTCAGTCGCGATTGTTTCACGCTCGGCGCGCATGCGATCGACCGTCGCAGTGAGCGTGACCGACGGTAAGGTCAGGCGCTCGATGCCAACTTGTAGCACTCGCACGCCATAGGTGTTCAGCAACTGCTGATCGATTTGCTTGCGCAACTGTGCTTCGAAATCGGCGATGCGCACCTGATTGGCATCGGTGTTCACCAGGTTAGCCAAATCGAAACTACTGGCCGTGGTTTCCAGCGCGGAGCCGACGAAGGTGCGAATCTGCCGTGCCGCTTCGTCCGGCTGGTTTTGCACAGCGCGCATAAAGCGCTGCACGTTGTCCGGATCACCCTGCACCTGCCAGGCAACGTAAGCCTGAACGATAATGCGCAAGCCGTCCCGCGTGCCCACATCCTGCAGACCGCTGGACGTGGTGCGCAGTCGCAGATCCACCGGGATCGCTGCTTCGAAGGGTGCCGGCCAGCGCCAGCCTAGCCCGGGTTCTACCAGCACCCGCGATGGATTGCCAAAACGTGTGATGACCGTGGCTTCGCCTGAACGCACTTGCACCAGGCTTGCTGCCGCCACGGCAAACGCCACCAACAACGCCGCCCAGCCCATGCGTCGCCAGGGGAACGGGCCGGCTTCTTGCGGATCACCATGATGGTGATGGCCGTGGTGATGGCCGTGGTGATGGCCGCCATGGCTGTGATCGTGGCCACTGTGGGTGGCATGATCGTGGGTATGTAGCTGGCTCAATTGGCGACTCCTGGCTGAGCAGTTTTACGCGACGACGCAGGGTCAGCCGGCAACGTGAATGTACGCAGATCGATGGTCGGAGCATTGCTGCTGCCGCCCAGACGATGATCGAGAACCAGCAAGCTGGCGCTGGCCAGGCCCTGGGAAAGTTGACCGAGGTATTGCTCCAGCACAAAGGCCTGGCCGGCATTGGCGTAAGCCTTTTTCTCGGCGCTGAATTTCAGCTCGCCAGCCTTGGCCGTCGCGTTGATTTCATGGGCGGTAGCCGTTGCCTGATCCCGGGCAATGCTCGCCTGCAACTGCGCCTGGTTGGTGGCTTCGGCGGCGGCTCCGCGTTCACGGGCAATCAACGCCTGCGCGCCGATCTGTGCGGCTTGCACCCCGTGATAAGCATTGGCAGCCCCTGCCGGGGGATGGATCGCTTCAACGACCGTAGCGAGAATTTCCACGCCGCTGTCGAGTTTCTGCAGGTCGGCCTGCACGGCCCGGCCGATTTCCTCGGCAAGCCCCACCCGGTCCTCACCGAGCAAACCGTCAAGGGTGCGTGACGCGAAGTCGTGAACCAGAACTCGGCTCGCGGTGCTGCGGATCAACGTCGGCACATCCGCATTGTTATAGGTTGCAGCCAATGCCGCCTGATCGCTCAAACCAATGCAATAAACAAAACGCACGTCCATGTTGACGATCTGAAAGCTCTGCTTGTCTGCGCGGCTACTGGCAATCACCTGGGATTTGTCATTCACATGGCTGGCGTCCCACAACCGGTTGGCGGTTATCGGCGCCGGGCCTTCGGCGGGGTCTGCCTGCACGGGGGCCGATGTTTCGCCGACACTGGTGGCCAATTCGTGAACCACGCCATTTTCGACACTTAGCACCCTCCCCAATGGCCACGGTAAACCCGCATGCAGACCAGGCCCAAACACCGTCACCGGTTTACCGAATCGCTCGTAGATCCCCCGCCCTTGCAGCGGAATTTCGTGAACACCGGTCAGCACCCAACCGACGATGCCTACTACCCCCAGCACCGGCAACAATGCCCGGCGCATGTAAGTGAAGGCCCAAATTTGCCGCAGGTCGATGCCGAAGCGGTTGTGCAATTCTTGCTGTAACGCCTGCAATGGCCGTGGCGGCCAGCGCAACATGTCGGCGACAAAACTACGCGCCAGCAATGCAGGTTCAAGTTGTTCGCGACGCGGGCTGAACAATGACAGCACGGCACGCAGCAGTAATTCGAAGGCAACGAAGCCTGGCAGCAGGCCGATCAGTACCGCCAGACGCACCGGCCAAACCGAAGTCTCACTGCCGAACAGCAGGCAAAACGCTCCAAGAATCAGGCTGATGATCGCCACGCGGGTCAGCTGCGCCAAGGCGCCTGCCTCGGGCCATTGAGCAGTATTTTCCTGAGCAAGCTGACGCTCGAGAACCAACAGACCAAAGGCCAACAACAACCCCAGGGTCGCGCTGACAGTGGCCGACATGCCCAGCGCTGCGGAAGGCAAAGCAAGGGTCCATGCCTGTTCGACGCACAACAACGCCAGCAGCGCCCAACCGGCCAGCCACAGTGTCGGGGCTCCGATTTGCCTGAGTAGCTTCAGGCAGTGCTGACTGATTCTCTCAAGCAGTCGCTCATACCAGCCTGCCGGGACTTCAGCTTCATCAGAATCGACCACCGACTCCAAGGGATTCATCGCCTGCGCACGCCATTGCGTGACCCACCAGGCCGATTGCAAGCCGGCGACCAGCACCAGCAATGCGGCGCTCTGATTGAACAACAGCGCAGGCCAAAGGGATTGCGGAGCAAACATCCCGACAAAAAAACCCAGCACCAGGCCCATTGCCGCGAGCGCGCCGAGACCGATGGCGAGCAGGCGCAATCGTCGCCCCTGAAAAACTGCCTGCTGAAAACGCGGCAGCCCGGCTACCTGCGCTCCATCACCACCCTCTTCGAGATCGACTTGCATACCACTCCAGTATTTAGAATTGCCCCGCGGGGCATTTCGTAACGATATAACAGTACTGGTGAAATTTTCGTGCTCAATCGCCCTATCTAAAGATGCTCAACCTGTCGCGAAGCTGAACCCTTGACCGAAAAGCATCGGAGCGCACATATTACGCTCGTAATTTTATTCAAAGACTACTTTTACCCCTCCCCGTCCGCTTTCAATCCAGGAGTACTTCCATGAGCACCTATGACGTCGTGATACTCGGTGGTGGCCCCGGTGGCTATAACGCAGCGATTCGAGCAGGCCAACTGGGATTGAAGGCGGCGTGCGTAGAAGGACGCGCTACGCTCGGCGGTACCTGCCTGAACGTCGGTTGCATGCCGTCCAAGGCATTGCTGCACGCCTCGGAGCTGTACGATGCAGCCATGGGAGCGGAATTCGCCAACCTTGGGATCGAGGTCAAACCCACGCTCAACCTTGCCCAGATGATGAAACAGAAAGATGAAAGCGTGACCGGGCTGACCAAGGGCATCGAATTTCTCTTCCGCAAAAACAAGGTCGACTGGATCAAGGGTTGGGGCCACATCGACGGGCCGGGCAAAGTCACCGTGACGGATAACGTCGGCGGCAAGACCGAACTGGTTGGCAAAGACATCATCATCGCCACCGGTTCCGAACCCACTCCCCTGCCTGGGGTGGACATCGATAACCAACGCATCCTCGATTCCACCGGCGCACTGTCACTCACAGAAGTGCCGAAGCATCTGGTGGTGATCGGCGCCGGGGTGATTGGGCTGGAGCTTGGTTCCGTCTGGCGGCGCTTGGGGGCTCAAGTGACCGTGGTCGAGTACCTGGACCGGATTTGTCCGGGTGTGGATGGCGAAGCAGGAAAAACCCTGCAACGCTCACTGAGCAAACAGGGCATCAGTTTCAAATTGAGTTCAAAAGTGACCAGCGCCACGACGACCGCAACCGGCGTGCAGCTCAGCGTCGAACCTGCCGCAGGTGGAGCAGCCGAGTCGCTGGAGGCCGATTACGTGCTGGTGGCGATCGGACGTCGGCCTTATACCCAAGGTCTGGGGTTGGAGAACGTCGGCCTCGCCACCGATAAACGCGGCATGCTCGCCAACAAGGGGCACCGTACCGAAGCGGCGGGCGTCTGGGTGATTGGCGACGTCACCTCCGGACCGATGCTTGCCCACAAGGCTGAAGACGAAGCCATGGCCTGCGTCGAACAGATCGTCGGCAAGGCTGGTGAGGTCAATTACGACCTGATCCCCAACGTGATCTACACCAAGCCGGAGCTGGCCAGCGTCGGCAAGACCGAAGAACAGTTGAAGGCCGAAGGTCGCGCATTCAAGGTCGGCAAATTTCCGTTTACCGCCAACAGCCGGGCGAAGATCAATCATGAAACCGAAGGATTCGCCAAAGTGCTGGCCGATGAGCGTACCGACGAAATCCTCGGTGTGCATCTCGTAGGGCCAAGCGTCAGTGAAATGATTGGCGAATATTGCGTGGCCATGGAGTTCAGCGCATCCGCCGAAGACATTGCCCTGACCTGCCATCCTCACCCGACCCGATCCGAAGCCTTGCGCCAGGCCGCGATGAATGTGGAGGGGATGGCGACGCAGATGTAGGCCTCCAGATTTTTGATGGCTGGGCCTTCGCTTCGCGAGCAGGCTCGCTCCCACATTGGAATGCATTCGTATGTGGGAGCGAGCCTGCTCGTGAAAAAGTCTCCTCGGTCTACAGCGGCAAATGCCCCAGCGGCAACGCTCCCGGTGTCTTCACCGTGTGGATCGCAAAGTTGCTGCGGATATCGCTCACCCCTGGCAGCTTCAACAAACACCCCGTGAGAAACCGGTCGTAGGCGCGTAGATCCGGTACCACCACTTGCAACAGAAAGTCCGATTCTCCAGATACCAGAAACGCCGAAATCACCTCCGGCAATGCTGTCACGGCCAAGCGAAAAGATTCAGCCTGTTCATCGTTATGGCGCTCGACTTTTACTCCGACGAACACGGTCAGCCCTAGTCCAACTTCATCGCGATCCAGATTGGCCTGATAACCACGAATCACTCCGGCCTCTTCAAGCATCCGTACCCGGCGCAAACATGGCGAGGCGGACAGACCGATTTCTTCAGCTAACTGCACATTACTCAGCCGACCATCCCGTTGCAGAGCGGCAAGAATCTTGCGGTCGTAGGCATCCAGTTTCATCGTTTGGCATATCCCGCTGGTTGAACCGTTATTTGTTGGCAGGTTATGCCAAAACAGCCACCTTTAGAAGCAAACTACGCAAGCACATGCCCTACTCCCTGGCTCTAGACTGGCACCACTGAATCGACTACGGACAGGGGTACGACATGGCGGGACTCGGGCTATTTTTCATGGCGCTGGCGGTGGTCTATCTGTTACCCGGCCCCGATATGATCCTGCTGCTGCAAACCGGTGCCCGCCAGGGCAAAGGCGCAGCGTTGGCCACGGCCGTCGGCCTGGCGATCGCCCGCGGTTGTCATGTAGTGCTGGCGGCGTTGGGATTGGCGGCATTGTTCAAGGCGGCTCCCTGGACATTCGACGCAGTGCGCCTGGTCGGGGCTGCTTATCTGCTGTGGATCGGTATTCAATGCCTGCGGACGACGATGCTGCCATCCCTGAACGGCCCAGGTACAACAGACGAAAAAACACGCTGGGGCGAAGCGATTCGCCGCGGTCTACTGACCAATCTGCTTAACCCCAAGGCGCTGCTGTTTTGCTCGGTATTGCTGCCGCAGTTCATCGATCCACTCAATGGACCGGTACTCGCGCAGTTTGCGGTCCTGGGCCTGGTGTTGGTCGGTATCGGTTTGCTGTTCGATAGCGCCTATGCGTTGACCGGAGCCGCGCTGGGTCGTTGGCTGCAACGCAGCCCCAGCTTTCAGCGCGTTCAACAATGGCTGTTCGGCAGCCTGTTGATCGGTTTCGCCGTGCGACTGACCTTTGTTCAACAGGCTTGAACCTTATTGCACTTTGCGGCGACGGCGCTTGACCTGCACCAGCGCCACCGCCATGACCAACAACACGCCTCCCATCTGCAGAGCTGTCTTGTACGGTCGCAGGGCCGAGCGGGCAGCATCGGTGGCCTGTGTGACATAGCGCTTGTCTGCACTTTCAAAGTCGGGATACGGGCATTGATGGCCAAAATCCGCTGCCCACTCCACGAATGGTCCCTCTTTGACATATCGCTGGTAGAGCGCACTTTGTTCTTCAAGGCTGCTGTTCCAGCCGGCCGCTTCACACAGCACAGCGGCGAACGCCTGGCTGGTGTGCGGCAGATTGTCGGCTGCACGGCTGGCCAGTGCCGTCGCCACGAAGCGATAGTGGTAGCGCTGATCGGGTTGGGCGGCGCTGGCTCGCTGACGCTTCACTTCGTCCTCGGCTACTAGCGGCCCGACCTTGAGTTCAGCACTCTCAAGGCTGAAGTTGCCCCCGAACGTGGCGTAGTCCGGCGCCATTTCATAACCGAGAATATCCATCCCCCATTCACGTGCGGTCCAGGCGGCATTGAACAGAGCCGCGGCGCGTCGCGTCGGCCACCATGCCGAATCCGCCGCCATACGTTGCTGGCCGTACAGCCTGGCTTTGTGGCGCAAGCCATCGTTATCGAAATAAGCCGGCGCTTGCTCGTAGTGTCCTTCGCGCAACAAACGCCGCCCAAGCAGATTGCGCAGGCTCGCCGCCACCGGCAGAGGCACGTAGTTGTCCACATCGTGCTGGCTGAGTGGTGGCGGTGCCGGTACCTGAGTATCGACGTACTGCTTGAGCTCATCCAACGTCAGTACACGCTCGGCAACAGTGGCCGCGTCCAACCAATAGATGCCTTGGCTGCGGTACAACTGGTCGAACGCCTGCAGATAATCCCCGCGTTGCAGGGCCAGGATCGCGCTTTCGCCTTCGACCCGGCATTTGGGTTGCAGCGTTTCGAAATCGTAATCCGGCGTTCTCCGATCACCCCAAGATTCATTCTGCGGGAAAGCCTTGGCGGCCTTCGCATACGCTGCAGCCGCCGCCGCTTTATCGCCATCGCGCACCGCCAGTTTGGCCCGAAGCCACCAGGCCAGGCCGCCGTCGCCAGCGCGCTCGAGAAAGGCCTTGGCGCTGTTGAAATCGCCCTGTTGATAATTCAACGCGGCCAGGCGGTCCGCATTGTCGAGGCTGCCGCGCGTACTGCTCTGCAACAGCTTGATCAGTTTTTGCTCGTTAGGTGGTTGATCACCGAATGACCAACCCAGTCGGCTGATCAAGGCGGCGGTCACCAGCTGCTGCACAGGCTTGCCCTTGAGCAACCCGGCCAACTGATCCTCGGGCATCGAAGCCAGTTCAGCCATCAACAGCTTCAACGAGGTGTAACCCACTGCCGAACCCTGAAGGTTCTGCGTCGCATAAAGTTCGATCGCCCCGTTCCAGTCACCTGCCGCCCGGGCCACGCGAGCCTCTTCACCGAGACTGGCGACGCCCAGTTCCAGTGGATCACTGAAGCCGTCGATGCTCAGTTGGCGGGTTTGTTCGTAGGCCTTGCGCGATTGTTCCAGCAGGTTGGGGGCGGCGTCGGCCTGCGAACTCATGGCGAACAACGCCCGCCCCAGCGAGTAGGCAGCCCAGGTACTGCGCAATGCCCGTTGATCGGCGGGCAGCGCCAGCACCTTGCGGAAGTATTCGGCGGCCAGCGTTTGATCGCCGGCATTGAACGCTACCGCGCCCGCCAGATACAACTTGAGCTCGGCGGGAAGGTTCGTACCCTGTACTTCAACCTGCCGGGCATCGGCGAGCCCACGCAACTGTTTCACCTGTGCCTGCTGTTCATGGGTCAAACCAACCTGCTCGGCTTGATCCCGCTGTTCAACATGAGCGGAGGCTTCTCCATAGGCTGCGCCAGGGACAAGGGTGGCTGCCGTAACAGGCTTGAGACCGGCAATCGCATGACCGAGGCGGCTCACCTCGAAACTGAAATTGCCCTCCGGTAATTCCGCAAGGGATTGACCTCGATTGTCCAGCAACCGCATGGGGAAATCCGGCCCGCATGCCATGGCTGCCAACGGCAGGCCAAGGCTCAGACAAAGCAAGTGACGAGGCCAGTTACGGGTGAACATTCGAAGCTCCTTGATCAATGATTGCGCAGCGTGCCCAACCGATGGCGCGCTGTCCGCCAGCCGCTATCCGGCCGTCGCGCAGGCGGGTGAAGGTAAGCAGGTTCGGTTCTTGTTGCAACGTATAACCGGCCAGCGCATCGGCCCCCTCACAACCCTGTACCGCCAGCGTCACGCGCTCGGGCCAGGCATTGTCGAGGTTGCCCTCATTGCTGATACCAATGTCATAGAGGCCTTCGTGCTCCGAAAGATTCAGTGCCAGATGACTCTCAAGGACATCTCCACGCGACACGGCGCGCAAGGTCGCCAGGCTCCAGGCTCGACGGTCGTTGGCCAAAGGCAGCCGAAACCAGATCAAACCGGCCATATGAGCCGGCGGGTCTGCGCGCAACCGCGCAGCAAGCTTGCTCAATTGCAGTGGATCAGCCAACAACTCCCGGCGCTTGCCGTTACGCTCAATGGCTACTTCGCTTTCCACGATGGGAGCGCCACCGACACTCGGCAACAACGCGACGCCATAGGCCGGCAAGGCCAGGAAAAAGGGTTTCGAGGTGATACGACTCCAGGCCATTGCCCATTGGCTAGCGAGATCTGAATCGAACAATCCGCGCCGGGGATCGCTCACGGCATGAACCTGTAACACGCTGCTATCGACGGTGGATAACAACACTGGTAACTCTGGACTGTCGAGCCATGCCGGCAATGCAGTGATACTTAAGGCCATGGGCGCTGGCATTGCAGAACGCAGGTGCGCCAGAAACGCGCGATAGGCGGGTAACCGAGCGTTGCCCGCATCGTGGTCGATTTCCACCCCGGCGAGTGTCAGCCCCTTGCCCTGCCAATCGCTAATCAGGCGCTGGATCTGCTCCATGACCTCATCCTGATCCAGCGACTGTAGCTGGCCATCAAGGCGAATCACCGCAATCAGCCGCCGACCATCGCGCTTGAGCAGCGCCGGATCAATCCGCGCGCGACTCCAGCCCGCCTGAGGGAAGGCCTGTAATGCCAGCACCCGCAAGGTGGAAAAGTCGGCGCGACTCTCCCGCAATGCAGCGTCATGCGCCGGGGTCCATTGGCGTTGCCACACATAGAGTTGCTGATCGAGTGGCGGTGCGTCGTGCTGCTCGCAACCACCAAGCAGCGCGAGCGCCGTCAGCGAGACGATCACGCGAGTGAGAAAACCCATGAAAAAACGCCTGTCCCTGAAATGCACAAAGGGCCTTTTTTCGGCCCTTTTTCGTACTACCTACCCTACCCAGCCAACGACCGTCGGGCAATGGCTCCCGCGAGTTGACCCGTTAAAGATCCAGGACCAAAGGCTGCGTGCCTTGAGCCGGAACTGCGCAACAAATCAGCACCTGACCTTCATCCGGTATCTCCGCTGGCAGCTGTGGATAATTGACCTGGCCGCTGATCAGCCGTGTCTTACAGGTGCCGCAGGAGCCGCCGCGGCAACTGAATTCCGGGTGCAATCCGCGACTTTCCGCCAGCTCCAACAGACTGCCGCCATCCGGTTGCCAGCGAGCTTCCTTGGCTGAGCGCTGGAACACCACCGGCACCGAGGTGGTAGCCGCTGGCGGTTGCTCAATGACGATGGCATCGGGGTCAGGCCGACGACGCAACGTCGATGGACCGAAGGTTTCAGCGTGAATCCGCGCATCGCGAATATCCAGTTCGCGCAAGGCGTCGTACAACGCCTGGGTAAAACTGCCGGGGCCGCAAAGCACAAAATCCAGCTGATCGTAGTCCTCGACTTCGAGCAGTTCCGAGAGCCGAGCGACATCGATTCGCCCAGTCACATCGAAGTCCTCGCCCTCCCGTGCCTCCGGCTCCGGTTGACTGAGCAGACGCACCACCCTGATCGCGTCACCGGCATGATCGAGCAAGCGATCCACCTCGGGACGAAATGGCTGATCGGCCAGGGTGCGCGAACTCTGGAAGAACCAGGTCGGCCGGATGTGTCGAGTGCGCAAGCCTTGATAAACCACCTCACGCAGCATCGACAGCAGTGGCGTAATACCCACACCAGCGGCCAATAACACCAGCGGCCGCCGTTCATGGGGCGCAACGGTGAAATGCCCCTGGGGTGCCCTTGCCTCCAACAAGTCACCGACGCGAACCTGGTCATGCAGGTGCGAAGACACCCGACCGTCACGTTTCACACTGATACGGAAAAAGTCATCCGATGGCGCACTCGACAGGCTGTAGGTGCGGATATGGGTTTCACCATCAATGTTGAAGCGCAGCGGTAGATGTTGCCCGGCTTGAAACAACGGCAACCCGACGTCGTCGGCTGGCTCCATATATATCGAACGGATGTGTTGGCTTTCCGCTTCGATCCGCACCACCCGCAGCGGCCGCCATTGATCACCCAAGGTCTTGGCTTGCAAGCGCGCCTTGGCCTGCTCCCATGTCCCCGTGAGCAAACTGGTCGGCGAAACACCGTCAAAGCGCCAGCGCAAACCGAGGGCAGCGGGACGACGAACAACGTGTTCCACGTGGAACATCCACAAACGTTCAGCACCTTGAAATGCCTCTACCTGCGGGCCTTCAAGGATGATTTCGGTGCGCCCACTTAGCTGTAGCAGATCACCGGAATTGAAATCAATGAACAGCAAACCGGCTTTTGGATTGACCCGCAGATTACCCAAGGTATTGAAAAACAGGTTGCCGGCAAAGTCCGGGATGGTCAGGCAGTTCCCTTCCACCCGGACAAAACCAGACTGTCCACCACGGTGTGAAACATCCACCGACCGTACGCCATCGACATCGACGTAACTGGCGACGAAAAAGGTGTCCGCCTCAGCAATCATGGCTTTGGCCGCGTCATCCAATTCATTGAATTGCTGCGCGGGACGTGTTGCCGGATCCGCCAGGGGCACCGAGCGGAACTGCCTCAATTGGATGTACTGCGGGCAATTACCATAGGACTGATCCACCGTCACAGCAAACCCGCTGGTGGTCATTGCGCCAATATGGCCATTAATGCGATTGCGACGCCTGGTGTGCAGTTCAATGCCCAACAGACCGATCGCCGAACCCGCGCCCAGTTGCGCAGGATCATCAGCAGCCGGCAAGCTGCTAAATTGCAATAAACCTGGATCGGGGGAATGTGAGAAACCCGGTTGACCTTCAAGCACACTGGCCCAGGGACGACCATCAGCATCAACCGCGCCGTACAACATGAACGGAAGTTGCTGATAGAAGGTGCGATGTTGATCTGGCATCTGGTCGCGAATCACCCGGCGCCCGAGTACGTCCATTCTTTCACTGACACCGATATGAGCCTGCAACTCTTTCTCGCCAGCATGCCACGGTGAATTATCCATTGCGGCTTCTCCCCTGCGCCATCGGCACAGCGTGAAGGGCCCGACAGAAGTCGGGCGAAAATATCAGGCAGTTTTTTGCAGGCCGGCGACAGTGCGCGGCATGCCGATAAAACCGGGCAAAGCTTCGACCCTCGCCAACCAGCCGCGGATGTTGGCGTAGTCGTCTAGCGAGACGTTGCCTTCCGGTGCATGGGCGATGTAACTGTAGGCAGACACATCGGCGATGGTCGGTTCGCTGCCGGTCAGGAAAGCTGTGTTGGCCAGTTCCTGATCGATCACCTTGAGCACGCTATGAGCGTAAGGAATCACTTCATCAGGATTGTACGGTGCACCAAATACCGTGATCAGCCGTGCCCGGGCGGGCCCGAAGGCGATTGGCCCGGCAGCAACCGACAACCAGCGCTGCACTTTGGCGGCACCGACCGGATCGTCTGGCAGCCAGCGACCTTTACCGTATTTTTTCGCCAGGTAGACCAGAATCGCATTGGAATCCGCCAGTACCACACCTTGATCGTCGAGCACCGGCACTTGGCCAAAAGCGTTGATGGCCAGGAACTCCGGCTTTTTATGCTCGCCCTTTGCCAGGTCGACGAGGACCAGCTCGGTCGGCAGTTGCAGCAGCGAAAGCATCAGTTCCACACGATGCGCGTGGCCGGAACGTGGAAAGTTGTAGAGTTTGATGGCTTGCATGGTCGACTCCGCTGGGCAGTGGCGCTGTCAGGGGAGAGATCAGCACCGATGGCAGCCATCTTCTACCAGTCACGAAAACAACAGAATACCCAGCAAACGCAATCAATTATTTCACCCAGAGAAATAAAGCATCAGTCCCGCAAAGCGAGATGCTCGCGGAGTGCCTTCACCGTAAAGTCGACAAAACTACGAACGCGCGTCGCAGCCTTGTGCCCGCCTTGATAAAGCACATGGATGGGCAAAGGCGGCATTTCGAAATCCGCGAGTACAATTTCAAGCTCACCTGCCGCCACTTTGCTCGCCGACTGATAGGACAGAACCCGGGTAAAACCCAGTCCAAGCCCGGCCGCGGTGATCGCTGCTTGATTCGCCGTTACTGTCAGACGCGGTTCTACCCGGACACTCAGTGGCTCGCCTCGCTCGAGAAAGGGCCAGTGCTTCAACTGTCCAATCGCGGACGTCGCAATAATCGGCGCCTGAGCCAGTTCTTGTGGATGTTTTGGCCGACCATGGATACCCAGAAATTGCGGCGATGCACAGATCACTCGCCGCACTTCGCCCACCCGAATCGCATGCTGGTTGCTGTCAGGCAACTCACCGATGCGGATGGCCACATCGACCCCTTCCTCGACGATACTCACCACCCGATCCACCAGCAGCGCATTGATCGTCACGTCAGGAAACTGCGTGAGAAAACTCACCATCAGCGGAGTGATGAACAACTCACCGAACAAAACTGGCGCCGTAATCGTCAGATGCCCACGGGGCTGGACGTGACTGCCTGCCGCGGAATCCTCAGCTTCCTGCACTTCAGCCAGAATTCTTCGACAGTCTTCCAGATATCGCTGCCCCGCCTCGCTCAAATAAACACTGCGCGTAGTGCGCGTGAGCAACTGCGTGCCAATGCGCTTCTCCAACGCCGCCACCGCCCGGGTAACGCTGGCGGCGGACAAACCCAAACGCCGCGCTGCTGCGGAAAAGCCCTGGTCCTGGGCGACGGCGGCGAAGACCTGCATTTCCTGGAAGCGGTCCATGGGTGAGTCCTCGATTCAGATAAAAAAAATCGCAACCAAGTGGCTGCGATTTTTTAAGGTTCGATCAGCTGTGGATAACTTATTCCACAGTCACCGATTTCGCCAGGTTGCGTGGTTGATCGACGTCAGTGCCTTTGAGCACAGCCACGTAGTACGACAGCAACTGCAGCGGGATGGTGTAGAGGATTGGCGACAGGATGTCGTGGATGTGCGGCATGTGCACAACGTGCGTGCCTTCACCATTGGTCATGCCAGCCTTCTCATCTGCGAAAACGATCAGTTGGCCACCCCGGGCGCGGACTTCCTGGAGGTTGGACTTCAGTTTCTCCAGCAGCTCGTTGTTTGGCGCTACGGTCACCACTGGCATGTCGTTATCCACAAGCGCCAGCGGGCCGTGCTTCAGCTCGCCAGCCGGGTAGGCTTCGGCGTGGATGTAGGAAATTTCCTTGAGCTTGAGGGCCCCTTCCATCGCGACCGGGAACTGTGCGCCACGCCCCAGGAACAGGGTGTGGTTCTTCTCGGCGAACAGTTCAGCAATTTTCTCCACGGTGCTGTCCATCGCCAGCGCTTCACCCAGGCGGGTTGGCAAGCGACGCAGTTCTTCGACCAGTGTCGCTTCAACGCCTTTGGCCAACGATCCGTGAACCTGGCCCAGGGACAGGGTCAGTAACAGCAGACCCACCAATTGCGTAGTGAAGGCTTTGGTAGACGCCACGCCGATTTCGCGGCCTGCCTGGGTCAGCAGGGTCAGGTCGGATTCACGCACCAGAGAGCTGATGCCGACGTTGCAGATCGCCAGGCTGGCGAGGAAACCCAGTTCCTTGGCATTGCGCAACGCAGCCAGGGTGTCGGCGGTTTCGCCGGACTGAGAGATGGTCACGAACAGGGTGTCGGGTTGCACCACGACTTTACGGTAGCGGAACTCGCTGGCAACTTCGACTTGGCAGGGGATGCCGGCCAGTTCTTCGAGCCAGTAACGCGCAACCATGCCGGCGTGATAGCTGGTGCCGCAGGCAACGATCTGCACATTGCGCACTTTGGCGAACAGTTCAGCGGCCTGTGGACCGAAAGCCTGTACCAGCACGCCGTTCGGGCTCAAACGACCTTCCAGGGTGCGCTGCACCACGGACGGTTGCTCGTGGATTTCCTTGAGCATGAAATGGCGGAACTCACCTTTTTCAGCCGCTTCGGCGCCATCTCGATACTGCACGGTTTCACGCTCGACAGCCTTGCCGCTGACATCCCAGATCTGCACGCTGTCGCGGCGAATTTCGGCGATATCACCCTCTTCCAGGTACATGAAACGGTCAGTCACCTGACGCAGTGCCAATTGGTCGGACGCCAGGAAGTTCTCACCCAGGCCCAGGCCGATCACCAGCGGGCTGCCACTGCGGGCTGCCACCAGGCGATCAGGTTGCTTCGCGCTGATGACTGCCAGGCCATAAGCACCGTGCAGTTCCTTTACTGTTGCCTTGAGGGCCTCGGCCAGGTCAGGAAGGTCCTTGAGTTTGTGGTTCAGCAGGTGGGCGATGACTTCGGTGTCAGTGTCTGAAGTGAAAACGTAACCCAGAGACTTGAGTTGTTCACGCAGGGCTTCATGGTTTTCGATAATGCCGTTGTGCACCACGGCCAGATCGCCAGAGAAGTGCGGATGCGCGTTGCGTTCGCACGGTGCACCGTGAGTAGCCCAGCGAGTGTGGGCAATACCCAGACGACCAACCAGTGCTTCTTCGGCCAAGGCCTGCTCGAGTTCGCTGACCTTGCCCGGGCGACGCGCGCGCTCGAGCTTCTGATCGTTGGTGTACACCGCCACGCCGGCGCTGTCATACCCACGGTATTCCAGGCGCTTGAGGCCCTCGACCAGGATGGCGGTGATGTTACGTTCTGCAACTGCGCCGACAATTCCACACATGTTATTTCTCCTGACTGACAGCCGCGCAAATCAAAGTGATACCGCGGGCTTGAATCTGATCCCGCGCTTCGAGCGACAGGCGATCATCGGTAATGAGGGTATGGATGCTGCTCCAGGGCAGTTCCAGGTTGGGAATCTTGCGGCCGATCTTGTCGGCCTCCACCATCACGACCACTTCACGGGCGACTTCGGCCATCACTCGGCTAAGTCCCAGCAGTTCGTTGAAGGTGGTTGTACCGCGGACCAGATCAATACCATCGGCGCCGATGAACAATTGATCGAAGTCGTAGGAGCGTAGTACCTGCTCGGCGACCTGCCCCTGAAAGGACTCGGAATGCGGGTCCCAGGTGCCGCCGGTCATCAACAGCACCGGCTCATGCTCGAGTTCGCTCAAGGCATTGGCGACGTGAAGGGAGTTGGTCATCACCACGAGGCCCGGTTGCTGCCCCAGTTCCGGAATCATCGATGCGGTGGTGCTGCCGCTGTCGATGATGATGCGTGCGTGTTCGCGAATCCGTGCAACAGCTGCGCGGGCAATGGCCTGCTTGTACCTGGAGACCGGTTGACTCAGGTCGGCCACTAATTCCTGAGGCAAGGTGATGGCGCCGCCATAACGACGTAGCAGCAGACCGTTGCTTTCAAGTGCGGCCAGATCCTTGCGAATCGTAACTTCAGAGGTTTCGAAGCGCTTTGCCAATTCATCCACACTGACTTCGCCCTGCTCGTTGAGCAAGGCCAGGATGTTGTGGCGCCGTTGAGGTGTGTTGCGCTTCGACATGACTTGATAAGTTTCGATTCGAAAGATAACGGAAGCAATCAAAACCTATCGAGGAAATTTCGTCAAGCGCGGATCGATCAAAAGACTCTGTGGATAAAATAATTAACAGCAAGCCCCCTGAAGTAAGCGAGGCCAGCCGGTTAATATTATTAACAGCCATTTTGCTGTGAATAACTTCCAAAAAACACCGAGGTGTGGATAACTTAGCTCTTCTTGAGCTTCTCTGGTCGCTTCCAACCGTCGATGTTCTTCTGGCGAGCACGGGCTACTGCCAACTGCGCTTTATCCACAGTAGAGGTAATAGTCGAACCGGCAGCCGTAGTCGCACCAGACAAGATATCCACAGGTGCCACCAACGAGTTGTTGGAACCGATGAACACGTCTTCGCCCAGCACCGTTTTCCACTTGTTGGCGCCATCGTAGTTACAGGTAATGGTGCCCGCACCGATGTTGGTGCGTGCGCCCACTTCGGCATCGCCAAGGTAGGTCAAATGGCCAGCCTTGGCACCTTCGCCCAGGTGAGCATTTTTCAACTCGACAAAGTTACCCACATGCGCCCGCGCTTCGAGCACAGTGCCTGGACGCAAACGCGCGAACGGACCGGCATCGCTGCCTTCACCGAGAATCGCCCCTTCGATATGGCTGTTGGCCTTGATCACGACGCCTTTACGCAAGGTGCTGTCCTTGATCACGCAGTTCGGGCCAATGACCACGTCGTCTTCAATGACGACGTTACCTTCGAGGATCACATTGATATCGATCAGCACGTCGCGACCCACACTGATATCACCCCGGACATCGAAACGGGCCGGGTCGCGCAGGGTCACGCCTTGAGCCATCAAGCGACGGCCGGCGCGCAGCTGATAATGACGCTCAAGATCGGAAAGCTGCTTGCGGTCGTTGGCGCCCTGCACTTCCATGGCGTCGTGGGGCTGTTCGGTGGCCACCACCAGACCGTCGCGGACTGCCATTTCAATCACGTCGGTCAAGTAGTACTCGCCCTGCGCGTTGTTGTTCGACAGGCGACCCGTCCAGTCGGCCAGGCGATCGGCCGGAACCGCGAGGATCCCGGTATTGCCTTCCTTGATGGCGCGCTGGGCTTCGTTGGCGTCCTTGTGCTCGACGATGGCAGAGACCTTTCCATCATTGCCGCGAACGATGCGGCCGTAACCGGTTGCGTCATCCAGTTCGACGGTAAGCAGGCCCATCTGCCCAGGCATTACCAGCTTGAGCAAACGCTGCAGGGTTTCGATTTCAATCAAGGGCACATCACCGTAAAGCACCAGCACGGTGTCGGACTTGATGAAAGGAACGGCCTGGGCCACGGCATGACCGGTACCCAATTGTTTGTCCTGGAGGACGAAGTTCAGATCGTCAGCGGCCAAGCGCTCGCGTACCACATCGGCACCATGGCCAATCACCACGTGAATGCGCTGTGGATCAAGTTGTCGGGCGCTGTGGATAACATGGCCGAGCATGGAATTGCCGGCAATCGGGTGCAAGACCTTTGGCAGGGCCGAACGCATGCGGGTGCCCTGCCCAGCAGCGAGGATAACGATTTCAAGAGACATGACTGGCTACCAATCCTGGGTGGTCAGCGGCTGCGACCAACGTGATGAATATCGGGAAAATAAAAAAGGGTAGCCGAGGCTACCCTTTTTAATCAATCACACAACAAGCGCTGCCTTAGTGGCCGAACTTCTTGCGGATCTGCTGGACGGTACGCAGCTGGGCTGCGGCCTCGGCCAGACGTGCGGCAGCGGAACCGTAATCGAACTCCGCGCCCCGCTCATGCAAGGCCTTTTCGGCAGCCTTGACGGCTTCCTGAGCGGAAGCTTCGTCCAGGTCGGCAGCACGTTGCACGGTGTCGGCAAGAACCTTGACCATGTTCGGCTGAACCTCGAGGAAACCACCGGAGATGTAGTACACCTCCTCTTCCCCGCCCTGCTTGACCAGGCGGATCGGACCTGGCTTCAGATTAGTGATCAGCGGCGCGTGACCCAGGGCGATACCAAGATCACCCAGTGCACCGTGCGCAATCACCATCTCGACCAGACCGGAAAAGATTTCCCCTTCCGCGCTGACGATATCGCAATGGACTGTCATAGCCATCTGATTGCCTCAACCTAAATTAGCGCCCGTTTCCGGGCGCCGGGATTACAGTTTCTTGGCTTTCTCGATCGCTTCTTCGATGCCGCCAACCATGTAGAACGCTTGTTCTGGCAGGTGGTCGTAGTCACCGTTGAGGATGCCTTTGAAGCCAGCAATGGTGTCTTTCAGGGAAACGTATTTACCCGATGCACCGGTGAAGACTTCAGCCACGAAGAACGGCTGCGACAAGAAACGCTGGATCTTACGAGCACGGTTTACCAACTGCTTGTCGGCTTCCGACAGCTCGTCCATACCCAGGATCGCAATGATGTCCTTCAGTTCTTTGTAACGCTGCAGAACGTACTGGACGCCGCGAGCGGTGTCGTAGTGGTCCTGGCCGATAACGTTCGGGTCCAGCTGGCGCGAAGTCGAGTCCAGTGGGTCTACCGCTGGGTAGATACCCAGGGAAGCGATGTCACGGGACAGAACGACGGTGGCGTCCAAGTGGGCGAAGGTGGTCGCTGGCGACGGGTCGGTCAAGTCGTCCGCAGGTACGTATACCGCTTGGATCGAAGTGATCGAACCTTCCTTGGTCGAAGTGATACGTTCTTGCAGAACGCCCATCTCTTCAGCCAGGGTCGGCTGGTAACCTACTGCCGAAGGCATACGGCCCAGCAGTGCGGATACTTCAGTACCGGCCAGGGTGTAACGATAGATGTTGTCGACGAACAGCAGAACGTCGTTACCTTCGTCACGGAACTTCTCGGCCATGGTCAGGCCGGTCAGTGCTACGCGCAGACGGTTACCCGGCGGCTCGTTCATCTGACCGTAAACCAGTGCCACTTTGTCCAGAACGTTGGAGTCCTTCATCTCGTGGTAGAAGTCGTTACCCTCACGAGTACGCTCACCCACACCGGCGAACACGGAATAACCGCTGTGCTCGATGGCGATGTTACGGATCAGTTCCATCATGTTTACGGTTTTGCCTACACCGGCACCACCGAACAGACCAACTTTACCACCCTTGGCGAACGGGCAAACCAGGTCGATAACCTTGATGCCGGTTTCCAGCAGGTCGTTGCCGCCTGCTTGTTCAGCGAACGAAGGCGCTGCACGGTGGATACCCCAACGCTCGTCGGTGGCGATTGGGCCAGCTTCGTCGATCGGGTTGCCCAGTACGTCCATGATCCGGCCCAGGGTCGCTTTACCGACCGGTACGGAGATGGCTGCGCCAGAGTCGGTCACTTCCAGACCGCGCTTCAAGCCCTCGGTGGAACCCATCGCAATGGTACGAACCACGCCGTCGCCCAGCTGCTGCTGAACTTCCAGGGTGGTTTCAGCCGCGCTCACTACTTTCAGCGCGTTGTAGATGCTCGGTACGCTGTCGCGTGGAAATTCCACGTCGATAACGGCGCCGATGATTTGAACGATACGTCCGCTACTCATAGCTGGATCCTCTGAATATTTGAACCGTTAAACCGCGGCAGCGCCGCCGACGATTTCCGAGATCTCTTGGGTGATCGCAGCCTGACGCGCCTTGTTGTAGACCAGCTGCAAATCGCTGATCAAATCACCGGCGTTGTCGGTAGCGTTCTTCATCGCGATCATCCGCGCAGCTTGTTCAGCCGCGTTGTTCTCGACCACCGCCTGGTAGACTTGCGACTCAACGTAGCGGACCATCAAGCCGTCAAGCAGCTCTTTGGCATCCGGTTCGTAGAGATAGTCCCAGTGGTGCTTGAGGTCCTGATCCGGGGTTGCCACCAGTGGAATCAATTGCTCCACGGTAGGCTGTTGCGTCATGGTGTTGATGAACTTGTTGGAAACCACGGACAGGCGGTCAATACGGCCGTCCAGGTAGGCATCCAGCATCACTTTGACGCTACCGATCAAGTCGTTGATCGACGGCTCTTCACCCAGGTGGCTGATAGCTGCTACGACGTTGCCGCCGAAGTTGCGGAAAAAGGCCGCACCCTTGCTACCCACTACACACAGATCAATCTCGACGCCTTTCTCGCGGTTTACCGCCATGTCCTTGACCAGGGCCTTGAACAGGTTGGTGTTCAAGCCACCGCACAGACCACGGTCACTGCTCACTACGACATAACCAACACGCTTGATTTCGCGGTCGATCATGAACGGGTGGCGGTATTCCGGGTTGGCGTTGGCCAGATGCCCAATAACCTGGCGGATGCGCTCCGCATAAGGACGGCTAGCAGCCATGCGCATTTGTGCCTTGCGCATTTTGCTGACCGCCACTTTTTCCATGGCGCTGGTAATTTTTTGCGTGCTTTTGATGCTCGCAATCTTACTGCGAATCTCTTTTGCGCCTGCCATGTAACACCTATCAGGTTAGCAAGCGGGAGCCTTGCGGCTCCCGCTGCGGCTTACCAGGTTTGGGTGGCCTTGAACTTCTCGATACCGGCTTTCATGCCAGCGTCGATATCGTCATTGAAGTCACCCTTCACGTTGATCTTCGCCATCAATTCGGCGTGATCGCGGTTGAAGTAAGCAATCAGCGCTTGTTCAAAGCTGCCGACCTTGGCGATTTCGACGTCAGTCAGGAACCCACGCTCAGCGGCATACAGCGACAACGCCATGTCAGCGATCGACATTGGGGCGTATTGCTTCTGCTTCATCAGCTCGGTAACGCGCTGACCATGCTCAAGTTGCTTACGGGTCGCTTCGTCCAGGTCAGAAGCGAACTGGGCGAATGCCGCCAGTTCACGGTACTGAGCCAGAGCGGTACGGATACCACCGGACAGCTTCTTGATGATCTTGGTCTGAGCGGCACCACCCACACGGGATACCGAAACACCGGCGTTCACTGCAGGACGGATGCCCGAGTTGAACATGGCCGATTCCAGGAAGATCTGACCGTCGGTGATGGAAATCACGTTGGTCGGAACGAACGCGGAAACGTCGCCAGCCTGGGTTTCGATGATCGGCAGTGCGGTCAGGGAACCGGTTTTGCCGGTCACTGCGCCGTTGGTGAACTTCTCTACGTACTCTTCCGAAACGCGGGATGCGCGCTCCAGCAGACGGGAGTGGAGATAGAACACGTCGCCTGGGTAAGCTTCACGGCCTGGTGGACGGCGCAGCAGCAGGGAAATCTGGCGGTAAGCCACTGCTTGCTTGGACAGATCGTCATAAACGATCAGCGCGTCTTCACCGCGGTCGCGGAAGAATTCACCCATGGTGCAACCGGAGTACGGTGCCAGGAATTGCAGCGCAGGAGATTCCGAAGCACTGGCAGCCACGATGATCGTGTTGGCCAGGGCGCCGTTTTCTTCCAGCTTGCGAACCACGTTGGCGATGGTCGATTGCTTCTGACCAATGGCTACGTATACGCAGAAAATGCCGCTGTTCTTCTGGTTGATGATCGCGTCGATCGCCAGAGCGGTTTTACCGATCTGACGGTCACCGATGATCAGCTCACGCTGGCCACGGCCGACAGGGATCATGGCATCGACAGCCTTGTAGCCAGTCTGTACAGGCTGGTCTACCGACTTACGCCAGATCACGCCTGGAGCAACTTTCTCGACCGCGTCGGTCTCGGTGTTGCCCAGTGGACCTTTGCCGTCAACAGGGTTACCCAGTGCGTCGACTACGCGACCCAGCAGTTCCTTACCAACTGGAACTTCGAGGATGCGGCCGGTGCACTTGGCGCTCATGCCTTCAGCCAGAGACTGGTATGCGCCCAAAACAACGGCACCTACGGAGTCTTGCTCCAGGTTGAGGGCCATACCGTAGACGCCGCCCGGAAACTCGATCATCTCGCCGTACATGACGTCGGCCAGACCGTGAATCCGCACGATGCCGTCAGATACGCTGACGACAGTGCCTTCGTTACGGGCTTGGGAGGTCACATCGAGCTTGTCGATGCGGCCCTTGATAATTTCACTTATTTCGGAAGGATTGAGTTGCTGCATTGCTCTGCTGCCCCTTCAAACTCAAGATTTCAATGCTTCGGCAAGTTTCGCGATTTTGCCGCGAATCGAGCCATCGATAACCAGGTCGCCGGCGCGGATTACGACACCACCTATCAGGGCGGCATCCTCCGCAACTTGCAGGCGCACTTCCCGGTTGAGTCGTGCACTGAGAACCTTGGCGAGTTTGTCTTGCTGTTCTTGGTTCAATGCAAATGCACTGGTCACTTCAACGTCTACCGACTTCTCTTGCTCGGCCTTGTACAGGTCGAACAGAGCGGAAATCTCCGGCAACAGCGGGAGACGGTCGTTTTCGGCAACGACGTTGATGAAATTCTGTGCCTTGGCATCGAACTTGTCGCCGCACACGTCAATGAACGTGGCGGCCTTTTCTGCGCTCGTCAGTCGCGGGGCCTTGAGCACGCGCTGCAGGGTATCGTCTTGCGATACCGCTGCTGCCAGGCCGAGCATGGCTGACCAATTGGCCAGTTGCTGGTGGGCCTGAGCGTGCTCGAAGGCCGCCTTAGCGTAAGGTCGGGCCAACGTGGTCAGTTCTGCCATGATCGCCCTCGCTTAGATTTCAGCAGCCAGTTGGTTAACCAGCTCTGCGTGCGCGTTTTGATCGATTGTGGCACCCAGGATCTTCTCGGCGCCGCCGACTGCCAGCAAGCCCACTTGGGCACGCAGCGCGTCTTTGACACTGTTCAGTTCCTGTTCGATCTCGGCCTGAGCCTGAACCTTCACACGGTCAGCGTCGATACGGGCTTTTTCAACAGCCTCTTCAACAATCTGATTACCGCGTTTCTTGGCTTGCTCGATGATTTCAGCTGCCTGAGCTTTCGCTTCGCGCAGTTGCTGACCCGCTTTCTCTTGGGCCAACTCCAGGTCGCGAGCTGCACGGCTGGCAGCGTCCAGACCATCAGCGATCTTCTTTTGACGTTCGTGCAATGCCGCAATGACCGGAGGCCATACGAACTTCATGCAGAACAGTACAAAAATCAGGAACGCAACGGACTGGCCAATCAGGGTCGCATTAATGTTCACGCCAACACCTCGCAGTTACGTTGTCCATCACACCAAATTACCCGGAAGATCCGAGTAATCAGCCAGCGATTTGACCAACGAACGGGTTCGCAAAGGTGAAGAACAGAGCGATACCAACACCGATCATGGTTACGGCGTCGAGCAGACCGGCAACGATGAACATTTTAACTTGCAGCATTGGAACCATTTCTGGCTGACGCGCTGCGCCTTCCAGGAACTTGCCACCCAACAGGCCGAAACCAATTGCGGTACCCAGTGCGCCCAGGCCGATCAACAGTGCAACAGCGATAGCGGTTAGACCAACTACAGTTTCCATCTTTCCTCCCGACTTTTACGTCGTATGGTTTAGGTTTTTTTAATTTAAAGCGGTAAAACAAATCGTTTCAGATGCCCCGTGAGGAGCACCCTCCCGTTTGACCAGGAGGGACATCAGACTAGTCGAGACTGGTCTTAATGGTTTTCTTCGTGCGCCATCGACAGGTAAACAATGGTCAGCATCATGAAGATGAACGCCTGCAGGGTAATGATCAGGATGTGGAACACAGCCCACGCCCACTGCAGAACAACGCCCAGGCCACTAAGCCAGAGCAGGCCGCTGCCGAACATCACAGCGATCAGAATGAACACCAGTTCGCCGGCATACATGTTGCCGAACAGACGCAGGGCCAGGGAGATCGGCTTGGCGATCAGGGTCACGAATTCCAGCAGGAAGTTCACCGGGATCAGCAGGGCCTGAACGAAGATGTTCTTGCTGCCGAACGGGTGCAGGGTCAGCTCGCCGATGAAACCGCCGAGGCCCTTGACCTTGATGCTATAGAAAATGATCAGTGCGAAAACCGAGAACGCCATGCCCAGGGTCGCGTTCGGGTCGGTCGTCGACACGGCGCGGAACGGGATGTGGGAGTCGCCGGAGATCAGGATGGCCAGCTGAGGAATCCAGTCGACCGGTACCAGGTCGACGGCGTTCATCAGGAACACCCAGACGAAGATGGTCAGTGCCAGCGGTGCAATCACCGGGCTACGGCCATGGAAGCTGTCTTTCACGCTGCCATCGACGAATTCGACCAATACTTCAACGAAGTTCTGCAAAGCACCTGGTTGCCCGGAAGTCGCTTTCTTTGCCGCCATGCGGAAAAGAAGAACGAAGATCAGACCCAATGCGACCGACCAGCCGAGGGTATCGACGTGGAAAGCCCAGAAGCCCATTTCCTTGGCTTCTGCTGCGGTGTGGGCAAAGCCCCAGCCGCCGGTAGGGTGCTGACCGAAGGTCAGGTTCTGCAAGTGGTGCTGGATATAGCCCGAAGCGGTTGTTTCTGCCATGGTTGCCTCAAACGCCCTAAGGTCTCGAAAGTCTTGTTCTCATCAGCAGGGGAGCGAACCAGCTGACTGACTGAGTCAGCACGAAGACACCGAATACTGCAATCGGTGCCAGTGGCTTCACACCTGCGAACACCAGTGCAAACAGCACTGCCGTCAAAATCAGTTTGCCTGCCTCGCCGGCATAAAAAGACCGGACGATGGACTGGGCTGCTCGGGCGCCGGAAAACCGAAATGCCCTGTGAGCAAAATAAACATTGGGCAGCAAGGCTATCAGGCCTCCGCAAAGTCCCGAGTACCCGGCAACGACTCCATGCCATTGCCAGAGCGCCAAAGCAGCAATCAGCAAAACGACAAATTGAGCCATTAACACCGGAAAAACTGCCAGGCGATGGAAGGGCAAGCGGTTTGGCGTGCGGGTTTCCATCACTATTGCTCTCCAATGGTCGGCTGCCAGAATTCAATAACTTGGCATAATTTGTGCCGACAAAATGCGCGCAGAGTATAGGGGCGGTTCTGCCCCTATTCAACTGTCAGGTAGTGATTTCCGACTGCGCGCTACATAAGGAATTGTTTCAGCGAATGTGTGCGAGCACACCCTGAAGTTCATCCAAAGAGTTGTAGCCGATAACCAGTTGTCCTTTACCCTTCTTCCCGTGGCGGATCTGCACCGCAGAGCCTAGGCGCTCGGCCAGGCGCTGTTCCAGGCGAGCAATATCCGGGTCCGGTTTCGAGGGTTCCACGGGCTCCGGTTTGCCACTCAACCACTGGCGAACCAGTGCTTCAGTCTGGCGCACGGTCAGTCCGCGTGCGACAACATGTCGCGCCCCTTCAACCTGCTGATTATCCGGCAAACCGAGCAATGCACGCGCATGACCCATTTCCAGGTCACCGTGGGACAGCATGGTCTTGATGACTTCCGGCAGCGAAATCAAGCGTAGCAGGTTGGCCACGGTTACCCGGGACTTGCCCACGGCTTCGGCGACTTGTTGCTGGGTCAGCTGGAATTCGGTCTGCAGGCGCTGCAAGGCCACCGCTTCTTCGATCGGATTGAGATCTTCGCGCTGGATGTTCTCGATCAGCGCAATGGCGATCGCGGTTTCATCCGGTACATCACGCACCATCGCCGGGATGGTTTCCTGGCCAGCTTGCTGGCTGGCACGCCAGCGGCGTTCCCCGGCAATGATTTCGTAGCGACCACTACCGATCGGCCGCACAACGATCGGCTGCATCACGCCTTGTGCCTTGATCGATTGCGCCAGCTCTTCGAGCGCCTGGGGATCCATATCGCGACGCGGCTGGTACTTGCCGCGCTGCAGCAGATCCAGCGGCAGGTGCTGCAGCTCTCGCTGATCGGCCTGCACCGCCTGTTCTTCCAGCGCGCTGACACTCGGACCACTCAGCAGTGCATCCAGTCCACGTCCGAGACCTCGTTTCTTGACGGCCATGGGGATTCCTTAAGTTGCCTGAGCAGCGGCGATGCGTGAGTTTTTGCGTTGGCGACGGACCATTTCGCCCGCCAGGGCCAAATAGGCCACGGCACCGCGCGATGATTTGTCGTACGCCAGGGCCGGCATGCCGTAGCTCGGCGCTTCCGCCAGGCGAATGTTGCGCGGAATGACCGTGTCGTACAGCTGATCGCCGAAGTGTTCCTTGAGCTGGGCCGATACATCGTTCATCAGGCTCAGGCGCGGGTCGTACATCGTACGCAACAGGCCTTCAACCTTGAGGTTCGGATTGAGCAGCTCGGCGATGCGCTTGATGTTATCCACAAGGTCGCTCAAGCCTTCAAGTGCGAAATACTCACACTGCATGGGGATAATCACCCCGTCGGCGGCTACCAGTGCGTTCAAGGTCAGCATCGAGAGTGACGGCGGGCAGTCGATCAAAATGTAATCGTAGTTTTCGCGGATCGGCGCCAACGCACTGCGCAGGCGGCTCTCCTTCATCTGCATTTCCAGCAGAACCACTTCGGCCGCGGTCAGGTCCCGGTTGGCCGGCAACAGCTGGTAACCGCCGTGCTCGGAGAAATGCATGGCCTGGGCCAGGTCGCATTCCCCGATCAACAGGTCATAGACCGAGTTTTCCAGGCCGTGTTTATCCACACCGCTACCCATGGTGGCGTTGCCCTGTGGATCGAGATCGATCAGCAATACCCGACGCTTGGTTGCGACCAGGGATGCTGCGAGGTTGATACAGGTGGTGGTCTTGCCCACACCACCCTTTTGGTTCGCTATCGCGAATACCTTAGCCATTCTTGCTTGTGTTCCCAATCATGCCGTGCGGCGCAGTATCAGCAGATGGCGTTGGCCTTGGCAACCAGGAACGGCCAGGGCGTGTTCGCTATCGAGGTGGAAGTCTGTCGGCAATGCTACCAGCTCATCGGCGGGATGAACGCCCTTCATTGCCAGCCAGCGTGTATCGGTGTCACCGAGGTGGCGCGTCCAGTTGCTGAAGTTTTCCATGCTGCTGAAGGCCCGGGAGATGATCCCGTTGAAGGGTTGTGCAGGCTGGAACGCTTCGACGCGACTGTGGATAACTTGCAGGTTATCCAGTTTCAGCTCGAGTTTGACCTGGGTCAGGAAGCGGGTTTTCTTGCCGTTGCTGTCCAGGCAGGTCACTTGTGACTCGGGAAAGAGGATGGCCAGGGGAATGCCCGGCATACCGCCACCGCTTCCAACGTCGAGCCAGCGACCGTTTTCGACGAACGACATCACGCTCAGACTATCGAGCAAATGACGGGACACCATTTCGTCAGGATCGCGGACCGCGGTGAGGTTGTAGGCCTTGTTCCATTTTATCAACAGGGCCAGATAACCCAGCAGCTGTGCATGCTGGGTTTCGGTCAGGGCGACACCGAGCTGACGAGCGCCTGTGGATAACTCTTCTGCGTGTTGCGGGGTGACCAACGAACTCAAGCGCTTTGCTCCAACTGACGGCCCGCGCCGCGTTTTTTCAGATGAATCATCAACAGGGAAATGGCTGCTGGTGTCACGCCCGGGATGCGTGACGCCTGACCCAATGTCTCTGGACGGGTCGCGCCGAGCTTGCTCTGGATCTCTTTGGACAGACCGGAAATGTTCGTGTAATCGATATCCACAGGCAGTTTGGTGTCTTCGCTGGCCCGCAAACGCGCGATTTCATCCTGCTGGCGGTCGATGTAACCCGCGTACTTGGTCTTGATTTCGACCTGCTCGGCAACCTGTGGATCTTCTGCGCCCTCACCGGTCACGGCGATCAGACCAGCGTAGTCGATTTCCGGACGGCTCAGCAGATTGAGCAAGTTGTATTCATGGGTCAGTGGCGTACCGAATTTTTCGGCAATCGCATCGCCCTGTTCGGTGCCCGGCCGTACCCAGGTGCTTTTCAGACGCTGCTCTTCCAGCTCGATGCTTTCGCGTTTTTTGCAGAACGCCGCCCAACGCGCGTCATCGACAAGACCCAATTCGCGGCCTTTTTCGGTCAAGCGCAGGTCAGCGTTGTCTTCACGCAGGATCAGGCGATATTCGGCACGGGAGGTAAACATCCGGTACGGCTCCTGGGTCCCGAGCGTAATCAGGTCGTCGACCAATACGCCGATGTAGGCTTCGTCCCGACGCGGGCACCAGGCATCTTTTCCTTGGGCACGCAGTGCGGCGTTGGTCCCGGCCAGCAAACCCTGGGCGCCGGCTTCTTCGTAACCGGTGGTGCCATTGATTTGCCCGGCAAAAAACAGACCACCGATGACTTTGGTTTCCAGGCTGTACTTCAGGTCACGCGGGTCGAAATAGTCGTATTCGATCGCGTAGCCCGGACGCACGATGTGTGCGTTTTCCATGCCGCGGATCGATTGCACGATCTGCAATTGCACATCGAACGGCAAGGAAGTGGAAATTCCGTTTGGGTACAGCTCGTTTGTCGTCAAGCCTTCCGGTTCGATGAAGACCTGATGGCTCTGCTTGTCAGCAAACCGATGGATCTTGTCTTCGATCGACGGGCAATAACGCGGGCCGATACCTTCGATCTCACCAGCAGCGGAATACATCGGCGAACGGTCGAGGTTCGCGGCAATGATTTCGTGAGTGCGTGCATTGGTGTGGGTAATCCAGCAACTGACCTGTCGCGGATGCTGCTCTTTGGACCCCATGAACGACATCACCGGAATCGGCGTATCGCCTGCTTGCTCGGTCATCACGGAAAAATCCACGGACCGTGCGTCGATACGCGGCGGTGTTCCGGTTTTCAGGCGACCAACACGCAGTGGCAATTCTCGAAGACGCTGAGCTAGCGCAATCGATGGCGGATCACCAGCGCGACCGCCGGAGAAATTCTGCAAACCGATGTGGATAAGTCCGCCAAGGAAGGTACCTGTGGTCAAGACGACCGAATCGGCGAGGAAACGCAGGCCCATTTGGGTGACAACACCACGGACTTGTTCTTGCTCGACGATCAAGTCATCAGCTGCCTGTTGAAATATCCACAGGTTCGGCTGGTTTTCCAGGATTTCGCGTACGGCCGCCTTGTACAGAACCCGATCCGCCTGAGCGCGGGTTGCACGTACGGCTGGGCCTTTGCGGCTATTCAACACGCGAAACTGGATGCCGCCCTTATCGGTAGCAATGGCCATCGCACCGCCGAGGGCGTCGATTTCCTTGACCAGATGGCTTTTGCCTATCCCGCCAATGGCCGGGTTGCAACTCATGGCACCGAGGGTTTCCACGTTATGCGTCAGCAATAGGGTCTTGACCCCCATACGTGCTGAGGCCAGTGCTGCCTCGGTACCGGCATGACCGCCGCCGATGACGATCACTTCAAAACGGGAAGGGAAATCCACCACGCACCTCGTGCCTGCTTAAGTAGGTAATTCAGGAATAGTTTGAGCTCAGGTTTTCGGACCTGGTCGACAAGTATAGGGACTTCGCCCTTCCTAAAGAACCCTTTGCACAAAATTTAACCAGCTGTGGAAAAGTGGCGGTTATAGAAATTAAAAAGAGAGAAATTTATTAAATCTTTGTTTTTATGTTTATTTCTACTGACCGACCTTTCTGTGGATAGATTTCTACAGCCCAATAAATACGTTGTGTACAGAGTTTCAAAACCCTGTGGTCATGTGCCAATGAGGCCCTTGGATAACCGGTTAAAGCCTGTGGATGAATGTGGCGCTTATCCACAGGGGCGGTTATCTTCAGTTTTGAGGCCCTGTTATCAACTGCCCTTAGCCGCGGTTATTAACAGGGCTTAATCCACAGAAAAGCGTCGATCGAAGGAAATTCGGGCAAGGAAAAACCGCTCAAGCAGAAAAATCTGCTCGGCACTGGAGGGGATGGTTTTGAAAATGGAGGGGGCAGACAGGCCAGGACGGCCTGCCTGTAGATAACAGAAAGACTATTTACCGATGCAGAAGCTGGAAAAAATTCGTCCCAACAGGTCATCGGAGCTGAATGCACCGGTGATTTCTCCCAGCGACTGCTGAGCCTGGCGCAAATCCTCGGCAAGTAATTCGCCGGCACCCGCCAGGGTCAATTGCGCGCGGCCGTGCTCAAGGGATGCACTGGCATGACGCAATGCTTCCAGGTGGCGCCTGCGAGCACTGAAACTGCTTTCCGAGGTCTGTTCGTAGCCCATGCAAGCCTTCAGGTGGTCGCGCAGCAACTCCAGGCCAACACCTGCAGACTTGGCGCTGAGGCTAATGGTGACGTGTCCGTCATCGCTGACTTCCAGGGCCATGGCCTCGCCTGTAAGGTCGGCTTTGTTGCGGATCAACGTTACTTTCGCCGGATCGGGGCGGGTTTCAAGGAACTCAGGCCATAGTGCGAAAGGATCGAGCGCTTCCGGCGCGGTTGCATCGACAACGAGCAGCACCCGATCGGCCTCGCCGATGGCTTTCAATGCCCGCTCCACCCCAATTTTTTCCACATGGTCATCGGTATCGCGCAACCCGGCAGTATCCACCACGTGCAGCGGCATGCCATCGATGTGGATATGTTCGCGAAGGACGTCCCGCGTGGTGCCGGCGATCTCGGTGACGATGGCCGCTTCACGGCCGGCCAGCGCATTGAGCAGGCTGGACTTACCCGCATTCGGACGACCGGCGATGACCACGGTCATGCCGTCGCGCAGCAAGGCGCCCTGTCCGGCCTCCCGCATCACGGTGGATAACTCATCGCGCACTTTGTCGAGCATGCCCAGTACGTGGCCGTCGGCCAGGAAGTCGATTTCCTCTTCCGGAAAATCGATCGCCGCTTCGACATAAATACGCAACCCGATGAGTTGTTCCGTGAGGTTATGCACACGAGCCGAAAAGGCGCCTTGCAGGGAGCGCAATGCGTTGCGAGCCGCCTGTGCAGAACTGGCTTCGATCAGGTCGGCGATGGCTTCGGCCTGGGCCAAGTCGAGCTTATCGTTCAGGAACGCACGTTCGCTGAATTCTCCCGGTCGGGCCAGACGACAGCCGAGTTCAAGACAGCGTTGAAGCAGCATATCCAGGACAACCGGGCCTCCGTGCCCCTGTAACTCCAATACATCTTCGCCAGTGAAAGAGTTCGGTCCTGGAAAATACAACGCGATGCCCTGATCGAGCACTTCGTCGTTTTCACCAAGAAACGGTCCATAGTGAGCGAATCGCGGTTTGAGTACACGACCGCTAAAGGCCACGGCCGCAACGCTGGCCAACGGCCCGGAAATACGAACGATGCCTACACCACCCCGACCTTGAGCGGTGGCGACGGCGGCAATGGTTTCACGAGGAGCGCTCATAAACCGGTATCCAGACAAAAGTGACAGATAGCAAAACGCCCCACTAGGGGGCGTTTTGAGTGGTTACCCACAGTGTAAGTCAGGCAGTCGCTTTGGCAGCTGCTTCGATCTTACGAGTGATGTACCACTGTTGGGCGATCGACAGGCAGTTGTTCACTACCCAGTACAGTACCAGACCGGCCGGGAACCACAGGAAGAAGAAGGTGAAGATGATTGGCATCAGCTTCATCACCTTGGCCTGCATCGGATCCGGTGGAGTCGGGTTCAACTGCTGCTGGATGAACATGGTTGCACCCATGATGATCGGCAGAATGAAGAACGGATCCTTGATCGACAGGTCGGTAATCCACAGCATGAACGGCGCCTGGCGCATTTCAACGCTTTCCAGCAGAACCCAGTACAGCGAAAGGAATACCGGCATCTGCACGAGGATTGGCAAGCAACCACCCAGCGGATTGATCTTCTCTTTCTTGTACAGCTCCATCATGGCTTGCGACATTTTCTGCCGGTCATCGCCATGTTGCTCTTTCAGTGCAGCCAGTTTCGGTGCTACTGCACGCATGCGCGCCATGGATTTGTAGCTGGCAGCCGACAGAGGGAAGAAGATCCCCTTGATCAGCATGGTCAGGAAGATGATCGACCAGCCCCAGTTACCCACAATCGCGTGGATGTGTTGCAGCAGCCAGAAGATCGGTTGCGCGATAAACCACAGGATGCCGTAGTCGACGGTCAGTTCCAGGCCTGGGGACAACTCTTTCAGGACAGCCTGGCTTTTCGGACCGGCGTACAGCACAGCGCTGGTTTCAGCCTTGGCACCCGGAGCAACGGTCAACGAAGGACCGGTGTAACCGATGATGTAGTTGCCTTTGCTGTCTTTACGGGTCTGGACGACGTTGTTTTCGCCCTTCGCCGGAATCCACGCGGTCACGAAGTAGTGTTGCAACCAGGCAACCCAACCACCGGTGACGGTTTCTTTCAGCTGAGCCTTATCCATGTCGCTCATCGACACTTTTTTGTACGGCTCGTTACTTGTCCACAGGGCAGCGCCCAGATAAGTCGCGGTGCCAGTGGCGGTGCTGGAAGATGGATCGGAGCTGGCGTCACGCTTCAATTGCGCAAACATTGCACCGGACCAGGGCTGTGCGCTCTGGTTGTCGATCAGGTAGGAAACGGTTACGTCATACAGGCCGCGTTTCAGGGTGAAACGCTTGATGTAGTTGACGCCGTCCTTGCTGAACTTCAGGTCCACGACCAGTTGGTCCTGGCCATCAGCCAGTTGATAAACCTTCTTCTCCGCCGAGTAAACCGGACGACCGGCAGGACTTGCATCCGGGCCGTTGCTGCCAATCAGGCCACTTTGCGCCAGATAAGTCCGCTCGTTGCCGTTGTCGAACAACTGGAATGGAATTTCCGGATGGTCCTGGCGACGTGGATACAGCGGCAATCTCAGTTGGGCGACATCACCACCTTGTGGATCGATGGCCAGATCGAGCACATCCGTTTTGATCTGGATGAGGTCGGTGCTTGCAGCAACCGGAGTTTCGGCAGGTGCGCTGGTATCGTTTGCGGCGTGTGGAATGTCGTCACTGACGGACGCTTTATTGCCAGTGCCCGTATCCGGGAGGCCCGGTGCGGTCGTACTGGAAGCAACATTCTGAGTCGGCAAGGCAGCTTGGCCATAGTCCTGGTTCCATTTAAGAACCATAACGTAGGACACGATTGCCAGGGCGACGATCAGGATCGTGCGTTTGATATCCATGATTACTCGGCCATCGAAGAAGAACGGGAGGTAGGGATAGATGGAACCGGGTCATAACCACCGGGATTCCACGGATGACAGCGACCTAAACGACGAAAGGTCAGCCAGCCACCGCGCAGAAGGCCATGATTTTCAATGGCTTCTAACGCGTAGCAGGAACAACTGGGGTAGAAACGACAGTGACTGGCCATTAGGGGACTAATGGCGTAGCGATAAAACTGGATCGGAACGAGTGCCAGTTTACGCATCTGGACTGTCTACCCCTACAGTTTCGGTTTTGACTGCTGGTACCGGCGTGCTGCGTGCCAGACGCTTCCAGAGTTTGCCGAAATGCTGAATCAATTCGGGGTTTTCTACGTCACCCAAACCTTTGCGCGCGACGATAACGATGTCCCAGCCGACCAGCAAATCCTGGTTCAGGCGAAACGATTCGCGCATCAGACGTTTGAGGCGATTGCGCTCGACGGAGAGCTTTACGCTCTTTTTCCCGATAACCAGCCCGAGACGGGGGTGATCAAGATCGTTGTTGCGCGCAAGGAGCAGGAGATTTTTCCCCGGTACCTTGCCGGTAGGGGAGTCAAAGACTGCCTTGAAATGCCGGGGAGTAAGCAGACGCTTTTCCCGACTGAAGTCCTGACTCACCTCCAGTGCCGGCTTATCAAACTGCCAGACGCGCACGACCTTTGGCGCGACGACGCGACAGAACGGCACGGCCGTTCTTGGTAGCCATGCGAGCACGGAAACCGTGGGTACGAGCGCGTTTGATAGTGCTTGGTTGGAAAGTACGTTTCATTGTCGTGTTACCTGGTTCGTCCACAACGGGCCGGAATGGCCCCCGTTTTAAGAGACCGGGGATTCTAGAGAAAGCAAGCCTCTAGGTCAATTTCCAACCAACGTTTCCTTATAAATAGATCTCCAGAGGTTTTCTCCGACCCTGATCCTTCGACAAACATAAAAATAAAGAAGGAAAGTATTTAAAGCTTTTCTGTAAAGCTTATAAAGGCTAGGGCGACCCTCATCTGTGGATAACTGCCTTAAGCCCTTGTCTTACACGCTGTACAGAGAATGACAACTACAGTGGAAAACCGTGTTCAGCCTGTGCTGCACTGTCGGAAAACCTGTGTGTGAAAGGCAGCCTTATCCACAGGCAGGTTATCCACCGAGTTTCGCCCCCACTTGTGCAATGAGCTTAGAGGGGGTTATCCACAGACCTTATGCACAGACCATTGGTCGTCTTTTTACCGTATGGAACCTTGATTCTTCTCGGTGCACGACTCACCTACGTGTGGATAAGTCGGCGTCTGGCCGTTACAATGGCCGCTTGTTTTTGCCTCACCGGCTTTCAACTTAGGGGATCTCCGTGTCAGTGGAACTTTGGCAGCAGTGCGTGGAGCTTTTGCGCGATGAGCTGCCTGCCCAACAATTCAACACTTGGATCCGTCCACTACAGGTCGAAGCCGAAGGCGACGAGTTGCGTGTCTATGCACCCAACCGTTTCGTCCTGGACTGGGTCAACGAGAAATACCTGAGTCGCGTCCTGGAATTGCTCGACGAGCACGGCAACGGTATGGCGCCTGCGCTTTCCTTATTAATAGGCAGCAAACGCAGTTCCGCTCCGCGCGCTGCGCCGAATGCGCCACTGGCCGCAGCGGCGGCCTCCCAGGTTCAGGCTGCTGCCGCGCCTGCAGCTGTGCCACCTCCTGCACCATCGAACAAGCGTTCGACGCCCAAGCCCGCTGAAGTCAGCGAGCAAGAACCTTCGCGTGACAGCTTCGACCCCATGGCCGGCGCCAGTTCGCAACAGGCTCCGGTTCGCGCCGAGCAACGTACCGTCCAGGTTGAAGGCGCGCTCAAGCACACCAGCTACCTGAACCGCACCTTTACCTTCGAGAACTTTGTTGAGGGTAAGTCCAACCAACTGGCCCGGGCCGCAGCCTGGCAAGTGGCGGACAACCCCAAGCACGGTTACAACCCGTTGTTCCTTTATGGCGGTGTAGGCTTGGGTAAAACCCACTTGATGCACGCTGTGGGTAACCACCTATTAAAGAAGAATCCGAACGCCAAGGTCGTGTACCTGCATTCCGAGCGCTTCGTGGCCGACATGGTCAAGGCTCTGCAGTTGAACGCGATCAATGAATTCAAGCGCTTCTACCGTTCGGTGGATGCATTGCTCATCGATGACATTCAATTCTTCGCCCGCAAGGAACGTTCCCAGGAAGAGTTTTTCCACACCTTCAACGCTCTGCTTGAAGGTGGCCAGCAGGTCATTCTTACCAGTGACCGCTACCCGAAAGAAATTGAAGGCCTTGAAGAGCGCCTGAAGTCTCGCTTCGGCTGGGGCCTCACGGTGGCTGTAGAGCCGCCGGAACTGGAAACCCGTGTCGCGATCCTGATGAAGAAAGCCGACCAGGCCAAAGTCGATCTGCCCCACGATGCAGCGTTCTTCATTGCCCAACGCATTCGCTCCAACGTCCGTGAACTGGAAGGTGCGCTCAAACGCGTGATCGCCCATTCGCACTTCATGGGTCGCGATATCACCATTGAGCTGATCCGCGAGTCCCTGAAGGATTTGTTGGCGCTGCAAGACAAACTGGTCTCTGTGGATAACATTCAGCGCACCGTCGCCGAGTACTACAAGATCAAGATCTCGGATTTGCTGTCCAAACGTCGTTCACGTTCGGTAGCCCGCCCACGTCAGGTCGCCATGGCGTTGTCCAAGGAACTGACCAACCACAGCTTGCCGGAAATCGGTGATGTGTTTGGTGGGCGTGACCACACGACTGTTTTGCACGCCTGCCGCAAGATCAACGAACTTAAGGAATCCGACGCGGACATCCGCGAGGACTACAAGAACCTGCTGCGTACACTGACCACTTGATGAACACCAGCGCAGCTTTTAAGGCAAGGGACTAGACCATGCATTTCACCATTCAACGCGAAGCCCTGTTGAAACCCCTGCAACTGGTCGCAGGCGTCGTCGAGCGCCGACAGACCTTGCCGGTGCTCTCCAACGTGCTGCTGGTTGTCGAAGGCCAGCAATTGTCGCTGACCGGTACCGACCTTGAAGTCGAGCTGGTTGGTCGAGTGCAGCTCGAAGAGCCTGCTGAAACAGGTTCCATCACCGTGCCTGCACGTAAACTGATGGATATCTGCAAAAGCCTGCCGAACGACGCGCTGATCGACATCAAGGTCGATGAACAGAAGCTGGTAGTGAAGGCCGGTCGAAGCCGCTTCACCCTCTCGACCTTGCCAGCCAACGATTTCCCTACCGTGGAAGAAGGTCCGGGTTCGCTGACGTGCAGCCTGGAACAATCCAAACTGCGTCGCCTGATCGAACGCACCAGCTTCGCCATGGCCCAGCAGGACGTACGGTACTACCTCAACGGCATGCTGCTGGAAGTCTCGGCAGGCGTTATTCGCGCCGTGGCCACCGATGGTCACCGCTTGGCGATGTGTTCGATGCAGGCTGATATCGGCCAGCCGGACCGCCATCAGGTGATTGTGCCGCGCAAGGGTATCCTTGAACTGGCACGTTTGCTGACCGAGCCGGACGGTATCGTCAGCATCGTCCTGGGTCAGCACCACATTCGCGCAACTACCGGTGAGTTCACCTTCACCTCGAAATTGGTTGACGGCAAATTCCCGGACTACGAGCGTGTTCTGCCAAAAGGCGGGGACAAGCTGGTGTTGGGTGATCGTCAGGCGCTGCGCGAGGCATTCAGCCGCACGGCGATCCTGTCCAACGAGAAATACCGCGGCATCCGCCTGCAACTGGCCCCTGGTCAGCTGAAGATCCAGGCGAACAACCCGGAGCAGGAGGAAGCGGAAGAAGAAGTTGGCGTAGAGTACAACGGCGGCTCCCTGGAAATCGGCTTTAACGTTAGCTACTTGCTCGACGTATTGGGCGTGATGACCACCGAGCAGGTTCGCCTGATCCTGTCCGACTCTAACAGCAGTGCGCTGGTACAAGAGTCCGACAACGACGACTCGGCCTACGTCGTCATGCCGATGCGCCTGTAATCATGTTCAGCAGAAGCTAGATGTCCTTAAGTCGCGTCTCGGTCACCGCGGTGCGCAATCTGCATCCGGTGACCTTCTCCCCCTCCCCCCGAATCAATATTCTTTACGGCGCCAACGGCAGCGGCAAAACCAGTGTCCTGGAAGCCATTCATCTGCTGGGGCTCGCGCGTTCGTTTCGCAGCACCCGCCTGTTACCTGTCATTCAATACGAACAATTGGCGTGCACGGTATTCGGCCAGGTCGAACTCGCCGAAGGCGGACACAGCGCCTTGGGCATTTCGCGGGACCGCCAGGGGGAGTTCCAGATCCGGATCGACGGGCAGAACGCGCGTAGCGCGGCGCAACTGGCCGAGATCCTGCCGCTGCAATTGATCAACCCGGACAGCTTCCGCTTGCTGGAGGGGGCGCCGAAGATTCGCCGACAGTTCCTCGACTGGGGCGTGTTCCACGTGGAACCTCGGTTCATGTCTACCTGGCAACGCCTGCAGAAGGCCCTGCGCCAGAGAAACTCTTGGCTGCGGCATGGTACACTTGACGCCGTTTCGCAAGCGGTTTGGGACAGGGAGCTGTGCCAGGCCAGCGCTGAAATAGATGAATACCGCCGCGCCTATATCAAAGCCTTGAAACCGGTGTTTGAACAGACCTTGAGCGAACTGGTTGAGCTTGAGGGCCTAACGCTCAGCTATTACCGGGGCTGGGACAAAGACCGTGAACTGAGCGCTGTGCTCGCCGGATCCCTTCAGCGGGATCAGCAGATGGGGCATACCCAGGCAGGACCGCAACGAGCTGATTTGCGCCTCAGATTGGGCGCTCACAATGCCGCGGACATCCTGTCCCGAGGACAGCAAAAGTTGGTGGTCTGCGCATTGCGGATTGCCCAAGGTCACCTGGTCAGCCAGGCCCGACGCGGTCAGTGTATTTATCTGGTGGATGACTTGCCGTCCGAACTGGACGAGCAGCATCGCCGTGCGCTTTGCCGCTTGCTGGAAGACTTACGCTGCCAGGTGTTTATCACCTGTGTAGACCACGAATTATTGAGGGAAGGCTGGCAGACGGAAACGCCAGTCGCCCTGTTCCACGTGGAACAGGGCCGTATCACCCAGACCCACGACCATCGGGAGTGAAGGCATTGAGCGAAGAAAATACGTACGACTCAACGAGCATTAAAGTGCTGAAAGGCCTGGATGCCGTACGCAAACGTCCCGGTATGTACATTGGTGACACCGACGATGGCAGCGGTCTGCACCACATGGTGTTCGAGGTGGTCGATAACTCGATCGACGAAGCGCTCGCCGGCCACTGCGACGACATCAGCATCATCATTCACCCGGATGAATCCATCACCGTCAAAGACAACGGTCGTGGCATCCCGGTAGACGTGCACAAGGAAGAAGGCGTTTCGGCAGCCGAGGTCATCATGACCGTGCTGCACGCCGGCGGTAAGTTCGATGACAACTCCTACAAGGTATCCGGCGGCCTGCACGGTGTAGGCGTGTCGGTAGTGAACGCACTGTCTGAAGAGCTCGTCCTCACCGTTCGCCGTAGCGGCAAGATCTGGGAACAGACCTACGTCCATGGTGTTCCGCAGGAACCGATGAAGATCGTTGGCGACAGCGAAACCACCGGCACCCAGATCCACTTCAAGGCTTCCAGCGAAACCTTCAAGAACATCCACTTCAGCTGGGACATCCTGGCCAAGCGGATTCGTGAACTGTCCTTCCTCAACTCCGGTGTCGGCATCGTCCTCAAGGATGAGCGCAGCGGTAAGGAAGAACTGTTCAAGTACGAAGGCGGCTTGCGCGCGTTCGTTGAATACCTGAACACCAACAAGACCCCGGTCAACCAGGTGTTCCATTTCAACATCCAGCGCGAAGACGGCATCGGCGTAGAAATCGCCCTGCAGTGGAACGACAGCTTCAACGAGAACCTGTTGTGCTTCACCAACAACATTCCGCAGCGCGATGGCGGTACTCACCTGGTGGGTTTCCGTTCCGCCCTGACGCGTAACCTCAATACGTATATTGAAGCCGAAGGCCTGGCGAAGAAGCACAAGGTCGCGACCACCGGTGACGATGCCCGTGAAGGCCTGACTGCGATCATTTCGGTAAAAGTGCCGGATCCGAAGTTCAGCTCCCAGACCAAGGACAAGCTGGTTTCTTCCGAAGTGAAGACCGCGGTCGAACAGGAAATGGGCAAGTACTTCTCCGACTTCCTGCTGGAAAACCCGAACGAAGCCAAGCTGGTTGTCGGCAAGATGATCGACGCGGCACGTGCTCGTGAAGCGGCGCGCAAGGCCCGTGAGATGACCCGCCGCAAAGGCGCGCTGGACATCGCCGGCCTGCCAGGCAAACTGGCTGACTGCCAGGAAAAGGACCCTGCCCTCTCCGAACTGTACCTCGTGGAAGGTGACTCTGCTGGCGGCTCCGCCAAGCAGGGACGCAACCGCAAGACCCAGGCGATCCTCCCGCTCAAGGGTAAGATCCTGAACGTTGAGAAGGCACGTTTCGACAAGATGATCTCGTCTCAGGAAGTGGGCACCTTGATCACCGCGCTCGGCTGCGGCATCGGTCGCGAAGAGTACAACATCGACAAGTTGCGTTATCACAACATCATCATCATGACCGATGCTGACGTCGACGGTTCGCACATTCGTACCCTGCTGCTGACGTTCTTCTTCCGTCAGCTCCCAGAGTTGATCGAGCGCGGCTACATCTATATTGCCCAGCCACCGCTGTACAAGGTCAAGAAGGGCAAGCAAGAGCAATACATCAAAGACGACGACGCCATGGAAGAGTACATGACGCAGTCGGCCCTGGAAGATGCGAGCCTGCACCTGAATGAAGAGGCACCGGGTATCTCCGGCGAAGCCCTTGAGCGCCTGGTGAATGACTTCCGCCTGGTGATGAAGACCCTCAAGCGTCTGTCGCGCCTGTACCCACAGGAACTGACCGAGCACTTCATCTACCTGCCGGCCGTGAGCCTGGAGCAACTGTCCGATCACGCAGCGATGCAGGATTGGCTGGCCCAGTATGAAGTGCGTCTGCGCACCGTCGAGAAGTCTGGCCTGGTCTACAAGGCCAGCCTGCGTGAAGACCGTGAGCGTAATGTCTGGCTGCCAGAGGTCGAGCTGATCTCCCACGGCCTGTCGAACTACGTCACGTTCAACCGCGACTTCTTCGGTAGCAACGACTACAAGACCGTCGTATCACTGGGCGCTCAGTTGAGCACTCTGCTCGACGATGGAGCGTACATCCAGCGTGGCGAGCGTAAGAAAGCGGTCACCGAGTTCAAGGAAGCCCTGGAATGGTTGATGGCTGAAAGCACCAAGCGCCACACCATTCAGCGATACAAAGGACTGGGTGAAATGAACCCGGACCAGCTGTGGGAAACCACCATGGACCCAAGCGTTCGCCGGATGCTGAAAGTAACCATCGAGGACGCCATTGGCGCGGACCAGATCTTCAACACCCTGATGGGTGATGCGGTCGAGCCTCGCCGTGACTTCATCGAAAGCAACGCCCTGGCGGTTTCCAACCTGGATTTCTGATCCCGGTTCAATCGCCAAACGAAAAACGCCAACGTCGCGCGTTGGCCTTTTTTGTGGAAAAAAGTAAATCCTCTGCAAGTGTGAAACACCCACATTACAGGCATAAAAAAACCGGCTATATCAGCCGGTTTTTTTGCGCCCAAAAAAAACTTATGCACGTTTTTTGGTTTTTTTACGGTTTAAGAAATATCTATATAAATCATCAAGTTAGAATCAAAAAACAGCACTTTTCTCACAAACGGTACACAGGTTATCCACAGAACCTCAGACAGCCACCTGATCGTTGGCAGCAGGTGCTTGTGGAGTCGGTGGCAGAGAGCCCATTTCCCGCTGCATCTGCTCGTTCCAGGCCTGAACCCGATCGTTCAAATCGGCGATGGCGCGTGGTCCGCTTCCTTCGGCATACATCGGCGCGCCGATGATCACGGTGATGACACCCTGCTTCTTCGCCCAACCGTTTTTTGGCCAGAACTTGCCAGCGTTGTGTGCAATCGGCAGCACCGGTAGCTCGGCATTAACGGCCAACGCCGTACCGCCTCGCGAGAATTTGCCGATGGTGCCGTAGGGAACGCGCGTGCCTTCGGGGAAAATCAGCACCCAGACGTTATCCTTGAGCAATTCATCGCCTTTCTTGGCGACGTGCTTGAGTGCCGCTTTCGGGTTGTCCCGGTCGATGGCGATCGGGCGCAGCATGGCCATGGCCCAGCCGAAGAAAGGCACGTAGAGCAGTTCGCGCTTGAGGACCTGGCTCAAGGGCTCGAAATAGGCCGAGAGGAAGAACGTCTCCCAGGTGCTCTGGTGGTTCGACTGAATCACGCAGGGCTGTGCCGGAACGTTTTCGGCACCCTTCACTTCATAGCGAATGCCCAGGAACACCTTGCTCAGCCACAAGGCGCATCGGCACCAATACACGTTGATGAACCGATAGCGCGCCTTGAACGGCAGAAAGGGCGCGATAAAAAAACTCAGGCTGCACCACAGCAGGGAACTGGTGCCCAGCAGCAGGTAAAAGAGAAATGTTCTGATGGCCTGCAGTATCGACATGGCGACGTTTACCGTTACGGGCACTGCCCGACTGTTCAAGCGCACTCCCGATCTGTCGAAAGCGCTCTAATTGTGGATAAGTTCTGCGGCAATCGCCGCCAGATCGTCGAAAATCAAAGTGCCTGCCGGTAGGGTCTTGCCCAAAGTCTTTTCGCCTTTCCCGGTCTTAACTAAAACTGGCTGAGAATCGACGGCTTTGGCGGCTTCCAGGTCACCGAGACTATCGCCGACAAACCATAGATCAGTCAGCGATACGTTGTAATGTGCGGCGATGCTTTTCAACATCCCGGGTTTGGGTTTGCGGCAATCGCAGCCGTCGTCCGGCCCGTGCGGGCAGTAGACGATCAGGCCGACTTCACCACCCTGCTCGGCCACCAGTGAGCGCAAGCGCTCGTGCATGGCGTCGAGGGTGGCGAGATCGTAATAGCCGCGAGCGATGCCCGACTGGTTGGTGGCAACCGCCACCGTCCAGCCAGCCTTGCTCAACTGCGCGATGGCTTCGATCGAACCGGGGAGTGGAATCCACTCCTCCACCGACTTGATGTAAGCGTCGGAGTCGTAATTGATCACCCCGTCCCGATCGAGAATCAGCAGTTTCAAACAGTCTTACCCCAGCAACGAAATATCGGCGACGCCGAGGAACAAGCCACGCAAGCGCGCCAGCAGTGCATAACGGTTGGCGCGCACATTGGCGTCTTCCGCATTGACCATCACCGCTTCGAAGAACGCATCCACCGGCTCGCGCAATGCAGCCAGGCGAGCCAGCGATTCACTGTACTGACGTGCCGCGGCCATAGGCTGGACAGCCTGGTCAGCCTGCTGGATCGCCGAGTACAGGGAGAACTCGTTGGCATTGTCGAAGTACTTGGCTTCCACCACGGTCGGCACCGAGCCTTCGACCTTGCTCAGCAAGTTCGATACGCGCTTGTTCACCGCCGCCAGGGCCGCCGCTTCCGGCAACTTGCGGAAAGCCTGCACCGCTTGCACGCGCTGGTCGAAGTCCAGGGCCGAGCCCGGGTTCAAGGCACGAACCGACAGGTAGGTGGCCACATCGACGCCTTCATCCTCATAACGAGCACGCAGACGGTCGAAGATGAATTCCAGTACGGCATCGTTGAGGCCGGCAGCCTTGACCTTGGAACCGAACGCATTCACGGCGAAAGCCACGGCGTCGTTCAGGTCCAGATCCAGTTGTTTCTCGATCAGGATACGCAGCACGCCCAGTGCGGCACGGCGCAGGGCATAGGGGTCTTTGCTACCGGTCGGCAGCATGCCGATCCCGAAAATCCCCACGAGGGTGTCGAGCTTGTCGGCGATGGCCACGGCCGCACCGGTCAGGGTGGCAGGCAATTCGGCACCGGCACCGCGCGGCATGTATTGCTCGTTCAGTGCCAGGGCGACATCTTCCGGCTCGCCGTCATTGAGGGCGTAGTAGTAGCCGGCGACACCTTGCATCTCCGGGAACTCGCCGACCATTTCGGTGGCCAGGTCGCATTTCGACAGCAAGCCTGCACGAGCGGCCCACGAAGCGTTGCCGCCGATGCGCGCAGCGATGTAGGCGGCGAGCTTGGAAACGCGCTCGGCCTTGTCGTAGACGCTGCCGAGTTTTTCCTGGAACACCACGTTCTGCAGACGCTGGTTGAATTCTTCGAGCTTCTGCTTCTTGTCTTGCTTGAAGAAGAACTCGGCGTCAGTCAGGCGTGGGCGAACCACTTTTTCGTTACCGGCGATGATCTGCTGCGGGTCTTTGCTTTCGATGTTGGCCACGGTAATGAAACGTGGCAGCAACTTGCCTTCAGCATCCAGCAGGCAGAAGTACTTCTGGTTATCCTGCATGGTGGTGATCAGCGCTTCTTGCGGCACGTCGAGGAAACGCTCCTCGAACGAGCACACCAGCGGCACCGGCCACTCGACCAGCGCGGTCACTTCATCGAGCAAGGCTGGTGGAACGATTGCCGTGCCTTCCTGGCGGGTGGCCAGCTCTTCGGTGCGCTTGCTGATGATGTCGCGACGCTCGTTGGCGTCGGCCAGCACGTAAGCGGCACGCAGGTCGGCCAGGTAGCTGGACGGCGAACCGATGCGCACGCTTTCTGGATGGTGGAAGCGGTGACCACGGGAATCGCGGCCAGACTTCTGGGCAAGGATGGTGCAATCGATGACCTGGTCCCCGAGCAGCATCACCAGCCATTGGGTCGGACGCACGAATTCTTCCTTGCGCGCACCCCAACGCATGCGTTTAGGGATTGGCAGGTCGTTCAGCGAATCTTCGACGATGGTTGGCAGCAGGCTCGCGGTCGGCTTGCCGGCAATGCTCTGGCTGTAACGCAGTTTCGGACCGCTCTGATCGATTTCGCTCAGGTCGACCCCACATTTCTTGGCAAAGCCCAGTGCCGCTTGAGTCGGGTTGCCTTCGGCATCGAACGCGGCCTGGCGTGGCGGGCCATCGAGGTTGATGCTGCGATCCGGCTGCTGGGTGGCCAGCGAGGTGATCAGCACCGCCAGACGGCGTGGCGCGGCGTATACGGTTTTGGTCTCGTAGTTCAGGCCGGCAGCTTGCAGGCCCTTGTCGATACCGGCAAGGAATGCCTCGGCCAGGGTGTTCAGGGCCTTGGGTGGCAGTTCTTCAGTGCCCAATTCAACCAGAAAATCCAGAGCACTCATTGTGCAGCCTCCAGCTTGGCCAGTACTTCGTCACGCAGGTCCGGGGTCGCCATCGGGAAGCCCAGCTTGGCGCGAGCCAGCAGGTAGGCTTGCGCAACGGAACGCGCCAGGGTGCGAACACGCAGGATGTATTGCTGACGCGCAGTCACGGAAATCGCCCGGCGCGCATCCAGCAGGTTGAAGGTGTGGGACGCCTTCAACACCATTTCGTAGCTTGGCAACGGCAGCGGCTGGTCGAGTTCGATCAGGCGCTTGGCTTCGCTTTCGTAGAAATCGAACAATTCGAACAGCTTCTCGACGTTGGCGTGTTCAAAGTTGTAGGTCGACTGCTCCACTTCGTTCTGGTGGAACACGTCGCCGTAGGTCACTTTGCCGAACGGACCGTCAGCCCAGACCAGGTCGTAGACCGAATCCACGCCTTGCAGGTACATGGCCAGGCGCTCGAGGCCGTAAGTGATCTCGCCGGTTACCGGGTAGCATTCGATGCCGCCCGCTTGCTGGAAGTAGGTGAACTGGGTCACTTCCATGCCATTGAGCCAGACTTCCCAGCCCAGACCCCAGGCGCCGAGGGTCGGCGATTCCCAGTTGTCTTCGACAAACCGAATGTCATGCACCAATGGGTCCAGGCCCACGTGCTTGAGGGAGCCCAGATACAGTTCCTGGAAGTTGTCCGGGTTCGGCTTGAGCACCACCTGGAACTGGTAGTAGTGCTGCAGACGGTTCGGGTTTTCGCCGTAGCGGCCGTCAGTCGGGCGACGACTTGGCTGTACATAAGCGGCGTTCCAGGTTTCCGGGCCAATGGCGCGCAGGAATGTAGCGGTGTGGAAAGTGCCGGCGCCTACTTCCATATCGTAGGGCTGAAGTACCACACAACCTTGCTCGGCCCAGTATTGCTGGAGGGCGAGGATCAAGTCTTGGAAGGTACGCACGGCTGGCGTAGGCTGGCTCACGAAATTCACCTGTTTCTTGGGCTGCGATTTAAAGAGCGGGAGTATACCCGATTCGTTGCTGCGCACGCCCCCTGGAGCCCTATGCCACGCTGCTTTTGGTGTACCGAAGATCCGCTGTACATGGCTTATCACGATCAGGAGTGGGGCACGCCGCTACGCGATGCGCAGGCATTGTTCGAGTTGCTTTTGCTCGAAGGGTTCCAGGCCGGCCTTTCCTGGATCACTGTGCTGCGCAAGCGCGAGCATTATCGCCGGGTGATGTACGGCTTCGACGTCCAGCGCGTGGCGCAGATGAGCGACGCGGAAATCGATGAACTGATGCTCGACCCGGGGATCATCCGCAATCGCCTCAAGCTCAACGCGGCCCGACGCAATGCCCAGGCCTGGATGGCACTGGAGGATCCGGTGGCGTTTCTCTGGTCCTTTGTCGGCGGTGTGCCGAAGATCAATCATTTCAAGGATCGCAGCGAAGTGCCGGCGATCACACCCGAGGCAGTGGAGATGAGCAAAGGCTTGAAAAAGGCCGGGTTCACCTTCGTTGGCCCGACCATTTGCTACGCACTGATGCAGGCATCGGGCATGGTCATGGACCACACCCGCGATTGCGATCGCTACGCGATGCTGGTCAACGGCGGTTAGAATGGCCGCCTCGCGCACAGCACAAGATCAGGAGTGACCTGTGGATAAGTTGAAAGGCGCCTTGCTGGTAGGCGCTCTGCGGCTGTTTGCCCTGCTTCCGTGGCGGGCCGTTCAAGCCGTGGGCTCGGCGATAGGCTGGGTCATGTGGAAAACCCCGAACCGTTCCCGCGATGTGGTGCGGATCAATCTGTCCAAGTGCTTTCCCGATATGGACCCCGCCGAGCGTGAGCGCCTGGTGGGCCAGAGCTTGCGGGACATTGGCAAGTCCCTGACTGAAAGCGCCTGTGCCTGGATCTGGCCGGCCCAGCGCTCCATCGACCTGGTTCGCGAGGTGGAAGGCCTCGACGTATTGAAAGACGCCCTCGCCTCCGGCAAAGGCGTGGTGGGCATCACCAGTCACCTGGGCAACTGGGAAGTGCTCAACCATTTCTACTGCAGCCAGTGCAAACCGATCATTTTCTATCGCCCGCCAAAATTGAAGGCGGTGGATGAGTTGCTGCAAAAGCAACGGGTTCAACTGGGCAACAAGGTGGCCGCTTCCACCAAGGAAGGCATCCTCAGTGTGATCAAGGAAGTGCGCAGAGGTGGTGCGGTGGGTATTCCAGCCGACCCGGAACCGGCCGAATCCGCGGGGATCTTCGTGCCGTTCTTCGCCGTACAGGCGCTGACCAGCAAGTTTGTGCCGAACATGCTCGCCGGTGGCAAAGCGGTGGGCGTGTTCCTGCATGCCCTGCGGTTGCCGGACGGTTCGGGCTACAAGGTGATCCTGGAAGCCGCGCCCGAGGCCATGTACAGCACCGATACCGCCACTTCTTGCGCAGCCATGAGCCAGGTCGTCGAGCGCTATGTGCGGGCGTATCCGAGCCAATACATGTGGAGCATGAAGCGCTTCAAGAAGCGTCCTGCGGGTGAAGAACGCTGGTACTGAACCGGATGGCTTGGGCTGTCTGCAGTCAGTGCGCCTGACGGTCGAGTTTCTTCAGAAACACAGTCATTTCTTTTTCGGCCTGTTTGTCGCCGTGGTTTCGGGCGGCTTCCAGGCCTTTCTCCCAGGCTTGTCGCGCAGCCGCGACATCCGCCAGCGCCAGATGAGCCTTGCCTAACAGTTTCCAGGCGGCCGAGTACTTCGGATCGATCTCGACGCAGCGCTGGAAATGCTCGACGGCCTTGGCGTTTTCCCCAAGATCCAGGTAACCCTTGCCCAGGCCGAAGCGCAGTAACGAGTTATCCACACCCTTGGCGAGCATTTTTTCCAGGGATTCGATCATGGGTGACACCTCTTATGATCGTTCCCACGCTCTACGTGGGAACGCCTCAATGGACGCTCTGCGTCCGCTTTGGGACGCGGAGCGTCCCGGGCTGTATTCCCACAGAGAGCGTGGGAATGATCGTCAGAAGAAGCTGAGTCCAACGTGGAACAGCTTTTCCACATCGCGAATATGCTTTTTATCCACAAGGAACAGGATCACATGGTCGCCGGCGGCGATCACGGTGTCATCGTGCGCGATAATGACCTCTTCATCACGAATAATCGCGCCAATCGTCGTGCCCGGTGGCAAGCCGATGTTTTCGATGGCCTTGCCGATCACCTTGCTCGATTTCGCGTCGCCGTGCGCAATCGCCTCGATGGCTTCCGCAGCGCCGCGACGCAATGAGTGCACGCTGACGATATCGCCGCGACGCACGTGCGCCAGCAAGGTGCCGATGGTCGCCAGTTGCGGGCTGATGGCGATGTCGATGTCGCCGCCCTGGATCAGGTCGACGTAGGCCGGGTTATTGATGATGGTCATCACCTTCTTAGCGCCCAAGCGCTTGGCCAGCAGCGACGACATGATGTTGGCCTCGTCGTCGTTGGTCAGGGCCAGGAAGATGTCCGCGTCGGCGATGTTCTCTTCCAGCAGCAGGTCACGGTCCGAAGCGCTGCCCTGCAACACCACGGTGCTGTCGAGGGTGTCCGAGAGGTGTCGGCAGCGTGCCGGATTCATCTCGATGATCTTCACTTGGTAACGGCTTTCAATGGCTTCGGCCAGGCGTTCGCCGATTTGCCCGCCACCGGCGATGACGATGCGCTTGTAGGTCTCGTCGAGACGGCGCATTTCACTCATGACCGCGCGAATGTTCGCCCGAGCGGCGATGAAAAACACTTCGTCGTCCGCTTCGATCACCGTATCGCCCTGGGGCAGGATCGGTCGGTCGCGACGGAAAATGGCGGCCACGCGGGTTTCGACATTCGGCATGTGTTCACGCAGCTGGCGCAGTTGCTGACCTACCAGCGGCCCGCCGTAATAGGCCCGCACCGCAACCAACTGCGCCTTGCCCTCGGCGAAGTCGATCACCTGCAAGGCGCCCGGATGCTGGATCAGGCGCTTGATGTAGTTGGTGACCACCTGCTCGGGGCTGATCAGCACATCCACCGGGATCGCTTCGTTGTCGAACAATTCGTTGCGGGTCAGGTACGCCGCTTCACGCACGCGGGCGATCTTGGTCGGTGTATGGAAAAGGGTATGGGCAACCTGGCAGGCCACCATATTGGTTTCATCGCTGCTGGTCACGGCGACCAGCATGTCGGCATCATCGGCGCCAGCCTGGCGCAGAATACTGGGCAGCGAACCGCGGCCTTGTACCGTACGGATGTCCAGTCGGTCGCCGAGGTCACGCAGGCGTTCGCCATCGGTGTCGACCACGGTAATGTCATTCGCTTCGCTTGCCAGGTGCTCCGCCAGCGAACCGCCGACCTGCCCCGCTCCGAGGATGATGATTTTCATCCAGTCACTCCGTTGAATCCGTTTAGCCGCGTGCGGCGGCGATCTTGATCAGCTTGGCGTAGTAGAACCCGTCGTGACCACCTTCCTGGGCGAGCAATTGCCGACCATGGAGTTGCTTGATCCCGGCCGTCGTGGCCAGGTCCAGTTCGCGGGCGCCCGGGGTGCGAGCGAGGAAGGCCTCGATCACTTCGGTGTTTTCGGTCGGCAGCGTGGAACAGGTGGCATAGAGCAGGATGCCGCCGACTTCCAGCGTCATCCACAGGGCGTCCAGCAATTCACCTTGCAGCAACGCCAGCGCAGCGATGTCATCGGGCTGGCGAGTCAGCTTGATGTCCGGGTGACGGCGAATCACGCCGGTGGCCGAGCACGGTGCATCGAGGAGGATGCGCTGGAAGGGCTTGCCGTCCCACCAGGTGGCGGTGTCGCGGCCGTCGGCGGCGATCAGTTCGGCGCTCAATTTCAGGCGTTCGAGGTTCTCGCGCACCCGCACCAGGCGTTTGGCTTCAAGGTCCACGGCGACGACGCCGGCCAGCTTGGGTTCGGCTTCGAGGATATGGCAGGTCTTGCCGCCGGGTGCACAGCAAGCGTCGAGCACGCGTTGGCCCGGCGCCAGGTCCAGCAAATCGGCAGCCAGTTGTGCCGCTTCGTCCTGCACGCTTATCCAGCCTTCGGCGAAGCCCGGCAGGCTGCGCACGTCGGCGGCTGCATCGAGGATGATGCCATCGCGGCTGTAAACGCATGCATTGGCGGCGATACCCGCTTCACTGAGCAGGCCAAGGTAGGCATCACGGCTGTGATGGCGGCGGTTGACCCGCAGAATCATGGGCGGGTGCGCGTTGTTCGCCGTGCAAATGGCTTCCCATTGCTCGGGCCAGAAGGCTTTGAGCGATTTTTGCAGCCAGCGCGGGTGGGCGGTGCGCACTACCGGGTCGTGTTCCAGCTCGGTCAGCAGGGTTTCGCTTTCCCGTTGCGCGCGGCGCAGTACGGCATTGAGCAAGGCCTTGGCCCAGGGTTTTTTCAGCTTGTCGGCGCAACCCACGGTTTCGCCGATCGCGGCGTGGGGAGGGACTCGGGTGTAGAGCAGTTGGTAGAGGCCCACTAGCAAGAGCGCCTCAACATCGGCGTCGGCAGCCTTGAACGGTTTCTGCAGCAGCTTGGCCGCCAGCGCGGATAAGCGCGGCTGCCAGCGAGCGGTGCCAAACGCCAGATCCTGAGTGAAACCGCGATCACGGTCTTCGACTTTGTCCAGTTGTGTCGGCAATGAACTGTTGAGGGAAGCTTTGCCGCTCAGGACAGCGGCGAGTGCCTTGGCGGCGGCCAAACGCGGGTTCATTGAGCGTCCACCGCTTGACCGAGGACGGTGCCGATGGCGAATTTCTCTCGACGGCTGTTGAACAGGTCACTGAAGTTCAGCGCCTTGCCACCGGGCAATTGCAGGCGGGTCAGGCACAGGGCCTGCTGACCGCAGGCAACGATCAGCCCGTCTTTGCTGGCAGCAAGAACTTCCCCCGCTGTGCCCTGCCCTTCGGCCACGTTCGCCGCCAGCACTTTCAACGCTTCGCCGTTCAGTGTGCTGTGGGTGATTGGCCAAGGATTGAAAGCGCGAACCAGACGCTCCAGCTCAACTGCTGGCCGCGTCCAGTCGATGCGCGCCTCATCCTTGTTCAATTTGTGTGCGTAGGTGGCCAGGCTGTCGTCCTGCACTTCACCTTCCAGCGTACCGGCGGCGAGGCCGGCAATCGCCTGGAGCACGGCGGGCGGACCCATTTCGGCCAGACGGTCGTGCAGGCTGCCACCGGTATCCTGGGCGCTGATCGGCGTGATGACTTTTAGCAGCATCGGCCCGGTGTCGAGGCCGGCTTCCATGCGCATTACCGTCACGCCGCTTTCGCTGTCACCGGCTTCGACGGCACGCTGGATCGGCGCCGCACCGCGCCAGCGAGGCAGCAGGGACGCGTGGCTATTGATGCAACCCAGGCGCGGAATATCCAGCACCACCTGCGGCAGGATCAGGCCGTAGGCAACCACCACCATCAAGTCCGGCTTCAGTGCGGCCAATTCGGCCTGGGCGTCGGCATTGCGCAAGGTCGGGGGTTGTAACACCGCAATATTGTTTTCAAGGGCGAGTTGCTTGACCGGGCTCGGCATCAGCTTTTGCCCGCGACCCGCCGGACGATCCGGCTGGGTGTAGACCGCAACGATCTCGTAAGGGCTGTCGAGCAGGGCCTTGAGGTGTTCGGCGGCGAAATCCGGGGTGCCGGCAAAGACAATGCGCAGTGGCTCAGTCATGAAAGCTCTCGATTACAAAGCATCTTGAAAAGAAAAAGGCTTGCCGCAGCAAGCCTTTGAAGAGGGGCATCAAGCATTCTGGCGGTGAAGTTTTTCCAGTTTCTTCTTGATACGGTCACGTTTGAGCGTGGACAGGTAGTCGACGAACAATTTGCCGTTGAGGTGGTCGCATTCGTGCTGGATGCAAACGGCGAGCAGGCCTTCGGCGATCAGTTCGTATGGCTGGCCATCGCGGTCCAGGGCCTTGACCTTGACCTTTTGCGGGCGATCGACGTTTTCGTAGAAACCCGGCACCGAGAGGCAGCCTTCCTGGTATTGCTCCATCTCGTCGGTCAGGGGCTCGAACTCGGGGTTGATGAACACCCGTGGTTCGGTGCGGTCTTCGGAGAGGTCCATCACGACGATACGTTTGTGCACGTTGACCTGGGTCGCGGCGAGGCCGATGCCTGGCGCTTCATACATTGTTTCAAACATATCATCGACCAGCTGACGCACTTCGTCGTCCACTACGGTCACTGTCTTGGCGATCGTACGCAGGCGCGGGTCAGGGAATTCGAGGATGTTTAAAATGGCCATAAGCTTTGATTACTGCACGTGTGAAGTAAAGTCGGGTCGATGGCCTGGCTGCTCCGGAGAAGATGCAGGCTACCGTTGTAAAACGTAGCTCCCTTCTTTTCATAAGCAAGCGGGGAGCGAGCCACCGAGGGCTCTGGCGTTTTACGCGAACGTACATAATAAAGGGATTCATCGCATGAGGAAATCACTACTCGCCCTGCTCCTTCTGGCCTCGGCAGGTTTTGCGCACGGGCAAGTGCAACTTCGGGAGGGTTTTCCACAGCAGTACACCGTCGCTGCGGGCGACACACTTTGGGACATATCGGGTAAGTACCTGCGTGAGCCCTGGCAGTGGCCGCAACTCTGGCAGGTCAATCCACAGGTTGAAAACCCGAATCTCATCTACCCCGGGGACACGCTATCGCTGGTCTACGTCAACGGCCAACCACGACTGAGCCTCAACCGCGGCACCTCGCGAGGCACCATTAAGCTTTCGCCACGGGTGCGCAGCAGCCCGGTGGCCGACGCCATACCGAGCATCCCGCTGAAATCGATCAACAGCTTTTTGCTGAGTAACCGCATCGTCGACAACGCCGAGGATTTCGACAAGGCGCCTTATATCGTTGCCGGTGATGCCGAACGCGTACTCAGCGGCACCGGCGACCGTATCTTCGCCCGCGGCCTCATCGACCCGGCTCAACCGGTGTACGGCATTTTTCGTCAGGGCAAGGTCTACACCGATCCGCAGACCCAGGAATTCCTGGGCATCAACGCCGATGACATAGGCGGTGGCGAGATCGTCGCCACTGAAGGTGACGTCGCGACGCTGGTGCTGCAACGCACCACCCAGGAGGTGCGCCTCGGCGATCGCCTGTTCAGCGGCGAAGAACGTTCGATCAATTCGACGTTCATGCCGAGCGCTCCCGACACCCAGGTCAATGGCCTGATCATCGATGTACCACGCGGGGTCACGCAGATCGGTGCGCTGGACGTAGTCACCTTGAACAAGGGGAAACGCGACGGCCTGGCCGAAGGGAATGTCCTGGTAGTGATGAAAACCGGCGAAACCGTGCGTGACCGGATCACCGGCCAGCCATTGAAAATTCCGGATGAACGCGCTGGTCTTCTGATGGTTTTTCGCACCTACGACAAGCTCAGCTATGGACTGGTGCTGAAGGCCTCGCGTTCTTTGGCGGTGCTGGACAAGGTGCAGAATCCTTAGCGGACTTCACAAGTTACCAACAGAGTTATCCACAGCTTATTCCCATTTCGATGGGGCTCATAACGATCAAGGATGATCCATGTCGATACCCGCTGTTTCATCGGTTTCCCCTGCGGAACTGGAAGCCCGTTTACGTCTGCACCGGTTACCGGAACTTGGTCCGGCGCGTTTCCGGAAATTGCTGGAAGCCTTCGGTTCGGCGTCCAAAGCCATCAGTGCACCCGCCAGTGCGTGGCGAGCGTTGGGCTTGCCGCAGGTGTGTGGCGAGGCCCGGCGCTCCCCTGAAATTCGTGACGGCGCCAGCCACGCATTGGCCTGGATAGAGCGTCAGGACCAGCATTTACTGATGTGGGACCAGCCCGACTACCCGGCGCTGCTGGCGCAAATCAGCGACGCGCCACCGTTGTTGTTCGTGGCGGGCGATCCGCAGATCCTGGAAAAACCGCAGTTAGCGATGGTCGGCAGTCGTCGTGCTTCACGGCCAGGCATGGACACCGCAGCCGCGTTTTCTCGCAGCCTGGCGGGTGCCGGGTTTGTCATCACCAGCGGGCTGGCCCTGGGGATCGATGCAGCCGCGCACCAGGCGGCACTGGATGTTGGCGGGCGAACGGTCGGGGTACTTGGCACGGGACTCGAAAATTTTTATCCACAGCGCAATCGGCGCCTGGCGGACGCAATGATCGCATCGGGCAGCGCGGTGCTCTCGGAGTTTCCGCTGGACGCCGCTCCGAGCGCCAGCAACTTCCCCCGACGCAACCGGATCATCAGCGGTTTGTCCCTCGGCGTGCTGGTCGTCGAAGCCAGTGTTGCCAGTGGTTCATTGATCACGGCCAGGCTGGCGGCGGAACAGGGGCGCGAGGTGTATGCGATTCCAGGGTCGATTCATCATCCCGGTGCTCGCGGCTGCCATCAGTTGATCCGCGACGGCGCCGTGCTGGTGGAGACCATAGAGCATATCCTCGAAGCCTTGCGCGGCTGGCAGCAGCTACCGTTTTCAACAGAAACACTCGCGACCGTAACGAGTCATCCGCTACTTGTACTGCTCCACGCTGCCCCCCACACCAGTGAAGCACTGGCCGATGCCAGCGGTTGGACCTTGCCCAAGGTCCTGGCGACGTTGACGGAGCTGGAAATGGACGGCCGCGCAGTCTGCGAAAACGGGCGCTGGTTTGCGCGGGTAAGCTAGGTTTTACGAGGAAGATCGGTAAACTGCGCAGAGCCTTATTCTGGAGAATTTTTCATGGTCAACAGTTGGCGTGTGCAGCAAGCCGCACGAGCAATTCGCGCAGGGGCGGTGATTGCCTACCCAACCGAAGCTGTCTGGGGTCTGGGTTGCGACCCGTGGGATGAAGAGGCAGTGGATCGTTTGCTGCTGATCAAGGGGCGGTCCGTGGACAAGGGCCTGATACTGGTGGCCGACAATATCCGCCAGTTCGACTTCCTCTTTGACGACTTTCCCGAGCTGTGGATGGATCGCATGGCCAGCACCTGGCCGGGGCCGAACACCTGGTTGGTGCCGCATCAGAACATGCTGCCGCAGTGGATTACCGGCGTGCATGAAACGGTGGCGCTGCGGGTCAGCGATCACCCGCAGGTGCGGGAATTGTGCGCACTGGTCGGGCCGTTGGTGTCGACGTCCGCCAACCCCCAGGGCCGGCCGGCAGCGCGCACGCGGATTCGCGTGGAGCAGTATTTCCGTGGTCAGGTTGATCTGGTGTTGGGTGGGAACCTGGGTGGGCGCAAGAACCCGAGTGTTATCCGGGATCTGGCGACCGGGCATGTTGTGCGCCCCGATTAAGACCGAGGTGACCCATTCGCGAGCAAGCCCGCTCCCACATTTGATTAGTGTCGAACACCAATTCTGTGGTCACTGAAGATCCAATGTGGGAGCGGGCTTGCTCGCGAAGAGGCCTTCAAGGCAATAAAATTACCGATCCGGTCGTACGCCGCGCGGACAACTCGGTCTGCGCCTTCGCTGCGTCCGCCAGTGGATAACGCTGGCTGATATCCACTTTCACTTTACCGCTGATGATCATCTCGAACAGCTCATCGGCCATACGCTGCAGGTTTTCCGCGTTATTGGCGTAGGTCGCCAGCGTCGGCCGAGTGACGTACAACGAGCCTTTCCCCGCCAGAATCCCCAGGTTCACCCCGTCCACCGCCCCGGACGCATTGCCGAAGCTCACGACCAGCCCACGGGGCGCCGCGCAGTCGAGAGAGGTCAGCCAAGTGTCCTTGCCGACGCCGTCGTACACCACCGGGACCTTTTTGCCGTCAGTCAATTCCAGTACGCGTTGCGCGACGTTTTCATGGCTGTAGTCGATGGTCGCCCAGGCACCATTGGCCTTGGCCAGCGCGGCTTTCTGCGCCGAGCTCACGGTGCCGATCAACTTGACGCCCAAGGCCTTGGCCCATTGGCAGGCCAGGGAACCGACGCCACCGGCAGCGGCGTGGAACAGGATGGTCTCGCCACCCTTGAGTTCATAGGTCTGGCGCAGCAAGTACTGCACGGTCAGGCCCTTGAGCATCACACCCGCGGCCTGCTCGAAGCTGATGGCGTCCGGAAGGTGTACCAGGTTGGCCTCGGGCAAGACGTGGACCTCGCTGTAGGCACCCAACGGGCCGCTGCCGTAAGCTACGCGATCGCCGACTTTGAATCGGGTCACTTCGCTACCGACCGCTTCGACAACGCCCGCGCCTTCCGAACCGACACCCGATGGCAGGGCCGGTGGCGGATAGAGGCCGCTGCGGTAATAGGTGTCGATGAAGTTCAGGCCTATGGCCTTGTTGGTCACGCGAACCTGCTGCGGGCCGGGCTCGGAGGGCTGATAATCGACATACTCAAGCACTTCGGGGCCACCGTGGGCACGGAACTGGATACGCTTTGCCATCTGCACTCTCCTGAGATTATTTTACCAAGCGCCCTATGGGACTGCGAAGCGTGATCTGCGTCAACTGCGACGAGCGCTTCGGCGGTGGTATGCTACGCGCCCATTTGCGCAGGCTGGCTCCTGTGGAGCGCCGCGTAGCTTTGCCCGATCCAAGGTGATGCCATGACTACCCGCACCGAGGCCGTAAAAGCCTACCTGCTCGATCTGCAAGACCGTATTTGCGCTGCCCTGGAGGCCGAAGACGGCGGCACGCGCTTCGTCGAAGACGCCTGGACCCGGCCTGCCGGCGGTGGCGGACGCACCCGCGTGGTCGAAAATGGCGCGGTCATCGAAAAGGGCGGCGTCAACTTTTCCCACGTTTTCGGCAGCGGTTTGCCACCGTCGGCCAGTGCCCACCGGCCGGAACTGGCCGGACGCGGTTTCGAGGCCCTGGGTGTGTCGCTGGTGATCCACCCGCACAACCCACATGTACCGACTTCCCATGCCAACGTGCGGTTTTTCATCGCCGAAAAAGAAGGTGAAGAGCCGGTCTGGTGGTTTGGCGGCGGCTTCGACCTGACACCGTACTACGGGAATGAAGAAGATTGCGTGCACTGGCACCGCGTCGCCGAACAGGCCTGTGCGCCGTTCGGTGCGGACGTCTACCCGCGTTACAAGGCCTGGTGCGACAGCTACTTCTACATCAAGCATCGCCACGAACCGCGGGGAATCGGCGGCTTGTTTTTCGATGACCTGAATGAGTGGGATTTCGACACCAGCTTCGCGTTCATGCGTGCTATCGGTGACGCCTACATCGAGGCGTACCTGCCAATCGTGCAGCGCCGCAAAAACGACGCCTATTCCGCCAAGCAGCGGGAGTTCCAGGAGTACCGTCGTGGGCGTTACGTCGAATTCAACCTGGTCTACGACCGTGGCACCTTGTTCGGGCTGCAATCGGGCGGTCGCACCGAGTCGATTCTCATGTCGCTGCCGCCGCAAGTCCGCTGGGGTTACGACTGGAAAGCCGAGCCTGGCAGCGAAGAAGCACGCCTGACTGAGTATTTCCTGCAAGATCGCGATTGGTTGGCCAAGGCCTGAACGAGGAATCCAGATGGACCGTTACGTCGTATTCGGTAACCCGATTGGCCATAGCAAATCGCCGTTGATTCATCGTCTGTTCGCCGAGCAGACCGGGCAGAAACTCGACTACAGCACTTCACTGGCGCCCCTCGATGATTTTTCGAGCTGTGCCCGGGCGTTTTTCCTCGAAGGCCGTGGCGCGAATGTGACAGTACCGTTCAAGGAAGAGGCTTATCGCCTGGCCGACAAACTCACGGCGCGGGCACAGCGGGCCGGCGCGGTAAACACACTGAGCAAGCTGGAAGATGGCAGTTTGCTGGGCGATAACACCGACGGTGCTGGCCTGGTACGGGACCTGACGGTCAATGCCGGGTTCAGCCTCAAGGGCAAGCGCATCCTGCTGCTCGGTGCCGGCGGCGCAGTGCGCGGTGCGCTGGAGCCGTTGTTGGCTGAGCAGCCGGCGTCGGTGGTCATCGCCAACCGTACGGTGGACAAGGCCGAGTTGCTGGCCGAACTGTTCTGCGATCTGGGCCCGGTATCGGCCAGTGGTTATGACTGGCTTCAAGAGTCGGTAGACCTGATCATCAATGCGACGTCCGCGAGTCTGTCGGGCGATGTTCCGCCGATTGCCACCAGCCTGATCGAACCGGGCAAGACGGTGTGCTACGACATGATGTACGGCAAGGAGCCGACCTCGTTTTGCCGTTGGGCCAGCGAGCATGGCGCGGCGGTGTCGATGGATGGGCTGGGGATGTTGGCCGAGCAGGCGGCGGAAGCCTTCTTCCTGTGGCGCGGCGTGCGTCCGGATACGGCGCCGGTGCTGGCCGAACTTCGTCGGCAACTGGCTGAGTAAGACCCCCTGTAGGAGCGAGCCTGCTCGCGAAGAACCCAAGGACAACGCATGCATCCTGAATGCACGCGTTATCGTTGACGTCCATCGCGAGCAGGCTCGCTCCTACACGTATTAGGTTGTTTCAGTCTTCAAACCGGATCGGGCATTTCTCTGCCCCTTCCAGCTTCCTCAATTCATCCACCACCTGCGGCCGAGCCCGGCGCAGGGTCAGGCTGCGGTCCTGGCGCAGTAACCGCCGTGCTTCCTGATGCAGCATCTCAACCCCTGAATAGTCGATGAAGTTGATCTGCTGCGCCTCGATCACCACGCGTGCACCCTGCATTCGTTGCAGGCGAACTTGCAGGTAGTGGCTGGCGCCGAAGAAGATCGAGCCGCCGACCCGCAGAATGTCTTCATCGCCGTCACGCAAATGCTGCACCCGTGGTTGCGAGGTGCGCTTGAGGTAAAAGAACAGCGATGCCAGCACCCCGGCATAGATCGCTGTCTGCAGTTCCAGCAGCAGCGTGGCGACACAGGTCAGGCCCATGACCACGAACTCGGCGCGGCTGACCCGTAGCAACGCACGAATGCCACGATGGTCCACCAGGCCCCAGGCGATCAGCAAAATACTGCCGGCCATGGCCGGGATGGGAATGTGTGCGATCAGACTGGCACCGAAGACGGCGAACAACGCTACCCACAAAGCCGAAAAGACTCCCGCCAACGGCGAACAGGCCCCCGCTTCGTAGCTCAGGCCTGAACGGGTGAAGGAGCCGGCCGACAGCGATCCGGAAAAAAACGCGCCGACAATATTGGACAAGCCTTGGGCGCGGACTTCCTGATTGGCGTCGAGCAACTGTTGCGAGCGCGCCGACAGCGAACGGGCAATCGACAGGCTGGTGACCAGCCCGAGCATTCCGACCGCCACGGCACTGGGCAGCAGGCGCAGGATCAGGTCGAGGTCCAACGGCAATGGGCTAAAAGGCGGTAGCTTACCGGTGAAGGCGCTCACCAGTTTTACGTGACCGAACATGGAGGGCCAAAGCCAGACCATCACGGCAGCCAGCACCAGGGTAATCAACAGCGTCGGCCAGCGCGGCAAGCACAGCTTGAGGATCAGCCCGACCGCCACGGTGGCCAATCCGAGAATGAGCGAAGGTTTATCCACTTCACCCAGGTGTGTGGTCAGTGTGATGAAACTGTCCAGTGCGGTGGCCTGGCTGGGCAGCTCCAGCCCCAGCAAGTTGGGCAACTGGCCAACGGCAATGACCACCGCCGCGCCGAGGGTGAAGCCAAGCACCACCGAATGAGAGACGAAATTGACCAGCGCACCAAAGCGCAGCAACCCCAGCAGCCACTGGAAAATCCCTGCCAGAAGGGTCAGCAACAGGATCACGGTGACGTAGTCCTGCGTCGCAGGAATGGCCAGGGGACTGACGCTGGCGTACAGGACGATGGAAATGGCCGCCGTCGGACCGCAGATCAAATGCCACGACGAGCCCCACAGACAAGCGATCAACACCGGGATGATCGCCGCATACAAGCCGTATTCCGGTGGGAGGCCGGCAATCAGTGCGTAGGCGATGGATTGCGGCAACGCGAGAATCGCGCCACTGAGGCCGACGATCAGGTCACGACCGACGCTGGCGCGGGTTTGCCTGGGTAACCATGTGAGGAATGGGAAGAGTGAATGGCGGCTGGGAAGGGCCATGGGTCCTCTCGGATTGGGTTTTGCACAAGGTTAACAGACGCTGATCGTTCCCATGCTCTGCGTGGGAATGCCGCCATGGACGCTCCGCGTTTGCCCTTGGAGTGCGACGCGGAGCGTCACGGGATGCATTCCCACGCAGAGCGTGGGAACGATCAGTGGCGGGAGTTAGAGCTTGGCTTTCACTGCCGGTAACGCATCCTTGCCATCCACGGTCTTCACGCCATCGAGCCACTTGTCCAGCACTGCCGGGTTGGCCTTGATCCACGCCTTGGCCGCATCGGCATTGCTGACTTTCTTGTTCACCACCTCGGCCATGATGCTGTTCTCCATCTCTTGGGTGAAGCTCAGGTTGGTGAGCAGCTTGCCGACGTTCGGGCAGGCCTGTGCATAACCTTTGCGGGTCAGGGTGTGGACGCTGCCGGTGTCGCCGAAGTATTTCTCGCCACCCTTCAGGTAATGCATTTTCAGCTGCACGTTCATCGGGTGCGGTGTCCAGCCGAGGAAGGTCACGAACTTCTGTTTCTTCACCGCGCGGGACACTTCCGCAAGCATGGCCTGCTCGCTGGATTCGATCAGTTTCCATTGACCCATGTCGAAATCATTTTTCTTGATGATCTCTTGCAGCGAAATGTTTGCCGGTGCACCAGACCCGATGCCATAGATCTTGTGGTCGAACTTGTCGGCGTATTTGTTCAGGTCGGCAAAGTTATGCACACCCGCATCCCAGACGTAATCCGGGACAGCGAGGGTGAACTCGGTGCCGTCGAGGTTCTTCGCCAGTTGCGTGACGTCCCCGGTGGCGATGAACTTGTCGTAGAAACCCTGCTGCGCCGGCATCCAGTTGCCGAGGAAAACATCCACCTGGCCATCCTTGAGCCCGCCAAAGGTAATCGGCACCGCGAGGGTGTCGACCTTGGCCTTGTAGCCCATGCCGTCCAGCAGAAACCCGGTAATGGCGTTGGTTGCGGCGATATCGCTCCAGCCAGGGTCGGCCATTTTCACCATCTCGCAACTTTGATCGGCATACACCGATGCACTGCCCAGGGCCAGAAGTCCGACCGTCAGTACTGTGGATAACTTTTGCATGGACTTCCCCTTAACATTATTGGTTTTGGCAGGGTTGTGGATAACGTGCTTTGCGCTCCAGATCGTCGAGGTCGATGTGATTGCGCATGTATTGCTGACTGGCATCCACCAGTGGCTGGTGATCCCAGCTCTTCAGCTTGCCGATGGTCAGGGCATCGGCGACGAAACGCCGGCGCCGCTGGCTCGCGAGCACCTGTTGATGGATAGCTGGAATGTCCCATTTGGCGCGAGCTTCGGCGAGAAATTCGTCGAAAAGTTGACGATGTTGCGGCGATTTGCTGAGTTCTTCCAGTTCTCGCGGGTCATTGCCTACATCGAAGAGCAGGCAAGGGTCATCTTCACTGTAGATGAATTTGTAAGCGCCACGACGAATCATCATCAATGGACTGATGGTGCCTTCGGCCATGTATTCGCCGAACACTTCATCGTGTCCGCCCTGCCCTTGCAGATGCGGAACCAGCGAACGGCCATCGAGCGGCAAGCCCGGTTCAAGGGTGCCGCCGGCCAGTTCTACAAAGGTCGGCAACAGGTCGGCGGTGGATACCGATGCACTGACCCGGCCGGCGCCGAATTGCCCTGGAGCACTTATCAACAGGGGGACACGAGCGGCCATTTCATACCAGTGCATTTTGTACCAGAGGCCCCGTTCGCCCAGCATGTCACCGTGGTCGCCGGAGAATACGATGATGGTGTCATCGATTAGCCCAGTATCCTCAAGGGTTTGCAGGAGTTTGCCGACGTTGCTGTCGATATAGCTGCAAGCACCGAAGTAGGCGCGGCGAGCGTCGCGGATTTTATCCACAGGCAATGGTTTGTCCCACAGGTCATAAACCTTGAGCAATCGCTGGGCATGCGGATCGAGTTCGTGTTGATCCGGTGTTTCCGGCAAAGGAATGTCGGCGTCGTCGTACAGGTCCCAGAAAGCCTTGGGAATCGTGTACGGGTCGTGGGGGTGAGTCATCGAAACCGTCAGGCAAAACGGCTGCTCGCCATCCTCGCGAATGTGGTCGAACAGGTACTGCTGGGCCTTGAACACTACCTCTTCATCGAAATCCAGTTGGTTGGTGCGCACGCAAGGGCCTGCCTGGAGAACCGACGACATGTTGTGGTACCAGGTCGGACGCACGTCCGGTTCGTCCCAGTTCACGGCCCAGCCGTAGTCGGCTGGGTAGATATCGCTGGTCAGGCGTTCTTCATAGCCGTGCAATTGGTCCGGACCACAGAAATGCATTTTGCCTGACAGCGCAGTGCGATAGCCGAGGCGCCGCAGGTAATGGGCATAAGTCGGCACATCGGCCGGGAAATCCGCCGCGTTGTCATAAGCCCCGATCTTGCTCGGCAGCTGGCCGCTGACCAGGGTAAAGCGCGAAGGTGCGCACAGCGGGCTGTTGCAATAAGCGCTGTCGAATACCACGCCCTCGGCGGCGAGGCGGCTCAGATTAGGCAATTTGATAGGCGAAGGACCGTAGAACGGCAACATTGGCGCGGCCATTTGATCGGCCATGATGAAAAGAATGTTCTTGCGCTTCATGTGATCGCGGCATTCCATAGTGGATGTTTATGCGAGAGTGCTGGGGTCGAGGATGTAACCCACACACTTTGCGGTAAAGCCCACGGGCGGCAATGACTAGGATAAGCACAGCTTATGTATGACGCGCTTGGTGACCTTTCTCTGGATTTGCTCCGCGCTTTCGAATCAGCGGCCCGTCAACGCAGCTTTACGGCGGCGGCGGTCGAGCTGGGAACCACGCAGCCGGCGGTCAGCCAGCAAATCAAGCGACTGGAGGAGCAGTTGGGGGCTCGACTGTTCGACCGCATCTATCGCGGCATTGAACTGACTGAGTCAGGTGCTATCCTTTTCGAGCAAGTTCAGCTGGGTTTGCAGAATATCGATGCAGGATTGAGCGCGATCAGCGCCCAGCATCAGCATGAAGTGCTACAAGTCGCCACCGATTTTGCCTTTGCCGCCTATTGGCTGATGCCTCGATTGCACCGCTTTCACGCGGCCAACCCACAGGTCGACGTCAGTCTGGTGACCAGTGAACGTAGCCATAACATGTTGCGCAGCGATATCGATGTAGCAGTGCTGTTCGGCGATGGCCGCTTCAAACAGGGAGAGAGTCATTGGCTATTCAGCGAGGAAGTGTTCCCGGTGTGCAGCCCGCAAGTACTCAATGATCGCACCCTGCCCCTACCCGCTCGATCATTGTTGGAGTTTCCACTTCTGCACCTGCGTGGCGAAAACAGCAGCCACTGGTTTGACTGGAGCGGTGTCTTTCGCGAGTTGGGCATCACTTCGCCCCCGGCGCCCGGCCAATTGCGTTTCGATAATTACACCTTGTTGATTCAGGCCGCCATTGGCGGCCAGGGCGTGGCGATTGGCTGGCGGCACCTTGTGGATAACTTGTTGGCACAAGGTTTGTTGTGTCGACCGATTGCCGAAACGGTGATCTCCAGGCTGGGTTATTACGTCGTGTTACCACAACGCAAACGGCGTGGCGCCTTGATCCAGCAGTTTGTCGATTGGTTGATGGCCGAGCAGGCCAGCAGTGCGCAATCGTTGAACGGGATGGCACTGCCCTCAATTGCGATCTAGCTATCGGTGGCAACAAAATTAACGTGCTCGCCAATATGCAGGTTCAGATGCAACTCATCAGCGATCCCCACTGCCGTGCGGGCCAAACGTGCGAGCGGCTCGGCCAGTCCCGGCTCAAGGTTGCCGCCGATTTGACTGAAGTGCTCGATGGTCAGCCCCGGCACCCCGCGCGGAGCGTTTACCATCGTCCAGTGCAAGGGGCTGCTTTGTAGCGCTTCGCGGATTTCTTCGGCGGCGTGGCGTTGCAACCCGTCCTCGAACTCCGGATCGTCCAGCACCTCGAAATCCCCCACTAGAAACAATCGGGTAATGCCTGCTGCCTGCATGCCATCAAGCAATGCATCCACCGCCAGCACCTGCTCGACCGGGCCGGGCACAATGTTTTTTTCCACGTGTTCACTATTGAATGGCAACCCCGGTGCGTCTAATAAACAGATGACCGCCGAACTGCCGGCCACGCTTTGCTTGACCCGTTGTGCGTCGAACAGGTCGCCGGCCTTGGTACGCAAACCCGGGCGCGGCGCCAGCGCCGTCAAGTCATCGAGAATGGCGATCACTTCATGTTGGCGCCGCAACATTTCAGCCATCAGCGCACTGCCCAAGCTACTCATGGCACCATAAAGCACCACTTTCACCACTGGGGTTTCGGCATTTTTCATGGCTGAACTCCCTTGTTCTCTTTCCTGTATGGCATTTGACCTTTAGGAAACGGTGAGGGTTCGACTCGGTTTTGGAGGGATTCAGATGCAACGGATCAAGGGTTACCACGCCCATGTCTATTTCGATGCCAGCACCATCGACCAGGCGCGGGCCCTGTGTGAGCAAGCGGCACAATTGTTCCCGCTGAAAATGGGCCGGGTGCACGAACGCCCCGTCGGCCCGCACCCGGATTGGAGCTGCCAACTGGCGTTCGGCCCTGAACTGATCGGTGATGTGCTGCCGTGGTTGGCGCTCAACCGCAAGGGGTTGGTGGTGTTCCTGCACCCCGACACCGGCAACGATCTGCTGGATCACAGCGAGCACGCGATCTGGATGGGCGCGATTCGCCCGCTCGACCTGTCTATTTTCTGATCAGAGTGTTTCTTCGGCTTCGCCCGGTAAATGCTCATCCAGATGCAACCACGGCAGGCGGCTGTCGGTCCAGATGTGGCGTTCGGCCGGGGCCCGCTCCGGGTGATCGAGGGTGGCGATGGTCACGTCGATGCTGCCCGGGCTCAGGTGAGTCTCCAATGCCAGTTGCGCCCCACAGTTGCCGCAAAAATAGCGCGCGCAGGTTGGCGAAGAGTCGTACCGCGCCGGTTTTCCCGCGAGCCATTGAAAGGTTGTCGCCGGCACAGTGATCCAGGTGGTCACGATCCCGCCGCTGACCCGCCGGCAAATCGAGCAATGGCAATGGGCGATATCGTGTAAAGGCCCGCTGAATTGATATCGCAGTTGTCCGCAGTGGCAGCCGCCTGTGTGAAAGTCGACCATTCCTTTTCCTCCAGATGCGTTTTCACTGACGTCTTCGCGAGCAGGCTCGCTCCCACAGGGGATCAAAATCATTGTGGGAGCGAGCCTGCTCGCGAAGGGCACAACTCGGTTTCCCCTCTCTGCCCCGGTCCGACGACCGGTTGCACATCCGGTCAATGCTTTCATCGGCGAAAGCTGGCTGAAAGCTTCCACGATTAGGATCGCCCTCACTGCCGGCAACAGACCGGTTGGCTAAAGCGAATGTTCGATTGTTCGCCCAGCCCATTAAACAACAACAATGGTGACCCTGATGTCCTCTTCTATCCGCCGCTTCGCTGCAACTCCGCCCGTACGTCTCGTGCTTCCCGTTCTGCGCTGATCCCATCCGATCCGCCCATTTCCCTAGCCGCGCTACGCCTGGAGTATTCCCATGCTGACTTTCCTTGGCTTCGCCATGGTCATCACGTTCATGTTCCTGATCATGACCAAGCGCCTGTCCGCGTTGATCGCCTTGATCATCATCCCGATCGTTTTCGCCTTGTTTGGCGGTTTCGGCCCGAAAATCGGCCCGATGATGCTCGAAGGCATTACCAAGCTCGCGCCAACCGGCGTGATGCTGATGTTCGCGATTCTCTATTTTGCCCTGATGATCGACTCCGGCCTGTTTGACCCGGCCGTGCGCAAGATCCTCAAAATGGTCAAGGGCGACCCGTTGAAAGTGTCGGTGGGTACCGCCGTCCTGGCGCTCGTCGTTTCCCTCGACGGTGACGGCGCGACCACCTACATGATCTGCGTGGCCGCCATGCTGCCGCTCTACAGCCGTATCGGCATGAGCCCGCGGATCATGGCCGGCTTGATCATCCTCGCCGGTGGCGTGATGAACATGACTCCGTGGGGTGGCCCGACCGCCCGTGCCGCCAGTGCGCTGCACGTCGATCCATCGGCCATCTTCGTGCCGATGATTCCCGCGATGGCCGCCGGTGTCCTGGCCATCCTTGCCATTGCCTACTTCTACGGCAAACGTGAACGTGCGCGTCTGGGAGAGTTGCATCTGGTCGGCGATGAGGTCGATCACAGCGAGATCACCGTTTCGCAATTCCCGGATGCACGTCGGCCAAGCTTGATCTGGTTCAACGGCGCCCTGACCCTGGTCCTGATGTGCACCCTGATCGCCGGCCTGTTGCCGCTGCCGGTGCTGTTCATGGTGGCGTTCAGTATCGCGATGATCGTCAACTACCCGTGCCTGCAACAGCAGAAGGATCGCGTCGCGGCCCACGCCGGTAGCGTACTGGCGGTGGTCGGGCTAATCTTTGCCGCGGGTATCTTCACCGGTATCCTGTCGGGCACAGGCATGGTCGATGCCATGTCCAAAAGCCTGCTGTCGGTGATTCCGGACTTCCTCGGCCCATACCTGGCAGTGATCACGGCGTTGGTGAGCATGCCATTCACCTTCTTCATGTCGAATGATGCATTTTATTACGGAGTGTTGCCGGTACTGGCCGAAGCCGCCAGCCATTACGGTATTACCGCGGTGGAAATGGCACGTGCCTCGATCGTCGGTCAGCCCGTCCACTTGTTGAGCCCGCTGGTACCATCGACTTACCTCTTGGTGGCCCTGGCTGGCATCGATTTTGGTGATCACCAGCGCTTCACCCTGAAGTGGGCAGTGCTGGTTTGCATGTGCATACTGGTTGCCGCATTGCTGATGGGGATTTTTCCGCTGTTCAGCACTCTATAAGCCCAAGACTCACCATTTCGGGTCCAGGCTTCGCGGTTTGAAGTCGGGGCCCTTTTTGGTTTAACAATCGCTCAAAGGAATACACATGGAATGGCTGACCAACCCTGAAATCTGGGTTGCCTTCTTTACCCTGACTGCCCTGGAAATCGTCCTGGGTATCGATAACATCATCATGATTTCGATCTTGGTCAGCCGGATGCCCAAGCACATGCAACAGCGCACCCGGATTTTCGGCCTGGCGCTGGCCATGATCACGCGGATTCTGTTGCTGTTGTCGATCACTTGGGTCATGCGCCTTACCGCCGACTTGTTCGAAGTGTTCGGCCAGGGTATCTCCGGGCGTGACCTGATCCTGTTCTTCGGTGGCCTGTTCCTGCTGTGGAAAAGCTCGCAAGAGATGTACCACGCGCTGGAAGGTGAAGACGAAACCGATGACGAGCCTTCGATGAAGGGCGGCAACTTCCTCTACACCATCATCCAGATCGCGATCATCGACATCGTGTTCTCCCTGGACTCGGTGATCACTGCCGTCGGCATGGTTTCCCACGTACCGGTCATGGTGGCGGCGATTGTCGTGGCGGTGTTGGTGATGATGCTAGCCTCGGGCACGATCAGCGCGTTCATCGACAAGCACCCTTCGCTGAAGATGCTCGCGCTGTCGTTCCTGTTGATCGTGGGTACGGTGCTGATCGCCGAATCCTTCGACGTGCACGTGCCAAAAGGCTACGTCTACTTCGCCATGGCGTTCTCGCTGGCGGTGGAAGCGATCAACATCAAGATGCGCACCGCCATTGCAAGAAAGAAAAAGCAGCAGGACCCGGTGAAACTGCGCAAGGACATTCCGGGGCAGTAACTGGAATGTTGTGCTGAACAAAAGGGGCCTTGAGAGGCCCCTTTTTTGTCTGCATCAAACTGTTTTCATGACAGTTTCATTTCAATCGCTTCTTTAGCTATGCGATGCTGGCGCCCAGACCGTTAGCCAACTACAGCTTAATTACAGAACGTAGAATGTCGCGCGGCACCGCCAACTTGCTCCTTTGGGGCGCTACCACCACAGGGGGCCAGCATGCTCACCCTGCTCAATTTGCTCTCAGCCGTGGCCTTGCTGATCTGGGGCACGCATATCGTCCGAACCGGCATCTTGCGGGTCTACGGTTCCAACCTGCGCCACGTCATCGGCCAGAACATGTCCAAGCGCTGGCTGGCGTTCATCTCGGGGATCGTCGTGACCGCGATGGTCCAGAGCAGTAACGCCACGGCGATGCTTGTCACGTCGTTCGTCGGCCAGGGCCTGATGGCGCTGACCCCTGCTATGGCAACCATGCTGGGGGCCGATGTCGGTACGGCGTTGATGGCACGGGTGCTGACCTTCGATCTGTCATGGCTCTCGCCACTGCTGATTTTTCTCGGGGTGATTTTCTTCCTGTCGCGCAAACAGACGCGACTAGGGCAAATGGGCCGGGTCAGCATCGGCCTGGGGTTGATCATTCTGGCGCTGCAACTGATTGTCGAAGCAGCCGCGCCGATCACCAACGCCCAAGGGGTGAAAGTGATTTTCGCCTCTCTGACCGGCGACATTTTGCTCGACGCCCTGGTCGGCGCGTTGTTCGCGATGATTTCCTACTCCAGCCTGGCGGCGGTCCTGCTGACCGCAACCCTCGCCGGCGCCAGCGTGATCAGCCTGCCGGTGGCCATCGGCCTGGTGATCGGCGCCAACATCGGCAGCGGCATTCTCGCGTTCCTCAGCACCAGCATGCAGAACGCCGCCGGCCGCCAGGTGGCGCTGGGCAGCCTGTTGTACAAGATGATCGGGCTGTTGCTGATCATTCCCGTGCTCGACCCCTTGGTGCACTGGATCGACAGCCTCGACTTCAGCCCCCAGGAAATGGTCATCGGCTTCCACCTGCTCTACAACACGGCGCGTTGCCTGATCCTGCTGCCCAGTGTCGGGCCGATGGCCAGGTTCTGTGCGTGGATACTGCCCGAACGTCCGCAAACCAACGGTATGGCCAAACCCCGGCACCTTGACCCGACAGCATTGGTCACGCCAAGCCTGGCATTGGCCAACGCGGCCCGGGAAACCCTGCGCATGGGCGATCTGATCGACAACATGTTGGAAGCCATGCTCGACGTGCTGCACGGCAAGCAAACTGCAGTGACCCAGGAGGTGCGTCGTCTGAGTGATGACGTGGAGGCGCTCTACAGTGCGATCAAGCTGTACCTGGCGCAAATGCCCCGGGAAGACTTGAGTGACCAGGACAGCCGGCGCTGGGCGGAAATCATCGAGCTGGCGATCAACCTCAAGCTTGCCAGTGACTTGATCGAGCGCATGCTGCGCAAAGTCCAGCAACAGAAAACCTCCCAGCGCCGGTCGTTTTCCGAAGTGGGTCTGGAAGAGTTGGCCGGGCTGCACAGCCAGTTGATCTCCAACCTGCGCCTGGGCTTGTCGGTTTTCCTGAGTGCCGACAAGGAAAGTGCCCGCCAGTTACTGCGTGAGAAACGTCGCTTTCGCGCACAGGAACGCCGCCTGGCCCACGCGCATGTCAGTCGTTTGCAACGTAAGATCGTGCAAAGTATCGAGACCAGTTCGCTGCACTTGGAGTTGATTGCCGACATGAAGCGTTTGAATTCGCTGTTTTGCAGCAGTGCCTACGTGGTGCTGGAAACTTCCGACACTGGCGCGCTGGCCGTCGACGATTTGGCTGACATCACGCATTCGCCTTGAACGTCTGGCACGGTGGTCAGTCAGTAACATTGGTTTCGGGTTCAAGATCATCGCGAGCAGGCTCGCTCCCACAGTTGATTTGAGAAGCCTCTGTGGGAGCGAGCCTGCTCGCGATGGCTGCCTGGAAAGCGACACGGATCTCCAATCAGCCGTCTGGAAGCTCGTTATGCGTTGTCTGTTGTTCGCCTGTCTGTTGCTTGGCTCATTCCCTTCGTTTGCCCTGGATCGTTTCCAGGTCGAAGGCTACACCCTGCGCAACGGTTTGCAGTTGGTGCTCAAGCCCGCCCCTGAGCGCGGCCACGTGGCGATCCGGTTGGTGGTCGGGGTAGGCTTGGATGATTTCGGTTGCGCCGATAAAGAACTGCCACACCTGCTCGAACACCTGCTGTTCAGCGGCATCGACGCCAGCGGTGAAGGCGGCCTGGAGGAGCGCATGCAGGCGCTGGGTGGCGAGTGGAATGCTTTCACCAGCAACGCCGACACCACCTTTGTGATCGAGGCCCCGGCGAAAAACCAGCGCAAGGTGCTCGATCTGCTGCTGGCGTTGCTGACGCAGACTCATTTCGACGACGACGCCATCCACGCCGCCAAGCAAGTGGTCGAGCGTGAAGATGGTGGCCACTACACCCACCTGCAACGCTGGCTGGATCGCCAGGACCTGGGCAATACCGCCAGCAAACAACTGGCCGTGGAACTGGGCCTCAAATGCCCTGAGCGTGCGCAAGTCCATCACCTGACCCGCGAACAGCTGGAGAATGTGCGCAAGGGCTGGTACGCGCCCAACAACATGACGCTGATTGTCGTCGGCGACCTCGACCGCTTGCTGCCGGCCTATCTGGATCGGGCTTATGGCGCGTTGACCGCCATCGACCCGACAGAGCACCCGCCCCTGCCACAAATCCAGGCCAGCGCGGCCCATGAGCGCAACCTGATTCGCGGCTTCGTCGGTGGTGGGGCCAAGCTGCACTGGCTGGTACCGGAGCCGGTGCTGGACAATCAGCACGACGAAACCTTCGACCTGCTCAAGGACTATCTGGACTGGGCACTCTATCGCCAACTGCGCCTGGCGCACAGCTTGTCCTATGGTCCCTGGGCCGAGCGTGAGGTGTTTGGCGGCGTTGGCTTCATGAGCCTGAATGCCGACCTGGATCGCGACGACGTGGCCGAAGCGCAAGAGGTGCTGGATGAGCTGAAGGCCGGTTTGCTCAAGGATGGTCTCAACGCCGAGACCTTCAATCGCCTCAAACAGGCCGCCATCGCCCGCCAGTCGTGGGCCGTTCAAGGCAACAGCGCCCTGGCCGATTACTACTGGAGTTCCTTGGGAGACTATGCAGACGGCCGTTTCGCCAACCCGGTCAGGGAATTGCAAGCCGTCACGCTGGCGCAAGCGAACAAGGCCATGCGCGAATTGCTCTTGCAACCGGGCTATGTGCGGATCGAAAAACCGTTGGTGAGTTATGACCAATTGATGTGGATGATCGCCGGGTTGTCGGGATTGTTGCTGCTGAGCCTGGCGGCGTGGCGTTTTCATCGCAGAAAGTAAGCACTTTCGCTGATGAGGCGGTAACCTGTCAGGGATTTTTCCTACGACTAATGTGAACCGCCGAATGCCGACCCTGACCCTCTTCGTCCAGCGCATCCTCGAGCTGATGAAGCGTTACCCCGGGGTCATCGCGGCCGGTGGCTTTATCTCCGGAATCGGCAGCTTCATTCTGGTGGATCGCCAGCAGGGTCTGGCGAGCTGGATCACCACCATCATGCTGATCAGCTGGGTCTGGCTAATGCTGGAAAACAGCCTGACCAAGCTGTTCACCAGAATCTTCAAGCGGGAAATTCCCCAGCCTCTTCTGCGTTATGCGACGCAGATGATTCACCAGGAAAGCCTGTTCTTCGTCCTGCCGTTCTTTTTCATCACCACGACGTGGAACAGCGGCCAGTTTTTCTTCACCGGGCTGTTGGGTATCGCGGCGCTGATTTCCATCATCGACCCGCTCTACTACAAGTGGCTGGCACCCCGGCGCTGGGCGTTCCTGGCGCTGCACACCCTGACCCTGTTCGCCGCCCTCCTCACCGCATTGCCGGTGATCATGCACCTGACCACCTCGCAAAGCTTCAAATGGGCACTGGGCATCGCCGTGCTGTTGTCGTTCCCCAGCCTCGCGTCGATCTTTCCGATCCGCACCGTGCGCAATGCCCTGGCGATCCTGAGTATTACCGTGGGTATCGGCGGTGTCGGCTGGGTACTGCGTTCGTGGGTACCGCCCGCGACCCTGTGGATGACCGACGTGGCCATCAGCACGCAGATGCAGGATCGCACCCCCGGCGCCAGCCTCGAAGAAGTCAGCACCGAGCAGATTCGCGGCGGTGGCCTCTATGCCTACACGGCGATCAATGCGCCACGCGGACTGGACGAGCGGATTTATCACGTCTGGCAATTCAACGGCAAAGAGGTCGATCGCATCCCTCTCGATATTCACGGTGGACGCAAGGAAGGCTACCGGGCCTGGACTCACAAGCAGAATTTTCCTGGCAATCCGGCAGGCAAATGGCAGGTGCGGGTGTTGACCGAAGACGGCCAATTGATCGGTGTGCTGCGCTTCAAGGTATTAGACAGCACACCGGTCAAAGAAAAGTGAGTGAGTTCGTGTTATTACATAGCTCTGCGTAATAGCCGAAAAAGCACGGAGCTTATGACAAGCAGCACAGTGGCCGGCAATGCCCAATTGGACACCTCGCACTCCCCGCCTCAGATTCGGGTGACGGGAGACTGGACGCTTGCCCATTACGCCGACCTCAAGCACCTGAGTGAAAAGCTCGAAGGCCAGTACGACGACAGCACCCATATCGACCTCAATGGCCTCGGGGCCCTTGATACGGCCGGCGCCTCGCTGCTGGTGGAACTGTTGGGTTCCGAGCGCCTGGGTCGATCCGCCGAACATCCCGATTGCACCCTCTCCACTGCCGACCGCGCGTTGTTGCAAACCGTCTATCAGTCGATGACGGATTTCTGCGTGCCGCTCAAGGAGCCCGAAATCAGCGTCGGCATTCAATTGCTGACCCGCATCGGCCGCGCGGTGGACGCGGTCTGGCAGGACACCCTGCAATTGTTGGGGTTCGTCGGCCTGATTCTGGAAACCATCGTGCGTGGTCTGTTTCGCCCCAGCCGCTGGCGCATCACGCCGATGGTGGCGCACATCGAACAGACCGGTCTCGACGCCGCGCCCATCGTTGCCCTGCTGACCTTTCTGGTGGGCGCCGTGGTGGCCTTTCTCGGGGCGACGGTGTTGACCACGTTCGGCGCCAGTGTGTTCACGGTGGACTTGGTGGCGTTTGCCTTCTTGCGCGAATTCGGTGTGCTTCTGACCGCAATCCTGATGGCTGGGCGCACCGCCAGTGCGTTCACCGCGCAAATCGGCTCGATGAAGGCCAACGAGGAAATCGACGCCATTCGCACCCTGGGCCTCGACCCGATCGAGTTGCTGGTGGTGCCGAGGGTCCTGGCGTTGCTGGTCGCCTTGCCAATGCTGACCTTTCTGGCGATGGTCTCGGGGATTATCGGTGGCGGCGTCGTTTGCGCAGTAGCGCTGGATATTTCGCCAGCGATGTTTCTGTCGCTGCTGCAATCGGACATCGGCGTCCAGCACTTTCTGGTGGGGATCGTCAAAGCGCCGATCTTCGCGTTTCTCATTGCAGCGATCGGTTGCCTGGAAGGCTTTAAAGTCAGCGGCAGTGCGGAGTCCGTCGGCGCTCACACCACGTCCAGCGTGGTGCAGTCGATTTTCGTGGTGATCGTGCTCGATGCCGTGGCCGCGCTGTTTTTCATGGAGATGAGTTGGTGAGTCGTTTACCCCGAGCGCCCGCCGAGGCGGTGATCGAAGTCCGCGGGCTGTGCAATCGTTTCGGTAGCCAGAGCGTGCACGAAAACCTCGATCTGGATCTGTACAAGGGCGAGATCCTGGCTGTGGTCGGTGGTTCCGGCAGCGGTAAGTCCGTGCTGCTGCGCAGCATCGTCGGTTTGCGCCAGCCCAGCGAGGGCGTGGTGAAAGTCTTCGGTAAAAACCTGCCGACCCTGCCTGAGCACGAGCGCTCCCTGATCGAACGGCGCTTTGGAGTGCTGTTCCAGAAAGGCGCCCTGTTCTCTTCGTTGACGGTGACCGAGAACGTCGCCCTGCCCCTGATCGAACACGCGGGATTGAGCCGTGACGATGCCGAGCACTTGGCGGCGGTAAAACTGGCCCTGGCTGGCTTGCCGCTGTCGGCGGCGGACAAGTACCCCGCGTCCCTGTCCGGCGGCATGATCAAGCGTGCGGCACTGGCACGGGCCTTGGCGCTGGACCCGGACATCCTGTTTCTCGACGAGCCCACCGCCGGTCTCGATCCGATTGGTGCCGCCGCCTTCGATCAACTGATCCTGACCCTGCGCGATGCCTTGGGCCTTAGCGTGTTCCTGGTGACCCACGACCTCGACACGCTCTACACCATCACCGACCGCGTGGCGGTGCTGGCGCAGAAGAAAGTGCTGGTGGCCGATGCCATTGATGTCGTCTCGGAAACCGACGATGCATGGATTCACGAATACTTCCATGGCCCTCGCGGCCGCGCGGCGCTGACGGCCGCTCAACAGCTCAACGAGGTCTGACATGGAAACCCGAGCCCATCATGTATTGATCGGCCTGTTCACCGTGATTGTGGTGACAGGCGCCCTGCTCTTTGGCCTTTGGCTGGCCAAGTCCAGTGTCGACACCGAGTTCAAGGACTACGAGGTTGTGTTCAACGAGGCGGTCAGTGGTCTATCCAAGGGCAGCCCGGTGCAGTACAGCGGGATCAAGGTCGGCGATGTCGTGCTGCTGCGGCTGGACCCGAAAGACCCGCGTCGGGTGCTGGCCAGGATTCGTCTGGGTGGCGACACACCGATCAAGGAAGATACCCAGGCCAAGCTGGCGCTGACCGGGGTCACCGGAACATCGATCATCCAGCTCAGCGGCGGTACGCCCCAGAGCCCGCCACTCAAGGGCAAGGACGGCAAACTGCCGACCATTGTCGCTTCGCCCTCGCCCATCGCCCGATTGCTCAATGACAGCAACGACCTCATGGCCGGGGTGAACATGCTGATGCACAACGCCAACCTGATGTTTTCCACGGAAAACATCGAGCGCATCAGCAAGACCCTGGAGCATCTTGAAGTCACCACCGGCACCATCGCCGACCAGCGTGGCGATATCCGCCAGGCCATGCAGCAACTGGCGGCGGTCGGCAAACAGGCCAGCACCATGATGGAACAGACGTCGACGCTGATGCGCAGCGCCAACGGCTTGCTCAATGATCAGGGCAAGCAGATGTTCGGCAGCGCCGAACAAGCCATGAAATCCCTGGAGCAGAGCAGCGCGACGATCAACAAGCTGCTCAGCACCAATCAGGACTCGTTGAACAGCGGCATGCAGGGCCTCAATGGCCTGGCCCCGGCAATACGCGAGCTGCGTGAAACCCTGACCTCGTTGCGCTCCATCTCCCAACGCCTTGAGGCCAACCCCAGCGGTTACCTGCTGGGCAGTGACAAGAACAAGGAATTCACCCCATGAAGCTGTCCGCCCTCACCCTCTTCGCCAGCTTCACGTTGATCAGCGCCTGCTCGATCCTGCCCAAGCCCGAACCCTTCGAACTCTATCGATTGCCTTCGGCGCAAAGCAGTGTGGCGCCTGCTCACGCCACGCCGCAGCGCTGGTCGTTGCGCCTGAACAAACCCCAGGCCAGTGAAGCGTTGAACAGCCCCAACATCGCCGTCATCCCCCAGGGTGACGTGATCAGCAGCTATAAGGGCGCACGTTGGAGCGACCCGGCGCCGGTGCTGATGCGCAATCGCCTGCTCGATGGTTTCCAGCGTGATGGTCGGGTGACGCTGCTTAGCACCGATGACAGCAACTTTCAGGCGGATCTGGAGCTGGGTGGCAGCTTGCAGGCGTTTCAGACCGAATATCAGGGTACCAACGCCGGCGTGATCGTGCGCTTGGACGCGTTACTGGTGCGTGGTTATGACCAGCGAATCCTCGCCAGCAAGCGTTTTGAAGTGCGCCAGCCTTTGAGTGATGTGAAGGTGCCGGCGGTGGTGGCCGGATTTGGCCAGGCCAGCGATCAACTGACGACGCAGGTGGTGGCGTGGGCGGTTGAGCAAGGGCAAAAAGTCGCACCGCCCCCAAGGCCATGAACCTGGCGCAAAACCCCTGTAGGAGCGAGCATGCTCGCGATGGACGCCAAAGCAACGCTGGTTACCAGACACCCCGCGTTATCGTTGACGTTTTTCGCGAGCATGCTCGCTCCTACAGGGGATTGTGGTTAGCCGAAGAACCAGTAGCAGACCCCGATGGCGCCCAGTACACCGGCCAATTCCGCCAGTAACGCACACCCCACCGCATGCCGCGCTCGCTGGATGCCTACTGCGCCAAAGTACACCGCCAGCACATAGAACGTGGTTTCTGTACTGCCCTGAACCGTCGCCGCCACCAGTGCCGGGAAGCTGTCCACACCCGATGTTTTCATCGTTTCGATCAGCATCGCCCGGGCGGCGCTGCCGGAGAAGGGTTTGACCATCGCCGTTGGCAGCGCATCGACGAAGCGCGTGTCCCAGCCGGCCCATTCCACCAGGTGACGAATCCCGTCCAGGCCGAAATCCAGGGCGCCGGACGCCCGCAACACGCCTACGGCGCACAGCATCGCCACGAGATACGGCAGCAGGTTCTTCGCCACGTCAAAGCCTTCCTTGGCGCCTTCGACGAACGCTTCGTAGACCTTGACCTTGCGCAACGCGCCAATCACCAGAAACAGCATGATCAAGCAAAATAGCGTCAAGTTGCCGAGGATCGAAGACAAACCCGCCAGTGCGGTCGCTGACATCGTTCCCAGAAGCGCCATGAAACCGCCGAGGGCGAGGGCGCCGGGAATCAGGTACGCCAACACCACCGGGTCCCAGACGCGCAGGCGTTGCATGAAGGCTACGGCCAGGAAACCGACAATGGTCGAGCAACTGGTGGCGAGCAGGATCGGCAGGAACACCAGTGTCGGGTCGGGCGCACCTTGCTGGGCGCGGTACATGAAGATCGTCACCGGCAGCAGGGTCAGGGAGGAGGCGTTGAGCACCAGGAACAGGATCTGCGCGTTACTGGCAATCGTATCGCTGGGATTGAGCTCCTGCAGCGCCTTCATGGCCTTGAGGCCGATGGGCGTGGCGGCGTTATCCAGGCCCAGGCCGTTGGCGGCGAAGTTCAGGGTGATGAGACCGATGGCGGGGTGGCCAGGCGGGACTTCCGGCATCAGGCGCAAGAACAGCGGCCCGAGGGCCTTGGCCAGCCATTCGACGATCCCGGCCTTCTCGGCGATCCGCAGAAAGCCCAACCACAGGGTGAGGGTACCGAACAGCAGGACCATGACTTCGACGGACAACTTGGCCATGGCGAAGATGCTTTCCACCATCGCCGCGAAGATCCCGGCGTTGCCGCCGATCAACCATTGCGCCAGCGCCGACACGGCAGCCACGATGAAGAAGCCAAGCCACAGGCCATTAAGCATCAGTCAAATCCCCCAAAAGATGCGCGAATGATAGCGGGGTGGCCAGAAACGACAAACCCCGGATTTCTCCGGGGTTTGTCTGGTATTACATTAGTTGCTGGAGGTTTCACCCGCTGGCAGCTTTTCCTTGCTGCGCCAGTGCGGCAGGGAGTTCCAGTAGCGCTGGCCCTTGGCGTCGTCGTACATGCCTTCCCAACGAGCGATGACCAGCACGGCCAGGGCATTGCCGATCACGTTCAGAGCGGTACGTGCCATGTCCATGACACGGTCGACACCGGCGATGAATGCCAGGCCTTCGAGCGGGATGCCGACGCTGCCCAGGGTAGCGAGCAGGACTACGAAGGACACGCCAGGTACACCGGCGATGCCCTTGGAGGTGACCATCAGGGTCAGCACCAGCAGCAATTGCTGGCTGATCGACAGATCGATGCCATAGAGCTGGGCAATGAAGATGGCCGCAATGCTCTGGTACAGGGTCGAACCGTCCAGGTTGAACGAGTAACCGGTTGGCACGACGAAGCTGCAAACGGCTTTGGGCGCGCCATAGGCTTCCATTTTTTCGATCACACGCGGCAGCACGGTTTCGGAGCTGGCGGTGGAGTAGGCCAGTACCAGCTCATCCTTGAAGATGCGCATCAGCTTGAGCACCGAGAAGCCGAACAGTCGAGCGATCAGGCCCAGCACCACGAAGGCGAAGAAGGCGATGGCGAAGTAAACCAGGATGACCAGTTTTGCCAGTGGCAGCAGGGAAGCGAAGCCGAAGTTGGCCACGGTCACCGCGATCAGTGCGAATACGCCGATCGGTGCGTAGTTCATGATCATGTGGGTGACCTTGAACATGCTTTCCGAAACGCCCTGGAACATCTTCACCAGCGGTTCGCGCAGGTCCGCCTGCAAGCTCGACAAACCGAGGCCGAACAGCACAGAGAAGAAAATGATCGGCAGCATTTCGCCGCGAGCCATGGCCGCGAAGATATTCGACGGGATCAGGTTGAGGATGGTTTCGATGAACGCATGTTCATGCTGAACCTCAGCAGCTGTTGCCTGGTACTTGGAAATGTCCACAGTGCCCAGGGTGCTCATGTCGATACCGGCACCTGGATGGAACAGGTTGGCCAGCAGCAGACCCACCACAATGGCGATGGTGGTGACGATCTCGAAGTAGATGATGGTCTTGAGGCCGATGCGCCCAAGTTTCTTGGCGTCACCGACGCCAGCAATGCCGACGATCAGGGAAGAGATGACGATCGGAATTACGATCATCTTGATCAGACGGATAAAGATATCGCCTGCCGGTTGCAGGACGTTGCTGATCCACCAGGCTTTTTCGGCACTGAAATGGTTGAGCAGCGCACCGATTGCAATCCCCAATACCAGACCGATGAGGATCTGCCAGGCGAGGCTAAGCTTTGCCTTCTTCATATCTTTACCCTTACTTCAGTTTGACTCGGGCAGATGCATGAACGGCTTCGCTTGTGGCGAAAACGTTAGTGCACTTGCCCCCGTATAAGGAGCCCCGGAGCGCTTGTTAGTGGCTCTCTGGCAGGCGAAAAAAGGCGCAACTATTCCGATGCAAGGAAGCGACGTCTAATGCCGTAAACGCCTACCCTATGCCGAATCGGCATGAGGTTTTTTGAGTGAAACGCGCGTCCCAACCGGTTCGAATACGACATATTGGCAGGCATAAGTGCCGTGAACCGGCCATCACAGAGCAGATTGTATGTTTTTTGAACAGCGGGGAAGGGTGTCAAAATGATTGGAATTCAGCAGATCTGCGCAGAGATATGAGCGCAAAAGAAAGGCGATTTTTCTCGATGTACGGTCGCTCATGACGCCCTTGGGGACTTTTCCCGCAGGTGCTGCAACCTTCAAGCACTACGCAAGCTCGTCGAACCCAACTCGGCCGGCGAACTTGCGTGGCAGCTTTACCTGACCCGGCCCTTGCGCAGGCACTCCCTGTACCCGTAGGTCACTCCGCCCCTGAAGCAGGCAGAACGTCCCGACCCCTTGGTCATGCGCCTTTCCTTCCTCAGGTGGCGCAGTGGGAAAGAAGCGATGTGCTTCTTTCGCGTCTTGAACTTTGTTCAGCCACGACCGCGACGGCTAAAGAAGAAAGATGCAATGAACATCACCAGGAACACGACAAAGAGAATCTTGGCGATACCCGTGGCGGTGCCCGCGATACCACCGAAGCCCAGGACGGCGGCGACAATGGCAATGATCAGGAACGTGATTGCCCAGCTCAACATGATGATTCTCCTTACGCTTCTATTAAGAGGTGTTGCTATCCCGGCGCGTCGAGCGCACCAAGTTGATGTGCTCAGAACACCCAGCGTTCCTGACGGGGCATCTCATTGGCCGGTTGCGCCTGGTCGACGTCCATCATTCTCATCGGGGTGTTATCTACCAAACCGCTGCCTGCCGCGCTGAAATGGGTTTGGGTCGGATGCTCAAACGAAATGCGCGGGGCTTCTGGCTGCTGACTCTGTTCCCATAGAAGAAACTGTTGACCGGCGATCAAGGTGATCACCAGTGCAAGTACCGCAAACAGGCCTTGCTGAACATGCAGTGGCGAGAAATGCAATTGGGCGGCAAGTTGGCGATTCATCCTGAAGCTCCTCCCACGCTGGGGAAATCAGACTGAGGGCATTTGTTTCTTGCCCTGCGTTAATCAGGTTATTGCAGCCTGCATGCCAGCTTTTTTTATTAAAAAAAACCTTTAAAAACAACAAGTTATGTTTGTCGTGTGAATGTGAGTCGACGCATCCTGCACGATGAGCCCTCGTCCGGTCGTGCGTAATGCACGACTCTTGGCAAACACATCGCAATCTTTTTGAATTGAGAGGAGGGCGCGGCTGTCAGAAATGGACGCAAGGCATCTCTGATAAAGGGGTTTTGCGTTCCAGTAAGCTAATTTCGGGCGTTGCAGCGAGGGGACAGGAGTTAGCTACCCTGCTAAGGCAGGAATGGATCAGAATAAACCATGCAACTTGCCCGATTTTTCCGGGACTAACCAAGATCATTCTTTAAGGAGCGTAGGAAAATGGAATCCGCCACTGAGCATCAAGGCCGCATTCTTCTGGTAGATGATGAGTCTGCCATCCTGCGAACCTTCCGCTATTGCCTTGAAGATGAAGGCTACAGCGTTGCGACCGCTAACAGCGCTGCGCAAGCTGAAGCCTTGCTGCAACGTCAAGTTTTCGACCTGTGCTTCCTCGATTTGCGCCTGGGGGAGGACAACGGTCTGGACGTTCTGGCACAGATGCGCATCCAGGCCCCATGGATGCGCGTGGTGATCGTCACCGCGCATTCGGCCGTAGACACCGCCGTTGATGCGATTCAGGCGGGTGCCGCGGATTATCTGGTCAAGCCGTGCAGCCCCGATCAATTGCGCTTGGCCACGGCCAAACAGCTGGAAGTGCGGCAATTGTCGGCTCGTCTGGAGGCTCTGGAAGGTGAGATGCGTAAACCCAAGGAAGGTCTGGACTCTCACAGCCCGGCCATGAAGGTCGTGCTCGAGACCGCCCGCCAGGTGGCCAATACCGATGCCAACATCCTGATCCTTGGGGAGTCCGGCACCGGTAAAGGCGAGTTGTCCCAGGCGATTCACGGCTGGAGCAAGCGCTCGAAAAAATCCTGTATCACCATCAACTGTCCGTCGCTGACGGCCGAGCTCATGGAAAGCGAGTTATTCGGCCACAGCCGGGGTGCATTTACCGGTGCCAGTGAAAGCACCTTGGGGCGCGTTAACCAAGCTGATGGCGGAACCTTGTTTCTCGACGAAATCGGTGATTTTCCCTTGGTTTTGCAACCAAAGTTGCTGCGCTTCATTCAAGACAAGGAATACGAGCGGGTGGGTGACCCCGTCACGCGCCGGGCCGATGTGCGCATTCTTGCGGCCACCAACCAGAACCTGGAAGACATGGTCCGCGACGGGCGCTTCCGCGAGGACCTGTTGTATCGGCTCAATGTCATTACGTTGCACCTGCCACCACTGCGCGAACGCCGGGAAGACATTCTCAACCTCGCAGACCGGTTTCTGGCCCGTTTCGTCAAGGAATATGCACGTCCGGCGCGGGGTTTCAGCGACGAGGCCCGTGAAGCGCTCCTGGGTTACCGCTGGCCGGGGAACATTCGCGAGCTGCGTAACGTAGTGGAGCGTGCGAGCATTATTTGCCCGCAGGAGCGGGTCGAGATCAGCCACTTGGGCATGGCCGAAGCGCCGATCAACAACGCACCGCGTATTGGTGCGCCGTTAAGCCTGGATGAGCTGGAAAAGGCCCATATCGGTGCCGTCCTTGCCACCGCAGGCACGCTGGATCAAGCCGCCAAGACCTTGGGAATCGATGCGTCGACGCTGTACCGCAAGCGCAAGCAGTACAACCTGTGAGTTCGCGGCGATGAAACCGGCGATGAAGTTGCAGACCCGGCTTTTCCTCAGCATTTCTGCACTGATCACTGTCGCACTGCTTGGGCTACTGCTCGGTCTTGTCAGTGTGCTGCAGATGGCTGGGAGCCAGGAAGCGTTGGTGCGCAACAACTTCGTCACTCTGGACCTGGGGCTCAAATTGCGACAGACGCTGGGTGATCAGCTGCTCATCATGCTCAGTGAAAAAAGCGATCCCGCCGCCCTCGAGGCGTCCAAGCAGCGTTACCTTGAGTTGCTGGAGGAAGGCATTGCCCAGGAACCCTCAGATGAAACCCACGGCTTCAAAAAGGCCAAGGCCGATTATTTGAGCTTTATGGGTGCGTATGAAGTGTCCGCTGACCCGACGCGCGTACTCAGTGGCAACGATGAGCTGACCGAAAAATTCAATCTATTGCGCAATGGCTTGATCACGGAGCACAAGCGGGCGCTGGATGACATCAGCACTGTCGAACGCAAAGCCCGTGAGCGTGCACTGCTGATCGCCGGGCTGCTTGGCCTGGTTGGGCTGGCGGTGTTGATCATCGGCTTCATTACCGCACACGCCATCGCCCGGCGATTCGGTGAGCCCATCGAGGCTCTGGCGCAGGCAGCGGATCGTATTGGCCAGGGTGATTTCGACGTCACGCTGCCGGTGTCTTCGGCCGTGGAGCTGAATCAGCTGACCCGGCGCTTCGGGATCATGGCGGAGGCGTTGCGTGAACATCAGGCCACTAACGTCGATGAGTTGCTGGCGGGACAGCAGCGTTTGCAAGCGGTGCTCGACGGTATCGACGATGGCTTGCTGATGATTGATCGCCAGGGGCATCTGGAGCACCTTAACCCTGTAGCGCAGCGCCAGTTAGGCTGGGACTCCGATCGGCTCGGGCGAGGCTTGGGTGAGGCGCTTGAGCATCCCGAACTCGATGAGCAACTGCAGCTGGTACTGCGTGGCGGTACGCTGGAACGTATGCCGGATGACCTGAGCATCGAGGTCGATGGCGAGACGCGGTTGCTGACGTATAGCCTGACGCCAGTCATCCACACCCAAGGGCATATTCTTGGTGCAGTGATGGTGCTGCACGATGTGACTGAACAACGTGCCTTCGAACGGGTGCGTAGCGAGTTCGTCTTGCGCGCCTCCCATGAACTGCGCACGCCCGTGACTGGTATGCACATGGCATTTGGGCTGTTTCGCGAGCGCTCGCATTTTCCACCGGAGTCCCGGGAGGCGGACCTGCTGGACACGGTAAACGAAGAAATGCAGCGGCTGATGCAACTGATCAATGACTTGCTGAATTTCTCCCGTTACCAGAACGGCTTGCAGAAACTCACTCTGGCGCCATGCTCCATCGAGGATTTGCTGGAGCAAGCGCAGAGTCGTTTTACCGACGGGGCGCGAGAGAAGGGTGTCGAGCTGTTGGTAGAAGTCCAGGGGCCCTTGCCACGGTTGCAAGCCGATCAGGCGCAACTGGACCGGGTGCTCGACAATCTGATCGATAATGCACTGCGTCATACCGCCACCGGCGGGCGGATACGACTGCAAGCCAGGCGTCATGGGGAGCGGGTCATCATCAGCGTCGAAGATAACGGTGAAGGCATCGCCTATGGCCAACAGGGCCGGATCTTCGAGCCGTTTGTCCAGGTCGGCCGCAAGAAAGGCGGGGCCGGCCTCGGTTTGGCGTTGTGCAAGGAAATTGTGCAGCTGCATGGAGGACGAATGGGTGTTTACTCGAGACCGGGGCAGGGGACTCAGTTTTATATGACGTTGACGGTGTAAGCGCTTTTTACGCTTCGTCATCCAGGCGTCGACCGGCCAGTCGGCGGCCTCGGGTTATCAGCTCAATGAACTGCACCGCACTTAATGCATGGGCAAACAGCCAACCCTGGCCGAATCTCACCCCCTCACTGCTGAGGAGCGCCGCCTGGGCTTCATGTTCGATGCCTTCGGCAATCACCTTCAAATGCAATGACTGGGCCATGTGAATAATATGCGGCGCAACACCGCTGCTCGCTGCGTCATGGCCCAGCGCATCGATGAACGCTTTGTCGATTTTCAGGCAATCCACCGGCAAGGTCTGCAGATACGCGAGACTGCAGTAGCCGGTGCCAAAGTCATCGATCAGTACCTGGTGCCCGACATCCCGCAAGGCTTGCAGGTTTTCCCGGGCCACCACCACATCGATCAATCCGCGTTCGGTGACTTCAAAGGCAATCTGCTTCGCCGCGACCCGGTGCAGGGTCAGCAAGCGAGCCATCACTTGGCCGATCCGCGGGATCATGACATCGCAGGCCGCCAGGTTGACCGAGATGTACAACTGCGGGTTGGCCCGCAGCAGTTGCCCCAGTTGCTCAAGCAGGCGTTGCAGGACAAAGTCGGTCATCTGGCGGATTTGCCCGGTGTTCTCTGCCATCGGGATAAACAGGTCGGGACTGGTCAGGGTGCCGTCCGGCCTTCGCCAGCGCAGCAAGGCTTCGGCCCCGACGCAGTTGCGGCTGTCGAGGTCAAAGATCGGCTGATAGAGCACCTGCAACTCACCTCGGCGGATGGCTCCCGTCAGCTCTGCGTCAAGTGACTGGCGCTGGCGCACCAGCAAAAACACCAGGAAACCTACGCAAAGAGCCAATAGCAGACAGGCAGGCAGCAACCACCACCACACGGGCGGTATATGGGTGCCACTGCGCGGGCTGATCAGCACCAGTTGGTATTCCGGGTTGTCGGTGGGCATGCGGTAAATCAAGCGTGTCTGGGTGACTTGCAGCGCATCGCGGGTTTTTGGCGGCCATTGGCTCGGTGGCCAGGCTTGCGAGACGCCCAGTACCGGAATTGCCCGGGTGCCATGGTCAAGTACCACCAGCAGGCTGCTTCCCGGCGAAAGGTCGACCATGTCGGTCAAATGGCCGCGAGATGTCGCAACCCGGAAATTGCCGCGTCCGAGCATCAGCGCGGCACGGTTTTCATCGGGTTCGGTGGTGGTATTCAACCAGTAACTGTAGGTGGGGCCCTTGATGTCCGGTGGGCGTATCAATGACAAACCTTCCTGGCGCGGACGATTGGAACAGATTCGCGAGGCGTCCATGTAGGCTGCCTCATAGACGAAGCGATAATTGAAGGTGACCTGCTGCAAAGTCGCGATCATGTCGTCATCGCAGCTGCGCAACGGCTGGGCTTCCAGGTCGTCAAGGCTTTCGCGCAATTGCCCGAACAGTTGCTCCAGACGAGCAAGAAAACGTTCACCCTGGGCGTTCATTTCCCAGCTTTCGTTTTGCTCAACCTGGTGAATGGCAACGAAGTAACTGCCGGCCATCATCAACGTAGCGCTCAAGACAGCAGCCAGCATCGCCAGAAACCAAGGGCGATAGAACCAGCTGCGAAGTGTCTCTCGAGCAACAGTCATTATGTAATATCCGACGAATTACCAATGAGTTATAGCTGCTATTTGAGAAACGCGCTGACCGTCGGGCGATCGTCATTATTTTGTCTGATTTAAAACCTGAAGCAGCGCGGCGGTTTGTGCATCCGGCGTACCGTCGAAGCGCGACGGTCGGAAATGCATCTGGAAGGCCGCCAGCACGTGGCGGGTGGCGACGTCCAGTTCGCCCGTTTGCGGTGTGTCATAACCGACGCGTGCCAGTTGTGCCTGATACCAGCTGATGCTCGGCAGCTGTGTTTCGAACCGGGTCTGCTGACGGGCTACGGCTTGTTCGTTCGGCCAAATACCCAACCCTTGCTCAGCCAGGCGCTTCCAGGGAAACAAGGGCCCCGGATCCAGCTTGCGCAAGGGGGCGATGTCGCTATGCCCGACAATGCTGCGAGGACTGATTGCGTAGCGCTGGCTAATGTCCTTGAGCAGGACGATCAGGGACTCGATCTGCGCTTCGGAGTAGGGATACCACAGGCGCCCGGTCGGGGTGTCCTTGAAGCCCGGGTTGACGATTTCGATGCCGATGGAACTGGAATTCATCCAGGTCCGGCCTTGCCATTGGCTTTCTCCGGCGTGCCAGGCCCGCAGGTTTTCATCCATCAGCTTGTAGATGGTCGCCTTCTTGTCGTCGCCGATCAGGTAGTGGCTGCTAACTTCGCCATGGGTTAGCAGTTGCAGCGAGCGCTCCTGTGATGCATTGGTGTAGTGGAGCACGACGAACTGAATACGGCTGTCGTGATTGGCCGAAGCATGGCTGGTGTCGTAGCGGGGACCGCTGGCGCAGCCGGCCAGCAGGATCAGCGACACGATGAGAGCAAGATATTTCATGGGGAAGCCAACACGCTAAAGACAGTAATGCAACAGTGTAACGTACTGTCTTGTGCGTGTTGGGCCATCGCAACGATTTGAACAACATGGAGCGATAAGCGCTCAGCCCAGCTCCACCCGGTTGCGCCCGGCATTTTTTGCACGGTACAGCGCCTGATCAGCTCTTTTGAGCACCGCATCGCCATGCTCGCCGGCCCTGAAAGCCGCCAGGCCTATGGAGAGGGTGATGGTCACCGGTTCACCCTTGAAGTGAAAAGGGCAGGCTTCGATAGAGGCGCGCAGGGTTTCCAGGAGTTTCATGCCGTTCGCCGGGACGGTGGATGGCATCAGCAGGACAAATTCCTCGCCGCCAAATCGCGCAATGAAGTCTGTCGGGCGCAGGCGCTTACGCAACACGCTGGCAATGATTTTCAGCACTTTGTCGCCCGCCAGGTGCCCGTAATTATCATTGATGCGCTTGAAGTGATCGAGGTCGAGCATGGCCAGCATCAGGGTGTTGCCGTGTTGCTGCCATTGGCCGATCTCATACTCAAGGCGCTCGCTCCAGGCCGCGCGGTTTGGCAGTCCGGTCAGCGGATCGATCAAGGCTTTCTGGCGTTGCTCTTCGAGGTGCTCGCGAAATCCCTGGGCTTCCTGTTCCATATGGGCAACCCGCTCGGCCAGGCTCTGCAGGCGGGCCGCCACTTCCTGCTCGCGCTCATCGCGCTGCTGGCGGTGCTGGTCCATGGTGCCGAGCAAGACTTCCAGATGGTTTTCCAGCACGTGCTTGAGATCATCCAGATCGGCCGCTTCCTGCACGCTGTTCTGCAAGCCGTCGACCTGTTCGCGAATCTGCGTGTCCATCGCATGTGCGGCGGATCGGCTGTCGGCATGGCCGGCGCTGGCGGCCTGCAAGTTGCTCTGGAACGATTCCAGGCGTTCGTTGAGCCGCTGCAGATAAGCTTCGAATTCGTGTTGGCCACCGTCGGAGATTGCCAGCATCAAAGTCGCCAGATCGTCGAGAATCGGCAGCAACTCGTACCAGTTAAGGCCATTTTTCAGCCGTTCACGCATTGATTCGGCTTGGGGGCGATGACGCTCCGGTACTGTCAGATCCTCGAGCAAGCCCAGCAAGGTATCTTCGATGTGTTTGGCCACCGAGCTATAGGACGGCTCGGGCGAGTCGGGCAGGGCGTAGAGCATGTCTTGCTCGGGCTGCTGCGGATCGATCGCAGCCAGTGCCTGGGCGATGGGCGAGGGCAGCGGCAGGGTATCGAGCAGTACCGCCGGGCTCAATTCGTCGGGATTGACTGCCGTTTCAGCTGGGAGGGTGGGAGTGCCGACAGGTTCGGACAGTCTCACGGGTTGTAGCGATTCGGCTTCGGCCATGACTTGCGCAGGCCGGGCCGGCGCTTGCTGTGGCTCCAGGGCTGGCGCAACAGCAATGGGCTGGGTCGTATCTGGCGTTACTTGCAGCACCTGCGGCACGGTGTCTGCAATGACCGGTCGGGTTGCGACCACGGACGCCGGAACGGTTTCGGCCGTCTGCACGATAAGAGCGTGTTCTGCGGGGACGGTCGCCTCTTCGGTGTCACGCTGACCGAACAGCCGCTGCAGCAGTCCCGGTCGTTCCGGTTCCGCCGGACTTTCCAGCTGGCTCAGGGCCTTGCCCTGCAGTCCGCTCAGCTCGCCGAGCAGTAGCGGGATCTCGCGTGCCTGGCTGACGCGACTGTCCAGTTGTTTGGCGAAGTGCTTGAGGGGGCGGCTCACTTCCCGGGGTAGCGGTAATGTTTGCAGCTGCGTGACCAGGGCGGTGAGTGCGGCGCTGGTCTGGTTGACCCGGGTTTCCCGACGCTGCTCGGAGTCGAGTACGGCTTTTTCCAGGCGAGGCAGCAGGGCGGCGAGTCCGGCGTCCATGTCGTCGGTGCGCACGACTTCGCGCATCTCCTTCATGCATTGGTCAACGGCGCGGTCGGTGCCTTCCGCTGCCAGCGTGCTGCGCACCAGTCCCCGGCGCAACAGGTCTAGCCTGGCATCCCAGCGACGTTCGAGCTTTTCCTGTTGTTCGATGCTTTGCAGGTACTTCTCTTTCCAGCGTTGTGCTTCGTCGCTCATTCATGGGATCCGCGGGGGGCAGGACTCAACGCGGGCAATGCATCGGCCGTGAGCGAACCCGGCAGACGAATCTCTACCGCGACCGGCAGGTGATCGGAAATGGGTTGTGCCAGCACCTCGACCTTTTCAAGGGTCAGGCTCGGGCTCAGTAGAATATGGTCCAGGCAGCGCTGCGGGCGCCAGCTGGGGAACGTCGCTTCCATTTGCGGGGCCAGCAGCCCGAGGTCGCGCAATGGAGAGTGTTGCAGCAGGTCACTGGCGTGGGTGTTCATGTCGCCCATCAGCACCTGGTGCTTGTAACCGCCAATGACTTCGCGAATGTAAGCCAATTGCATGCTGCGGGCTCGTGCGCCCAGTGCCAGGTGCATCATGACCACCACCAGCGCTTCCGGACCTTCGCCGAAGCGCACCAGAATCGCTCCGCGACCCTTCGGCCCTGGCAGTGGATGATCCTCGATCGCCCAAGGCCGCAGGCGACTGAGCACACCGTTGCTGTGCTGGCCGAGGCGTCCGAGATTGCGATTGAGTTGTTGATACCAGTAGGGAAAGGCGCCGAGCTGGGCCAGGTGTTCGACCTGGTTGACGTAGCCTGAACGCAGGCTGCCACCATCGGCTTCCTGAAGGGCGACCAGGTCGAAGTCACCCAGCAGATTGCCGATCTTTTGCAGATTGTCGGCACGCCCGGTGTGCGGCAACAGATGTTGCCAGCCCCGGGTCAGGTAATGCCGATACCGCTCGGTGCTGATACCCACCTGGATATTGAAGCTGAGCAAGCGCAGACGGCTGTCGGCGGGCAGGCCTGTCGATTCCAGGTGATGTTCGTTGACCCGCGGATCATGCAGGCCAACGATGCGTTCGGTTCCCCAGCGGCGCATGGCGGGCGCCTCGCTCAGTTGGCGGCAGCCTTGTTAGCCGCTCGCTCTTGATCGACCAGTTTATCGGCCAGTTGCAGGGCTTGTTCAGCGCCGCCGGCGGAACCTACGTCAAAACGATATTTGCCGTTGACGATCATGGTCGGAACCCCGGTGATTTCATATTTTTTCGCCAGCTCTCGCGCCTTGTTGATCTGGCCCTTGATGGCGAAGGAGTCAAACGTGGCGAGGAACTTGTCCTTGTCGACGCCCTGGGTAGCCAGGAAGTCCGCCATATCGTTCTTGTCGGTCAGCTTCTTGTGTTCTTTCTGGATGGCTTCGAACACTGCAGCATGGACCTTGTGCTCGACGCCCATGGCTTCGAGGGTCAGGAACATCTGGCCGTGTGCATCCCATGGGCCGCCGAACATGGCCGGAATACGTACGAAATTCACGTCCGAAGGCAGTTTTTCAACCCATGGGTTGATCACGGGTTCAAAGGCGTAGCAGTGCGGGCAACCGTACCAGAACAGCTCCACCACTTCGATCTTGCCGGGCACGGCGACCGGCACCGGGTTGCTCAGCTCGACATAAGGTGCAGCGGGGGCTTCAGCGGCTTGGGCAGTCATGCCGAACAGGCTGGCAGCGGCAAAAACGGCGCTGATGATCAGATTACGCATGCTTTACTCCTGGACAATTTTTTCGCCTCGCGAGACCTGATTTCAGACAGGTCATGGCGGGCTTGAGTTCTGTAGTGTAACGGCAGCGGCCACAAAAAAGGGCGGCCAAAGCCACCCTTTTTATACTTGCTGTGACGGATTAATCGAGCGTTAACGCTGCAAGGGTTCTATGCCTTGCGCAACGCCCGATCAATCGGTCTTAGTGCAGGCCCTGGATATAGCTGGACACTGCGGCGATGTCTTCGTCGCTCAGCTTTTTGGCAATGCTCTGCATCGGTTTGGTATCGCCATCGTTATTGCGACCGCCTTCTTCCTTGCGGAAGTCAGTCAGTTGCTTGGCGACATATTGAGCGTGCTGGCCACCCAGGTGCGGGAAGCCGGCGGCCGCGTTGCCCGCGCCATTTGGCGAGTGGCAGCCGGTGCACGATGGCAGGCCCTTGGCCAGGTCGCCGCCACGGAACAGTGCTTCACCGCGAGCCACGACTTTCGGGTCGGCGGCACCGACGCTGCCCTTCTGGCTGGCGAAGTAGGCGGCGATGTCCGCCAGATCCTGGTCGCTCAGGTTGGTCAGCAGGCCGGTCATTTCCAGGACGGTGCGCTTGCCCGACTTGATGTCGTGCAGCTGCTTGGTCAGGTAGCGTTCACCCTGGCCTGCCAGTTTTGGAAAGTTAGGCGCCATGCTGTTGCCATCCGGGCCATGACAGGCACCACATACGGCGGCTTTTGCCTGGCCTGCGGCGGCGTCACCAGGTTTGACTGGCTCACCTGCAGCATGGGCAATGCCGGAGATCCCCACGGTCAACAGCAGACTCACGATCAATTTGTTCATCAGCTAATCCAACTACGGCTAAGGGTTAAGTTATGGACCGGGTTTACTCGCTCATCCAGCGGATGATGGCTTGGTAATCCTCGGCACTGCAGTCCATGCACAAACCACGCGGCGGCATCGCCTTGAAACCCTGGGTCACGTGTTGCACCAGCGTCTCCATACCTTTCGCCAACCTCGGCTTCCAAGCTTCCTGATCGCCCTTGCGGGGCGCCATGGGTAGTTGGCCGGAATGACAGGCACCACAAACACGGTTGTACACAGTTTCCGGATCCTGTGTAGCCTGAGCGCTGTAAAGCGGCATCAAGACTCCGGTAACTAGCAGCCATTTCGTCATAAAACGACCTTTTCAGGGTTGAGAGCGATCTGCGTTCTAGTGCGCAATCAAGGTCTGTCGCTCTCGTGAACTTCATCCTGCATCGGGACAAAGCGCACACAAAATCTGCGGCATTATATACTGGCGTCACTGAAACGGAAGCGACACTGCTTGCCGCGCCCATTCCTGGCGCCGCCCACATCGGAAATCCCATGCAACTCAAGAATCCCATCCTCGGTCTGTGCCAACAGTCCACCTTCATGCTCAGCGCCGCCAAAGTCGACCAATGTCCGGATGACGAGGGCTTTGAAGTCGCCTTCGCCGGGCGTTCCAACGCCGGCAAGTCCAGTGCCCTGAACACCCTGACGCATGCCAGCCTGGCGCGCACCTCGAAAACACCGGGGCGCACGCAACTGTTGAACTTCTTCAAGCTAGACGATGAACGCCGTCTGGTCGACCTGCCGGGCTACGGTTATGCAAAAGTACCGATCCCGCTCAAGCAACACTGGCAGCGTCACCTGGAAGCTTACCTGGGCGGTCGTGAGAGCTTGAAAGGTCTGATCCTGATGATGGACATCCGCCACCCGATGACCGACTTCGACCTGTTGATGCTCGATTGGGCCGTCGCAGCCGGCATGCCGATGCACATTTTGCTGACCAAGGCGGACAAGCTGACCTACGGCGCGGCCAAGAACACATTGCTCAAGGTGCAATCGGAAATTCGCAAGGGTTGGGGCGATGCTGTGACGATCCAGTTGTTTTCGGCCCCTAAGCGCATGGGCCTGGAAGACGCCTACACTGTATTGGCGAACTGGATGGAACTGCCGGACAAAGGCGCTGACGAAGTAACTGGATAAGCGTGAAAAAACTGTCTCAGGAGCGGTCAGGCCAGCGTGGCGTGACCGCATCAGGCAGTTTTCAGGCAAAAAAAACCCCGGACTTCTATGGGGAGGGGGAAGTTCCGGGGTTCAAGTTCTAGACCGCTAGGGCGGGGTCCAGATATCTGCCAACACTTAACACAACATAGGAGCATCGAAGGGCTTCACCAGCCATTCAGTAAATCTGAGTGGCCTTGGCGAGATTAGTTCAGTTTATTTTCAGAAGCTTTGGAATAAACCCAATCACTTTTTGGACTAAGCAGCGCAGGTTGGGGTCTGCCGCGGCATCATGCCGCAGCAGCGTTTTGCACTCAGTGCGCCTCATCCCAGTTATTGCCTACCCCGACTTCCACCAGCAATGGCACATCCAGTTTCGCCGCACCGCTCATGTGCAGGCGAATCTCGTTGGTGACTTGATCGACAAGGTCCTCGCGCACTTCCAGTACCAATTCATCGTGGACCTGCAGAATGACCTTGGCGTCCAGGCCGGAGGAGGTCAGCCATCCATCCACGGCCACCATGGCTTTCTTGATGATGTCGGCTGCCGTGCCTTGCATCGGCGCGTTGATGGCCGTGCGTTCGGCTGCGGCACGCTCCTGCGGCTTGTTGGAATTGATCTCCGGCAAGTACAGCCGTCGCCCGAAGAACGTTTCCACGTAGCCTTGATCCGCGGCCTGCACGCGGGTGCGATCCATGTATTCGCGCACACCGGGATAACGGGCGAAGTAGGTGTCGATGTACGCCTTGGCGGTCTTGGTATCAACGCCGATGTCCTTGCCGAGTTTTTGCGCACCCATGCCATAGATCAGGCCGAAGTTGATCGCCTTGGCGCTGCGACGCTGGTCGGAGGTGACCTGGTTCAGCTCGACCTTGAACACTTCGGCAGCGGTGGCGGTGTGCACGTCCAGGTTATTGCGGAAGGCATTCATCAGGCCTTCATCGCGAGACAGGTGCGCCATGATCCGCAGTTCAATCTGCGAATAGTCGGCAGCCAGCAGCTTGTAGCCGGCCGGGGCGACAAAGGCCTGGCGGATACGCCGGCCTTCCGCGGTGCGCACCGGGATGTTCTGCAGATTCGGGTCGCTGGATGAGAGACGCCCGGTGGACGCCACGGCCTGGTGATAGGAGGTGTGGATGCGCCCGGTGCGTGGATTGATCTGTTCCGGCAGACGGTCGGTGTAGGTGCTTTTGAGCTTGCTCATGGAGCGGTATTCCATCAGCACCTTGGGCAGTCGATAGTCGTCCTCGGCCAGCTTGGCCAGCACTTCTTCGGCGGTCGATGGTTGGCCCTTGGCGGTCTTTTTCAGCACCGGCAACCCGAGTTTCTCGTAAAGGATGACGCCGAGCTGCTTGGGTGAGCCCAGGTTGAATTCCTCTCCGGCAATCTCGAAGGCTTCACGCTCCAGTGCCACCATCTTATCGCCCAGTTCGATGCTCTGCACGCCCAGCAGGGCGGCATCTACGAATGCGCCTTGGCGTTCGATACGTGCGAGCACAGGCACCAGGGGCATTTCGATGTTCGTAAGCACGCTGGCCAGGGTCGGGATGGCGGACAGCTTGTCGAACAAGGCCTGGTGCAGGCGCAGGGTGATGTCCGCGTCCTCGGCGGCGTAAGGCCCGGCCTGCTCCAGCGCAATTTGATCGAACGTCAGTTGCTTGACGCCTTTGCCGGCAATGTCCTGGAAACTCACGGTGGTGTGATCCAGGTATTTCAGCGCCAGGCTGTCCATGTCATGGCGGGTGGCTGTGGAATTGAGCACATAGGATTCGAGCATGGTGTCGAAAGCGACGCCGCGCACGGTGATGCCGTTGGCCTGATCGCCACCGATGGCGCAGTTGGCGAGAATGTTCATGTCGAACTTGGCGTGCTGGCCGACCTTGAGTTTGTTCGGGTCTTCCAGGATCGGCTTGAGGGCGCGCAGGACGGTGTCGCGATCCAGTTGCTCGGGTACGCCGATGTACGAGTGGGTCAACGGGATGTAGGCCGCTTCGTTGGCTTGCACCGCAAAAGACAGGCCCACCAGTTGTGCCTGCTGTGCGTCGATGCCGGTGGTTTCGGTGTCGAAGGCGAACAGCTTGGCGTTTTTCAGTTTATCCAGCCAAACGTCGAATCGCGCTTGATCGAGGACGGTTTCATAGCGGGTTTCTGACGTTGTCGCCGGCACTTCAGCTTCGGCTTCAGCGGCACTGAACAGATCAACGACCGGCGCAGGCGCGGAGGCGGCACCGCTCAATTCAAGACGCTTGGCGTCCCGATCAAGATCGTTCAGCCAGCTTTTGAATTCCAGCAGCGTGTAGAGCTCGTAGAGCTTGGCTGGATCTTCCGGGCCCATTTGCAAGTCGTCGAGGCCAATGTCCAGCGGCACATCGACCTTGATGGTCGCCAATTGGTAGGAGAGGAACGCCATCTCCCTGTGCTCTTCGAGCTTGGCCGGCAGGGTCTTGGCGCCGCGGATCGGCAGGGTTGGGACGATGTCGAGCTGCGCGTAGAGCTCGGTCAAGCCACCATTCACACCCACCAGCAGGCCGGAAGCGGTCTTTGGACCGATGCCCGGAACGCCTGGGATGTTGTCGGACGAATCGCCCATGAGTGCCAGATAATCGATGATCTGCTCGGGAGCGACGCCGAATTTCTCCTTCACGCCCCCTACGTCCATGCTGCTACCGGTCATGGTATTGACCAAGGTAATGTGGCCGTCGACCAACTGCGCCATGTCCTTGTCCCCGGTGGAGATGATCACCGGGCGATCGGCCGCCGCGCTGCTGCGGGCCAGCGTGCCGATCACGTCATCGGCCTCGACGCCTTCTACGCACAGCAGCGGGAAGCCCAGGGCGATCACGCTTTGATGCAGGGGCTCGATCTGCACGCGCATGTCGTCGGGCATGCTCGGCCGGTTGGCCTTGTATTCGGCGTACATGTCATCGCGAAATGTCCCACCCTTGGCATCGAATACCACGGCGAAGGGACTGTCCGGGTACTGCTTGCGCAGACTCTTGAGCATGTTCAGCACGCCCTTGACCGCGCCGGTGGGCAGGCCTTTGGACGTGGTCAGCGGTGGCAACGCGTGAAAGGCGCGGTACAGGTAAGAAGAACCGTCCACCAGGACGAGGGGGGCTTGGCTCATGAGCAGGATCAACCTTTTCGGCGGGTCCGGCGCTAGAATAGCGGGACCGTTGACGACAAAGGGACAAGGTTATCATGCGCACACTAAATCGCCTGTTGCTGGCTGGCTTGTTTGCAATTACACCGCTGGCCGTAATGGCGGCGGACGATGCGCCATCGCCAGATCCGGAAGTGACCATTCGCACGGAAGGCGACAAAACGATTCAGGAGTACCGTCAGAATGGTTTTCTTTACGCCATCAAAGTTACGCCGTCAGTGGGTAAGCCCTATTTTCTGGTGCGCGCCGATGGATCGGACGGTAACTTCATCCGCTCGGATCAGCCGGATATGCTGATACCGTCGTGGAAGATCTTCGAGTGGAAGTAGTTTCTTAATTTCAATCGGCGTTGGCTCAAGGGCGGCGCCTCCTACTGGCAGTTTTAATCATGTCTGTGTTTACCCCCCTGGCTCGGCCCGAGCTGGAAGCTTTTCTCGCCCCTTATGGCCTAGGCCGCCTGCTTGATTTCCAGGGGATTGCCGCCGGTAGCGAAAACACCAATTTCTTTATTAGCCTGGAGCAGGGCGAATTCGTCCTGACCCTGGTCGAGCGCGGCCCGGTCCAGGAGATGCCGTTCTTCATCGAATTGCTCGACGTGCTGCACGAAGCCGACCTGCCGGTGCCTTACGCGCTGCGCACTACCGACGGTGTCGCGTTGCGCGAGCTGGCCGGCAAGCCTGCGCTGCTGCAACCGCGCCTGGCCGGCAAGCACATCAAGCAAGCCAACGCACAGCATTGCGCGCAAGTAGGCGAGTTGCTTGCTCACCTGCACCTGGCGACCCAGGCCAAGATGATCAAGCGCAAGACCGATCGTGGCCTGGACTGGATGCTGGAAGAGGGCACGCAATTTCTTTCGCACCTCAATGCCGGGCAGAAAGCTTTGCTGGAGCGGGCGCTTGAAGAAATCACACAGCAGAAAGAGAAAATTCTGGCGTTGCCACGCGCCAATATCCACGCCGACCTGTTCCGCGATAATGCGATGTTCGAAGGCACGCACCTGACCGGTCTGATCGATTTCTACAACGCCTGCTCGGGGCCGATGCTCTACGACGTGGCGATCGCCTTGAACGACTGGTGTTCGGACGATGACGGCTTGATCGACGGCCCACGGGCGCGGGCGTTGCTGGGGGCTTATGCCGCGTTGCGTCCATTCACCGCGGCCGAGGCCGAGCTGTGGCCGACCATGTTGCGGGTGGCGTGCGTGCGTTTCTGGTTGTCGCGCTTGATCGCGGCGGAGTCGTTTGCCGGGCAGGACGTGTTGATTCACGATCCGATGGAGTTTGAGCTGCGGCTAGCCCAGCGGCAGACGGTCAATACGCCGCTGCCTTTCGCCCTGTAGGAGCGAGCATGTCGAATCGTCGCACCGTCGCGATGGTGGTTAACGATGACGCGGGGTGCCTGACACCCCGCGGTGCTGGGGATTTCTTCGCGAGCATGCTCGCTCCTACAGAGAGCTGGGTTGTTACAACGACTCCAGGCACCCCGCCAAATCATTCCCCAACTTCTCCAAAATCTGCTCATACCCCTGGGCGGTCGCCGGCGTATACCCGCCCAGCGCATCCAGCTCCGCCAGTTTCACCGGGAGCCCGGCCACCAGGGTTTCCGCCAGGCGCGGGCGCAGTGGTGGTTCGCTGAATACACAGGTCTTGCCGACTTCCTGCAACCGCGCGCGCATCGCCGCCACATGCTGGGCGCCGGGTTGTACTTCGGCGGCGACACTGAACACACCGGCGTGCTTCAGGCCGTAGGCGTCTTCGAAGTAGTCGAACGCTTCGTGGAACACGAAGTAAGGTTTGCCTTCAATACCCCCCAGGCGTTTCTTCAGGCGTGCATCCAGCGCATCGAGGCGCTCGTCAAATGCCTTCATGTTGCTCTGGTAGCGTGCCGCGTTGACCGAGTCGGCTGCACTCAGATCCGCCGCCATCTTCGCTGCGATAACCCGGGCGTTGGCCGGCGATAGCCACAAATGCGCATCCAGGCTGCCCGGGCGATGGTCATGGTCATGTTCGTCCGCTTCTTCAGCGTGGGAGTGGTTGTCTTGGGCGAAATGTCGCAATTTCAGGCCAGGAAGGTCCTGCACCGCAACGCTCGGCAGCGTACGACCATTGAGCACCCGAGGCATGAAACCTTCCATGTCCGGCCCGATCCAGTACAGCAGATCCACCGATTGCACCTTCCGTACGTCGGATGGGCGCAAGGCATAGTTATGCGGCGAGGCGCCGGGTGGCAACAAGACTTCCGGGATCGCCACGCCGTCCTGTACGGCAGCGGCGATCAGCTGTAGCGGCTTGATGCTGGTGAGGACCTTGACTTCGGCTTGCGCTGAGCCGATCAGCAGAAAACTTGTGAAAATTGCGACAAAGATGGAAAAAAGTCGGGACACGATGACCACTCGAAGAGGCGAGAACGGGTAACATAATAACGTCTCTCACAATACTCGTCGCCGCTCATGCCTAAAACACCGATAGCCAGCCGTCCTCACGACCACTCTCATTGCGTTCACAGCGCACTGTCTGAGGCCGACGCCCTGTGCGCGCGCCAGGGTTTGCGCCTGACCGCGTTGCGTCGGCGGGTGCTGGAACTGGTGTGGCAAAGCCATAAGCCACTGGGGGCCTATGACATTCTTGCGGTCCTCAGTGAGCAGGACGGGCGCCGGGCCGCACCCCCAACGGTTTACCGCGCTCTGGATTTCCTGCTGGAAAACGGCCTGGTACACCGTATCTCCTCGCTCAACGCCTTCATCGGCTGTAATCACCCGACGCACGCCCACCAGGGTCAGTTCCTGATCTGCCGTGAATGCCACGCCGCCATCGAACTCGAACAGAAGTCCATCAGCGACGCGATCATCGCCAGTGCCAGGGACGTCGGGTTTGTCGTCGAAGGCCAGACCGTTGAAGTGATAGGTCTCTGTTCGGGCTGCCAGGGGGCTTGATGAGCAACGCGCTGATCCGCCTCGAGCAGGTTGCCGTCACGTTTGCCGGGCAACCGGTGCTGGATAACATCGAACTGAGCGTCGAGCCGGGGCAGATCGTGACCCTGATCGGCCCCAATGGCGCCGGCAAGACCACGCTGGTGCGCGCCGTGCTCGGTCTGCTAAAGCCCGACAGTGGCAGCGTCTGGCGCAAGCCGAAACTGCGGGTCGGCTACATGCCGCAAAAGCTGCATGTCGACCCGACCCTGCCGCTCTCGGTGCTGCGCTTCTTGCGCTTGGTGCCGGGTGTGGACCGCGCGATGGCGTTGGCCGCGCTCAAGGAAGTCGGCGCCGAGCAGGTGATCGACAGCCCCGTGCAAAGTGTTTCCGGCGGTGAGATGCAACGTGTCCTGTTGGCCCGGGCCTTGTTGCGTGAGCCTGAGCTGCTGGTGCTCGACGAACCGGTACAAGGCGTCGACGTGGCCGGCCAAGCTGAACTCTATAGCCTGATCACCCGCCTGCGAGACCGTCACGGCTGCGGTGTGTTGATGGTTTCCCACGATTTGCACCTGGTGATGAGCACCACCGACCAGGTAGTTTGCCTGAATCGCCATGTCTGCTGCTCTGGCCACCCCGAGCAGGTCAGCGGCGATCCGGCATTTGTCGAACTTTTCGGCAAAAACGCACAAAGCCTGGCGATTTATCACCACCACCACGACCACGCCCACGATCTGCACGGCTCGGTGGTCAAGGCGCCCACATCGGGTCATACCCATGTTCACGGAGATAGCTGCAAGCATGGCTGATTTTCTGCTCTACGCCCTGCTTGCAGGATTGGCTCTGGCAGTTGTGGCGGGCCCGTTGGGCTCCTTCGTGGTCTGGCGGCGCATGGCCTATTTCGGCGACACCCTGTCCCACGCGGCATTGCTGGGCGTGGCGCTGGGCTTTTTGCTGGATGTCAGCCCGACTGTGGCCGTCACCGTCGGCTGCTTGCTGTTGGCAGTGTTGCTGGTGACCTTGCAACAGCGCCAGCCGTTGGCCTCCGACACGCTTTTGGGAATTCTCGCACCCAGCACCCTCTCTTTGGGCCTGGTGGTACTAAGCTTCATGCACGAAGTGCGGATCGACCTGATGGCCTATCTGTTCGGTGACTTGCTGGCGATCAGCCCGACCGATCTGGCATGGATCCTCGGGGGTAGCGCTGCGGTGCTGGCGTTGTTGGTGACATTGTGGCGGCCATTGCTGGCAATCACGGTGCACGAAGAGTTGGCGAGGGTCGAAGGGCTGCCGGTGGCGGGATTGCGCTTGGCGCTGATGCTGTTGATCGCCGTAGTGATTGCCGTGGCGATGAAAATCGTCGGTGTGTTGCTGATCACATCGTTGTTGATCATTCCGGCCGCCGCGGCACAACGTCACGCCCGCTCACCGGAGCAGATGGCACTGGGCGCCAGCCTGCTGGGCGTGCTCGCCGTGTGTGGCGGGTTGGCGTTGTCCTGGTTCAAGGACACCCCGGCGGGCCCGTCGATTGTAGTGGCGGCCGCCGCGCTGTTTCTGCTGAGTTTTGTTCTGCCCCGTCGAGGGGTGTAGACTTGCTCGTTTTTTGCGCAAATAGAGAGTCGCAGGAATGAAGTCGTTCGCCTCCCGTTATCTGCTCCTTGTCGCATTTTCTTTGCTGCTGGGCGCTTGCCAAAGCACGCCACCGGCAGCCACCGAGGCCCCGGATGCGCGGGCCACGGCCATTGCACAGCTGGAACAAAGCCTGGCCAGCAGCGAGCTGGCCACAGCCGAGAATCAATTGGCAGCGTTGCAGGCCGAGTCCCCCAACGATCAGTCCCTAGAGCAATACCAGCGTCAACTGGCCGAAGCCTATCTGCTGCGTAGTCAGATCGTCCTGCAAAAGGGCGATGTAAACGCTGCTGCCACCGCATTGGCCCGGGCTCGGGTCTTGATGCCTAAAGCGCCTGCGCTGACCGGTGGTGTCAACGGTGCCATCGCACAAGCCCGCAAGGCTGAGCTGGAAAAGGCCGAAGCAGACCTCAAGTCCGCCGAAGCCAAGCGCAAGGCCAAGGTCATTGACCCTGAGGCTGAAAGCACGACGGTGAAGCTGAAAATCACCGATATGGGGAAAATGCGTCGTCAATTGGATGCTATTGCCGCCGATGTGGTGAATTTTCAGTGCGATGTGAGCCTTCAGGTTCCGCGTACCGATGATTATCCTTGGCTGGCCAATTTGTTGATCAAGCGCGTGCAGAAGCTCGATCCGCAGTTTGATCTGAAGCTGGATCGGCAGATTCTGCGCAGCGTTCCGGCGCAGATGGTATTGAGTCCCCGCAAAGCACCTTGAAAGCATCGCGGGCAAGCCCGCTCCCACAGGGTTTCGGGTCGGCCGCACATTTTTTGGCCAACTTGTCCACTGTAGGAGCGGGCTTGCCCGCGATGGCATCCTATCCGACGATAAAGCTTTCTAGGCCGGAATCGCTTTAGCCTTCGGCTCCCTGTCCCAAACCCGATGCTGTCCAATCGCGGCAAAGAATGGCTTGGCCAACTTGCTATCCGCCCCTATGACCAACCCCGCATCAACCTCCAGTTTCAACACATCCAGCAACTGCTTCGCCTCACCGTGCAACGCAATCGCTTTCAAATGCTTGTAAGCCTCCAGTACGTAATGCAACGCCACACCGTCAGTGCTCAGCGCCTTGATCGATGCCGCGCCTCCAGGCACGAACACAGCGTCGAATGTTACTGAAGGCGAGCCTTCCATGGACGCATCTACCGGCAACGACTTGCCATCGGAGGTTTTCACCGGGGCCGAGGTCGGGCCGAGCAATTTGGCATGCGCCCCTTCAGCTTCCAGCGCTTTCTTCATGGCATCGATTGCTGCCCCGTCCACGCCGTCGGCCGCCAGGATCGCTACCTTCCGGGTTTTGATGTCGCCTGGCAGCAGGTTGGCCTGGCTCAGGGCCGGCGAGCGGTCCGGGGACGTTTTCGGTACATCGACGGTCCCCGCTTTCGGCGCCGCAAGCCCGAGGTTCTGTGCCACCCGTTTGGCCAGCTCCAGATCGATGTTGGCCAGGATTTCATTCACTTGCCTGGCCCGGATGAACTCACGCTCAACCTTGCCCAACTCAAAGCTGTATGCCGCGATGATGTGTTCTTGCTCATGCTTGCTCATGCTGTGGAAAAACAGCCGTGCCTGGGAGAAGTGGTCGCTGAACGACTCGCTGCGCTGCCGGATCTTGTTGGCGTCGATGCGCTCCGCATAACTTTCGAAACCGCCGTCCTGGGCGGCAGGAGGTGTTTCTTTCGGCCATCCGCCGTCGATGGAGTTGGGTTCGTAGGACGCACGCCCCTTGTCGATGGTGGTGCGGTGTAATGCATCACGCTGGCCGTTGTGGAGTGGTGTTACTGGACGGTTGATCGGGATTTCATGAAAATTCGGTCCACCAAGTCGGCTGATCTGCGTATCGGTGTAGGAAAACAGCCGACCTTGCAGCAACGGATCATTGGAGAAGTCGATCCCGGGCACGATATGCCCCGGGCAGAATGCAACCTGCTCGGTTTCGGCGAAGAAATTGTCCGGGTTGCGGTTGAGCGTCATTTTCCCCAGTGGCGTAATGGGCACGAGCTCTTCAGGAATCAGCTTGGTGGGGTCGAGGATGTCGAAATCGAAGGCGTGTTCGTTTTCCTCCTCAATAATCTGCACGCCGAGTTCCCATTCCGGGTAGTCACCCATCTCGATGGCTTCCCAGAGATCGCGGCGGTGATAATCGGTGTCTTTACCCGCCAGTTTCTGCGCTTCATCCCACACCAGCGAGCAGGTCCCGGCGGCGGGGCGCCAGTGGAATTTGACGAAACGCGATTTACCTTCGGCGTTGATCAACCGGAAGGTGTGCACGCCGAAACCTTGCATGCTGCGCAGGCTTTTCGGAATTGCCCGGTCGGACATGGCCCAGATCACCATATGGGCTGATTCAGGTTGCAGTGAGACAAAGTCCCAAAACGTATCGTGGGCCGAGCCGCCAGTAGGGATTTCATTGTGAGGCTCGGGTTTTACTGCATGGACAAAGTCGGGAAATTTGATGGCGTCCTGGATGAAAAACACCGGCATGTTATTGCCCACCAGGTCGAAGTTGCCTTCATTGGTGAAAAACTTCACAGCGAAACCACGTACGTCCCGCACGGTATCGCCTGAACCACGGGGCCCCTGCACGGTGGAAAAACGCACGAACACCGGCGTTTTCTGCGCCGGGTCTTGCAGGAAACCGGCCTTGGTCAGTACTGAGTGGTTCTCGTAAGTCTGGAAGAAACCATGGGCACCCGTGCCTCGGGCATGCACGATACGCTCGGGGATGCGCTCATGGTCAAAGTGCGTGATTTTTTCACGCATGATGAAGTCTTCCAGCAACGATGGCCCTCGGGCGCCGGCTTTCAAGGTGTTCTGATTGTCCGCCACCTTCACGCCCTGATTGGTACGCAAGGCCTGACCGGTGGCGTCGGAACGGAATTTTTCCAGGCTATCGAGCTTGGTATTGGTGTTGCTGCGGTCCAGGGTATCGGTCCCGGCCAGTGCGCTCTTGGGGGCGGCAGGCTTCTTGGTGCTCATCAGGCATGACTCCTCGGGGATTGTTTCGAGTGGCCTAATTAGTGACTGATGACGTTTCGAGCCGTTCCTTTTATCTGACCTTTGATCGCGTTATTGCCAAATGACTGGTTGAATACGAAATAAATGCTAAGAACTGCTATACGGACAGGCTAAAATGCGCGCCCGGCTAACCGCTGATCCTTTTCCAACGCGCCCCACAAGGTTCGCTACGTGATCGAGTTTCAAAACGTCCATAAAACCTACCGCGTCGCCGGTAAGGATATCCCCGCCCTGCATCCGACCAGTCTGACGATAGAGAATGGTCAGGTCTTTGGTCTGATCGGCCATTCCGGTGCGGGAAAAAGTACCCTGCTGCGTCTGATCAATCGCCTGGAAAACTCTAGCGGCGGCAAGATCATCGTGGACGGCGAAGAAGTCACTGCGCTCGATGCCAACGGACTGCGCCGTTTCCGTCAGCAGGTCGGAATGATTTTCCAGCACTTCAACCTGCTGGCGTCCAAGACCGTTGCCGACAACGTTGCGCTGCCGCTGACGCTGGCCGGTGAATTGTCCCGCCGCGAGATCGATCTGCGCGTGGCCGAGTTGTTGGCCCGGGTCGGTTTGTCCGATCACGCCAACAAGTATCCAGCGCAGTTGTCCGGCGGCCAGAAGCAGCGTGTCGGCATTGCCCGCGCCTTGGCGACCAAGCCGAAAATCCTGCTGTGCGACGAAGCCACCAGTGCACTGGACCCGCAGACCACGGCGTCGGTCCTGCAATTATTGGCTGAGATCAATCGTGAGCTGAAGTTGACCATCGTGCTGATCACCCATGAAATGGACGTGATCCGCCGAGTCTGCGACCAGGTCGGCGTCATGGACGCTGGCGTGATTGTCGAGCAAGGTTCGGTGGCCGAGGTGTTCCTGCATCCGAAACACCCGACGACCAAGCGTTTCGTGCAAGAAGACGAGCACATCGACGAAAGCGAACAGCGTGACGACTTCGCACACGTGCCAGGCCGCATCGTGCGTCTGACCTTCCAGGGCGAAGCGACCTACGCGCCCCTACTGGGAACCGTCGCTCGGGAGACCGGTGTGGACTACAGCATCCTGGCCGGTCGGATCGATCGCATCAAGGACGTCCCTTACGGGCAACTGACCCTGGCCGTGACCGGTGGTGACATGGAAGCGGCTTTTGCCCGCTTCACCGCGGCCGACGTTCACATGGAGGTGCTGCGCTAATGGAAGCCCTGACTAGTTTCTTCGCCAACATCGACTGGTTCGAAATCTGGCTGGCCACCGGTGATACGCTGCTGATGCTCGGTGGTTCGCTGCTGTTCACCGTGTTGCTGGGCCTGCCGCTGGGTGTGCTGTTGTTCCTCTGCAGCCCGCGTCAGTTGCTGGAAGCCAAAGGCGTCTACGCGATGTTGTCTCTGGTGGTGAACATCCTGCGTTCGCTGCCCTTCATCATTCTGTTGATCGTGATGATTCCGTTCACCGTGTTGATCACTGGCACTTCCCTGGGGGTCGCCGGCGCGATCCCGCCGCTGGTGGTCGGTGCCACGCCGTTTTTCGCGCGGCTGGTGGAAACCGCTCTGCGCGAAGTGGATCGCGGCATCATCGAAGCGACCCAGGCCATGGGCGCGACGACGCGGCAGATCATCACCAATGCCTTGCTGCCCGAAGCCCGCCCGGGCATTTTCGCGGCGATTACGGTGACGGCCATTACACTGGTGTCCTACACGGCAATGGCCGGTGTGGTCGGTGCCGGTGGTCTGGGTGACCTGGCGATCCGGTTCGGCTACCAGCGTTTCCAGACTGACGTGATGGTGGTGACGGTGGTGCTGCTGCTGGTGCTGGTGCAGGTCCTGCAAACCGTTGGCGACAAGCTGGTTGTGCATTTCTCTCGGAAATAAAACGTTCTCGTACATGACAAATGAGCCGGCCATTCGCTTGAGGCGCCGAAGACTGGCGCCTCAAGCGGGTACCCAAAAGGAGTTAGCTGAATGAAAAAACTACTCGTCGCATTCGCTGCTGTTGCAGCCTTTTCCGCCCACGCCGCCGACACCCTGACAGTCGCCGCGACTCCGGTTCCGCACGCGGAAATCCTCGAGTTCGTTAAACCGGCCCTGGCCCAGCAAGGCGTGGACCTCAAGGTTAAAGTCTTCACCGATTACATCCAGCCGAACGTGCAGGTCGCGGAAAAACGCCTGGACGCCAACTTCTTCCAGCACCAGCCGTACCTGGATGAGTTCAACAAGGCCAAGGGCACCAACCTGGTCTCGGTGGCCGGCGTGCACCTGGAACCACTGGGTGCTTACTCCAGCAAGTACAAGACCCTGGAAGAGCTGCCAAGCACCGCCACCGTGGTGATCCCGAACGACGCCACCAATGGTGGCCGCGCGCTGCTGCTGCTCGCCAAGGCCGGTGTGATCAAGTTGCAGGATTCGAACAACATCCTGTCGACGGTCAAGGACATTACCGAGAACCCGAAGAACCTGAAATTCCGTGAGCTGGAAGCCGCGACCATCCCGCGCGTGCTGACCCAGGTCGACCTGGCGCTGATCAACACCAACTACGCGCTGGAAGCCAAGCTCGATCCGTCCAAGGACGCGCTGGTCATTGAAGGTAGCGACTCGCCTTATGTGAACATCCTGGTTGCCCGTCCGGACGACAAGGACAGTGAAGCGATGAAGAAGCTGGTTGCTGCCCTGCACAGCCCGGAAGTGAAGGCCTTCATTCTCGAGAAGTACAAAGGCGCGGTGGTGCCTGCGTTCTGATTGGCTGACGCAACGAAAAAGGGGACGCCATAAGCGTCCCCTTTTTTGTGCCTGAAATATCGTTCCCGTAGGAGCGGTATGGTGGTTATTTGCGGTTGAGCATCACCGGCAATTGCGCCACCAGCTTCACATTGTTCAACGGCGCCCGAATGAAGCCGCGCTGGGTTCCGTCCGGGCCAATGACCGCGAGGTTACCGCTGTGGTCGACCGTGTAGTTCGGCTTGCTTGTATCGGCCGGAATGAACGGGATGCTCACGGCATTAGCGATCTTTTGCAGATCCTCGGTCGACGTCGCCGTTAGGCCGACAAACTGCGGATCGAAGTAGCCCAGGTACTGCTTGAGCTGCTTGGGCGTATCGCGGTGCGGATCGACACTGACCAGCACGATCTGCAACTTATCCACAGCCTCCGGCGGCAATTCACTCTTGATCTGGCGCAGTTGGGCGAGGGTGGTCGGGCAGATATCCGGGCAGAAGGTGTAGCCGAAGAACAGCAGGCTCCACTTGCCTTTGAGCTCGTTGATGGCCACCGGCTTGCCGTCCTGATCAGTCATCTTCACATCCGGCAGGTTGCGGCTTTGCGGCAGGAGAATGATCCCCGCGTCGATCAGTGCCGTCGGGTCGCCCTGGCCTTTGCCGGAGAGCACTTTGTTAATGGTCAGGCCCAGGACCAGCGCGATCAGGGCGACAAGGATGAAGACGGTTTTCTGGGTTCGGGTCATAGGTTCAACAATAAGTAGTGGTCAACGAGCAGGGCGATGAACAGCAGGAACAAGTAGTAAATAGAGTACTTGAAGGTGTTGATCGCCGCGTGCGGCCGAGTGCCACGGTACAGCACCACGGCCCATTGCAGGAATCTGGCGCCAAGACCGATGGCGCAGACCAGGTAGAGCAAGCCGCTCATGTGGATCACGTAGGGCATCAGGCTGACGGCCAGCAGCGCGCAGGTGTAAAGCAGGATGTGGATCTTGGTGTAGTGCTCGCCGTGGGTCACCGGCAGCATTGGGATGTCAGCCTTGGCATATTCCTCCTTGCGATGGATCGCAAGGGCCCAGAAGTGTGGCGGGGTCCAGGCGAAGATGATCAGCACCAACAGCAGCGGTTCGGCGCTGACGTGGCCGGTGGCGGCGGTCCAGCCGAGCAGCGGCGGAGCGGCCCCGGCCAGGCCTCCGATGACGATATTCTGCGGCGTCGCACGCTTGAGGAAACCGGTGTAGACCACTGCGTAGCCGAGCAGGGAGGCAAGGGTCAGCCATGCTGTCAGCGGATTGGTGAAGGCCAGCAACAAGGCCTGGCCAAGCAGTGCCAGCACCAGGGCAAAAGTCAGCGCGGCGGCCGGAGACACCCGGCCTTCGGCCAGTGGCCGTTTGTGGGTGCGAGCCATGACCGCATCGATCCTGCGGTCCACCACGTGGTTGACCGCTGCCGCACCGCCCGCACACAAGGCAATGCCCAGGTTGCCGAACACCAGCACGGTCCACGGCACTCCGGCGCGCGTTGCGAGGAACATCCCTACCAGTGAAGTGATGAGCATCAGCACCACCACTTTTGGTTTGGTCAGCTCCAGGTAGTCACGCCAGATTGCCTGGCTGTGACGTTCGCCGATCAGAATCGCCATGGCGTCTCTCCTTTTATTGTTATGGGCCCGGCTGAATGTTTACGCGGGCTGAAACGCCAGCGTGTCGGCTGCTTGACCCGAACCAGGCTGGTCCGGGCGTGGTAATTGACCAACACCATCGTCAGCAACAGCGCTGCGCCCCCGGCGTTATGGGCGACGGCAATCGGTAGCGGCAGGTGCAACAGCACGTTGCTGATGCCCAGGGTGATTTGCGCCGCGAGGGCGATCAGCACCAACCCGGCGAGTCGCGTCATGCCAACGACTTTCAGTTGCCAGGCGAGGCCAAGTAACACCAGGGTCACCAACAACGCGCCGATCCGGTGTGTCAGGTGAATCGCGGTGCGGGCGTCGCTGTCCAGTTGCCCGCCGAGGTAGTTCGGGCCGATGTGCTGGGTCAGGTGAAAGCCATTGGCGAAGTCCGCAGGCGGCAGCCATTGCCCGTGGCACGTCGGAAAGTCGATGCAGGCCACAGCGGCGTAGTTGGAGCTGACCCAGCCACCCAAGGCGATTTGCCCGATGACCAGCAACAGCCCCGCCGTCGCCCAGTACTGCAGGCGTCGCGGCACCGTCAATGCGGGCAGTACGCCGGACAGGCGCAAGGTCAGCAGAAACAGCAGGCTCAGGGTCGCAAAGCCGCCAAGCAGATGTCCGGTGACGACTTGCGGCCAGAGCTTGAGTGTCACCGTCCACATGCCGAACGCGGCTTGGGCAAACACCACTGCCAGCAGGAACAACGGCAGCTTCACCGGTTGCCCTGGATGCCGGCGATGGACCCAGGCCCTACCGGCCAACACCGATATCAGCAGCCCCAGCGTGCCGGCGAAGTAGCGATGGATCATCTCGTTCCAGCCTTTATGGGCTTCTACAGGCGTGTCCGGAAAATGCAATTCGGCATGGGCCAGTTGTGCTTCGCTTTTGGGCACGCTGATAAAACCGTAGCAGCCAGGCCAGTCCGGACAGCCCAAGCCTGCGTGGGTCAGGCGGGTATAGGCACCGAGCAACACCACAATCAGTGCCAGAAAGGTGGCAAACAGCGCGAGGCGAAATCCAGGCTTGGCCATGACGATGCCCTTATCCGATGTTCGACAGTTTCAGCAGGTGCCGCAGGTCATTGAGCAGATCCTTGCCCTTGACTGACGGGTCGTAGCGCAAGACCAGATTGCCGTGGGGATCGATGATCCACAGGTGTGGAGAGTCATTACTCTGAGCTCCTTTGGTGTAGGTCGGCAAATCCAGTGGATAGCGCTGCAACTGCGGGTACTCGCGTTGAAGTTTAGTCTCGTAATCACTGCTCAGCGGCTGTGTCGCCGCCAGTGCGTGACTGGCGCGACCGGCATCGCGACCCAGGCCGATCTGGATTTGGCGCGCCAGATAAACCAGTTGCTGGCAGTCCACCGAGCACTCTTTCGGTGCCGTCACCAGCAACTGCCAGCGGTTTTCCTGCGCCCGTACGCCAAGGTCGGCGCGGCTCTGTCCGTTGCCGATCAGTTCGCCGTGATAGCTGCGGCCTTCCGGCACCCAGAAATTCAGTTTGTACATGCCGGTGGCCAGGATCATCGGACCGACCACCCCGAGCACAATCAGCAGTAACTGCAACCGTCCCTTGCGCCGGTTCACCGGCGTTTTGGCCTCAGACATGCTGGGTGGATTCATGGCCGCTCCCATGGTGTTTCTCCTTTGCGTTGTGCCAGCCGAGGTAGAGGTAAAGACCGAACAGGGCGATCGACATGGCGAACCACTGCACGGCATAAGCGATGTGTTTTTCCGGCCCCATGGCCACTACCGGCCAATCGGCCTGGTACGTCGCGGGCCCGGTTTCTGCGCGTAATTCGTAGGCAAAGCCTTCACGGCCCAGGGCTGCCCAGAGTGCATTCGGGTCAATGGCCGTGAGTAGTTTTGGCCAAGTGCTGGTGCTTGGGTCGGCGTGGAGCTGGAAGGTCGCGCCGGGTGAAACGTAGACCCATGCATCGAGACTCAAGGCATCGGTCGGTGTAGTGAATCGCGGCGGCGTCCGGCGGTCGGGCCAAGGCAGCCAGCCGCGATTGACCAGCAGCCACAGCCCAGTTGCCTGATCCTGAAACGGTTGCAGCAGCTCGACCCCGACTTTTCCGCCACGCTGACGGTTATCCAGCAACAGGCTGTGCGCGGCATCGAACTGGCCATGCAGGTGAATCCGTCTGAAGGCCGGGTCTGCCGTGTGTTGCAGCTCGGTGCTGGCCATCGGTTCTGCAGCCCGGCGTTCAGTATAGGTTTGCAGTAGCGCGCTTTTCTCCGCACCCCGGCTCAATTGCCAGAACCCAAGCGACACCAGCAGGGGCAGCAACAGCGCAACCACCAATGTCGGAATGATGCCCGGCCGAAAGCGCTTCATGGCATCGCCAGAAAGTCGGTCGTCGCGATAGCTATACTCAGATGCATCGCTTGTCCCCCGGAGTCCCACCATGCTCAAAGCAGCCATCGTCCTGATGCTGATTGCCACGGTTGTCAGCCTGTTCAGCGGCCTGTTTTTTCTGGTCAAGGACGACAGCAGCTCGAACCGCCTCGTCATTGCCTTGAGTGTTCGTGTAGCACTGGCCGCCATTACCGTCGGCTTGATCGCCTGGGGCTTTTTCAGCGGCCAGCTTGTATCTCGCGCACCCTGGTAACCGTAGGAGCGAGCATGCTCGCGAAAAACTCGAAAGCATCGCGGGGTATCAGGTTCCCCGCGTTATCGTTGGATACCATCGCGAGCATGCTCGCTCCTACAGCACATAGACGAAAACAAACAGCCCGATCCACACCACATCCACGAAGTGCCAGTACCAACTCGCTGCCTCGAAGCCGAACTGATGTTCGCTGTCGAAGTGCCCACGCATGACCCGCATCAGCATCACGAACAGGATGATGGTGCCGATCGTCACGTGGGCGCCGTGGAATCCGGTGAGCATGAAGAACGTGGCGCCGTAGATGCCCGAACCCAGGGTCAAGCCCAGTTCGTTATAGGCGTGCATGTACTCTTCGGCCTGAAAGCCGAGGAACGCAACGCCCAGCAGCACCGTGAGCGCCAGCCAGATTTTCAGCGCGCCGCGATGGCCCTTCTTCAAGGCATGGTGGGCGATGGTCACCGTGACGCTGGAGGTCACCAGTATCACGGTATTGAGCAGCGGCAATCCCCAGGGGCTGATGACCTCCTTCGGTGGTGGGAACAGCTTGGAATCGGGGTTGTTCAGCAGTGGCCAGGTCCACTCGAAGGCAGGCCACAGCATGTGAGCGAGGCCCTTGGTGCCTTCGCCACCCAGGGCGGGACCGGATACATGGCGCACATAAAACAGTGCGCCGAAAAAGGCGATGAAGAACATCACCTCTGAGAAAATGAACCAGCTCATGCCCCAGCGGAACGAGCGATCCATCTGCGCGCTGTACAAGCCGCCGCGACTTTCCTTGATCACCGTACCGAACCAGCCAAAGAGCATGTAGGCCAGCAACAGGCCACCGACGAAAAAGATCAGCGGGCCGTGGGATTCCGGCCGCGCCGCTTTCAGATCGTTGAACCAGATGGCCAGGCCGAGCACCGTGACGAACATCCCGACCGTAGCGATGATCGGCCATTTGCTCTGGGCCGGAACGTAATAATGTTCATGAGTTGCCATTTATTGTTCTCCTTATCGGGCACGCTCAACCGCCAGTATTTACTGCGACCGGTGGATGTCGGGCGGTGATATCGAACAGCGTGTAGGATAGCGTCAGGTGCTTCACATCCTTGGGCATGTCACGGTCAACGATGAAACGTACCGGCATCTCGATTCGTTGACCGGGCTGCAGCACTTGTTGGGTGAAGCAGAAGCATTCGGTCTTGTGGAAGTACGCCGCCGCCGCGCTGGGCGCGATGCTCGGCACCGCCTGGGCGCTCATCGGGCGATCGGTAGGGTTGTGCGCGATGAAGATCATCTCGTTCACTGCCCCGGGGTTGGCCGTCAATTCATCATGCTTGGGATAGAAATCCCAGGACATGTCGGCGGAGTTGGTCGACAGGAACTGCACGCGAACCTGTCGCGAGGTATCGACCGTTTGCTCACCCTCATACTGCCCGGCGGTCTTGCCGTTGATGCCGAATGCCTTGCACATCACGTCGTAGATCGGCACCAGGGCAAAACCGAAGACAAACATCGCTACCACCACCAGTAACAGGCGGGTGACCAGTTTCTTCATCGAAATCGAGTCAGCCATGATTTCTCACCTGCGCCGAGAGCCCTGTGGGAGCGAGCCTGCTCGCGAAGCAGACGCCACGGTTTGGCAGGTAGACCGCGTCATCGTTTTTCGCGAGCAGGCTCGCTCCCACAAAGGCCATGGCGCTCATTTCATTTCACTTCCGGCGGCGTGGTGAAGGTGTGATACGGCGCCGGTGAGGGAACGCTCCATTCCAGGCCTTCGGCCCCATCCCACGGTTTGGCCGGTGCTGGCGGGCCACCGCGAATGGTCTTGATCACGATGAACAGGAAGAAAATCTGCGTTGCACCGAACATGAAGGCGCCGATCGACGACACCATGTTGAAGTCGGCGAATTGCAGGTTGTAGTCCGGAATCCGTCGAGGCATGCCCGCAAGCCCGACGAAGTGCATTGGGAAGAAAGCCAAGTTCATGCCGATGAACGACAGCCAGAAATGCAGCTTGCCGAGGGTTTCGTCGTACATGTGGCCGGTCCACTTCGGCATCCAGTAATAGGCCGAGGCGAAGATCCCGAAGATTGCACCCGGCACCAGCACGTAGTGGAAGTGCGCGACCACAAAATACGTATCCTGGTACTGGAAATCCGCCGGGGCGATGGCCAGCATCAGTCCGGAGAAACCGCCGATGGAGAACAGGATCACGAACGCCACCGCGAATAGCATCGGCGTCTCGAAGGTCAGCGAGCCTTGCCACATGGTACTGGCCCAGTTGAACACCTTGACCCCGGTGGGTACCGCGATCAACAACGTGGCATACATGAAGAACAGCTCACCCACCAGCGGGATACCGACCACGAACATGTGGTGCGCCCAGACGATGAACGACAGGAACGCGATACTCGCCGTGGCGTAGACCATCGAGGTGTAGCCGAACAGCGGCTTGCGCGAGAAGGCCGGAATGATCGAGCTGACGGCACCAAAGGCCGGCAGGATCATGATGTACACCTCGGGGTGGCCAAAGAACCAGAACACATGCTGGAACAGCACCGGGTCACCGCCACCGGCGGCGCTGAAGAAGCTGGTACCGAAGTGGATGTCCATCAGCATCATCGTCACGCAACCGGCCAGTACCGGCATTACCGCGATCAGCAGGAACGCGGTGATCAGCCAGGTCCAGACGAACAGCGGCATTTTCATCAGCGTCATGCCGGGGGCGCGCAGGTTGAGGATGGTGGCGATCACGTTGATCGCACCCATGATCGAACTGATCCCCATCAAGTGGATGGCGAAGATGAAGAAGGTCACGCTTTCCGGCGCGTACGTCGTCGACAGCGGCGCGTAGAACGTCCAGCCGAAGTTGGGTCCGCCTCCTGGGGTGAACAGGGTCGAAACCAGCAGGATGAATGCCGCTGGCAACAGCCAGAAGCTGAAGTTGTTCATCCGCGGCAGCGCCATGTCGGGTGCGCCGATCATCAGCGGAACCATCCAGTTGGCGAGGCCGACGAAGGCCGGCATCACCGCACCGAAGACCATCACCAGGCCGTGCATGGTGGTCATCTGGTTGAAGAATTCCGGCTGGACGATCTGCAACCCCGGCTGGAACAGTTCGGCGCGAATCACCATCGCGAACGAGCCGCCGAGCAGGAACATGGAAAACGCAAACCACAGGTACAGCGTACCGATGTCCTTGTGGTTGGTCGTCAGCACCCAGCGCATCAGGCCTTTGGCAGGGCCGTGGGCATGTTCGTGTGCGGTGCCGGTCTGAACATGGTCATCGACTACAACAGTCATGTCCTGTCTCCTGCAAGCAGATGGGCTGGGCAGGTCGGGGCGTGCTGCCCCGACGGGTTCCTTGGGTGCGCAATAGACTGGGTCATTTGCTTTCCGCCTGTTTCAGCTCCAGCACTTCTTTGGGGGTGACCATGTCGCCCTTGTTGTTGCCCCAGGCGTTACGCTCGTAGGTCACGACCGCTGCGATATCGACTTCCGACAGTTGCTTGCCGAACGCCGCCATGGCGGTGCCAGGCTTGCCGTGGAAGACAATGCTCAGGTGATCCTTGATGGGGCCGGTGGCGATTTTCGAGCCCTTGAGAGCCGGGAACATGGGCGGCAGGCCCTGGCCTTCGGCCTGGTGACAGGCCACGCAGGCGGTGTGATAGACCTTGTCGCCGCGCTCTTTGAGCTCGTCGAGGGTCCATTCCTTACTGGTCAGCTCCTTGAGTTGTGCAGCCTCTGCCTTGCGTTCAGCCAGCCACTTTTCGTAATCGGGCTTGTCCTTGACCTCAACCACGATCGGCATGAACCCATGATCCTTGCCGCACAGCTCGGCGCATTGGCCGCGGTAGACACCGGGCTTTTCGACACGGGTCCAGGCTTCGTTGACGAACCCCGGGATCGCATCGCGCTTGACCGCGAAGGCCGGCACCCACCAGGAGTGAATCACGTCGGCAGAGGTCACCAGGAAGCGCACCTTGGCGCCGATCGGAAGCACCAGGGGCTTGTCGACCTCGAGCAGGTAATGCTCGCTCTTGGCTTCCTTGTTGTGGATCTGATCGGCGGGAGTGGCCAGGTTGCTGAAGAACTCAACGTCCTGGCCCAGGTACTTGTAATGCCATTTCCACTGATAGCCGGTGACCTGGATATCGATATCCGGCTCACTGGCGTCGTACATCTTGATCAGGGTGGCAGTCGCCGGAACCGCCATGGCCACCAGAATAATGAAGGGCACGATGGTCCAGAGAATTTCGACGGTGGTACTTTCGTGAAATTTTGCCGCCACCTGCCCGGTAGAGCGGCGGTGCAAGATCATCGACCAGAACATGGCGCCAAAGACGATGATGCCGATCACTACACAGATCCAGAAAATGGTCATGTGCAGGTCAAACACAGCGTGACTGATTTCAGTCGCTCCAGGCGCCATATTCACAGTCCAGGCCGCTTGTGCCTGACTGAAAATCGACCACAACAGGAGGCCCATCCAGACATGTGGATGTCGCATCATTGCGGGTTCCCCTTATCGTTCTTGTTATCCCGCCGGCTTTCACCTGCGGCAAGGGAGCGGCTGCATCAGACTACGAACTTGAATCGCCGGGCCTTGCTGCATTGCAGTCGGGCGTCATCAGCTAACTCCATTCCAACCCGAGTATAGACAGCGACTCCCACCTCGCAATGTGCTGGCGTAAATCATCTGAAACAGCATTAACTTGCTTTGCAGGGCACGAATGGAGAAGGATGCAGACGAGTGGTGGCAAACCGATATAACGGAGGCGTCTCAAGGATGAAATAATTATGACAAATGCGTCTTAGCATTTTTCGTATGCCAGCTAAGTTATGTCTTCCCTATTTCATTGCCTTGTTTCCTGGAGTTTTCATGAACACCGCCGCATTGCGCGAGCAGATCCAAAAAGCACAACAACACGAAGCCGAGAGCGGCCTGCTGACGCGTCAGCTGGAAAACCAACTGCCTCACCTACACCGCGCGATCCAATTACCGGAGGCGGATGCCAACGGCGTCCTGACACGTTTTGTCGCCGCCTACATTGAGGAAGTACCTGATCTGCTGGATGCAGCCAATGAAGTCGCCAGGGAAGCGGGTATCGAATCGCAGGTAAAACCGGTGCTGAAAATCGCCGAACAGTACTTCCTCCAGCCGCCGGCGATCATGGCCGGGCACGTCGGGCTCGACAGCCTGCTGGACGAAGCCTATCTGGCGCACCGGTTCGTCGAAGAGGTCAACGACCTGTACATCAAGCATCTTGGCCAGCCACTGATCCCCTTGGACATGACTGTCGCCAACCTGATTGCTCACCAGTTGATCGGTGAGGAGTTCGCCAACCAACTGGACGAGGCGGTGCATCACGCTGTGGACGAGATGCTCAACGACGAAAGCTTTGCGCTGGAGTCGGTCGAAGCCTACCGCGAGAAACTCAGCAGCCCGGACACCGGCGCCGCATGGAAGCGCTGGCCGTGCATGTCCCGCCGCCTGGGTGTGGGCCTGGAGCTGGAACAGCCGGTGGCGTAGGTTCGCATTACCCTTGTAGGAGCGAGCATGCTCGCGATGGTCGACAACGATTCCGCGGGTATTCTGACACCCCGCGGTGTTCTTTGGTCCATCGCGAGCAGGCTCGCTCCTACAGGTGGGTTATTCAGCCAGCCGCACCAATTCCGATATTGGTCCGCACCCGGCCCTCCAGCCTTCGCTTCAACCCGCGCGACTCGATCAACAATTTCGAGCCCTTGGCCGCATTCGCCCGTCCCCATTCCTCCAGCAATTCCAGGCACGAATGGTCGATGTAGCTCAGGTTATTGAGTGGCACATGCACCGTCGCACCTGCCGGAATGCTACCCAGTACCCGGGTCAACGCCGGCACCTTGAGAAAGGTCGCCGCCCCCACCAGACGCAGCTCCATTTCGCCGTCCTGCGGAAGGTCGATCAGGCTTATTTTCAGTCGTGAGGCTTTCAGCGCCAGCTTCACCAAGGTCAAGCCGAAGCCGACCAGCACGCCCGTCAGCAAGTCGGTGAAGATGATCGCCAGCGCTGTCGTGGCGTAGGTGAACATCGGCATTCGACCGTATCGACCCAAACCGCGAAAAGCCTTGAGATCCACCAGTTTGAAACCGGTGTAAACCAACACACCGGCCAGGCTCGCCACGGGAATGCTTTGCAGCACGCTCGACAACAACATTACGAACGCCAGCAGCCATAATCCATGGAAAATCGTCGAGTAACGCGTGCTGGCACCGGCCTGGACATTGGCCGAGCTGCGTACGATCACTCCGGTCATCGGCAACGCGCCGAGCATTCCGCAAAGCATGTTGCCAACGCCTTGGGCGGACAGCTCGCGGTCGAAGTCCGAGCGTTGACCACTGTGCATGCGGTCGACTGCGGCAGCGGATAGCAGGGTTTCGGCGCTGGCAATGAATGCGACCGCGAATGCGGCAATCAGCAACGCAGGGTCAGCCAGGTTCAGCAAGTCGGCAGGTTTAAGCCAATCGATGGCTTCGGACAGGTTTGCGGGTACTTCCACCCGTTTGACTTGCAGCGCCAAGGCCAGGCTGACGACGGTGGCGATCCCAACCCCCAGTAGCGCGCCGGGAACGAAGCGCAGGGAATGGGGACGCAGCTTTTCCCACAACCACATGACTGCGATCGTTCCCAACCCAAGCAAACCGGCCTGCCAGCCAAAGGATGGCAAAGCCTGAGCCACGGCGGCCGGGAAGGCTGCCAGGTTATCCAGCCCCGAGGGCTTGGGCGTGGCGTCCAGCATCACGTGCAGCTGTGACAGGACGATCAGCACCCCGATCCCGGCGAGCATGCCGTAGACAACGGCAGGTGCTGTCACGCGAAACCAGCAGCCGAGTTTCAAGCGACCAGCGACCAACTGTAAAAAGCCCGCCAACAGCAGGATTGGCCCGAGCATGACCACGCCATGCTGGCGTACCAGTTCGAACACCAGCACCGCCAGACCTGCCGCAGGACCACTGACTTGCAATGGCGAGCCGGCCAGCCAACCGACTACCAGTCCACCGATGATCCCCGTGATCAGGCCTTTGGCTGGTGGCAGTCCCGAAGCAATGGCAATGCCCATGCACAATGGCAGGGCGACCAGAAACACCACCACCGAAGCCAACAGCTCCCGTGGCAGCACTGTTTTAAGTTGCGCAGCACGCATGATGATTCTCCCGAAGTTTTCTTCAGGCATGGCAAGGCCGGGCCGCTGTAACAGCGGCCGGCATCAAACCACACAGATGGTTAGGAGGATTTAGAAGCGCGCTTTGGGCGTCGCCACCGGAATCGGATGGCTGCCGTCGAGCGGCAGGAAACGACCCTGATCCGCGTCGTAAGCTTTGATTTCGCTGGTTTCGATGTCATAGACCCAGCCATGGATGAACAGTTGACCGTTCGCCATGCGCGAGGCGACCGAGGGATGGGTCCGCAAGTGTTGCAACTGGGCGATGACATTTTCATCGGTGAGGACGTGCATGCGTTCGTTTTCGTCGGCGCAGTTGCAGTTGTCGTGCACCATGGTTTTCGCGACTTCCGCATGCCGCAGCCAGGCTTTGACCGTAGGCATTTTTTCCAGGCTGTCGGGATTGAGTACCGCACGCATCGCTCCGCAATCGGAGTGGCCGCAGATGATGATGTGCTGTACACCCAGTGCCAGCACCGCGTACTCGATGGCGGTGGACACACCACCGTTCATCTGGCCGTACGGTGGTACGACGTTGCCGACGTTGCGAGTGACGAACAGGTCGCCCGGCGAGCTGTGGGTGATGAGCTCGGGGACGATGCGCGAGTCAGCGCAGGTAATGAACATCGCCCGTGGCTGCTGGGCCGTGGCGAGTTTTTTGAAGAGTTCTTCCTGTTGTGGAAAGATCTCATGATGAAAATGCAAAAAGCCGTCAACGATATGCTTCAGCGCTGCATCGGCGCTTTCCGCCCCGGGTTGGGCAGAAGCCGACGCAGCCAACGGCTGTTTATCCTTGTCACTCATGATTCATCCTCTTTGGCGGAGTCAGGGATATTCCCGTTTTGTCCGGTGTGAAGCCAGTGGCTGTCTAAAAAAACATCCAGGTCGTCGATCGACCCGTCAGTCACTCGATGAACAAGGTAGCCGTCGAATCTTAACTCAAACTGAAAAGACCGCTCTAGAACCTGTGTTCCAGGTCACAAAAAACGTGACTGGCGAAAAAGTTGAGGGCGATCCTCGTACTCAACCATAGGCTAATTGTCCTCAAATCAACGACATTTGGCGACCCGGGGGACAGAAGGCATCGCAGTCCAGGTTGAAACCTTCCCGATGGTTGAGCCCCAGGCGTTTAATGGCTTTGGCAAAACGTTGTGCCAACAAATCGGCAAAGGGGCCTTCACCACGCATGCGTGCGCCAAAGCGACTGTCGTACAACTCGCCGCCACGGCTCTGGCGAATCAGGCTGAGGACATGGGCCGCACGTTGCGGATAGTGGGCCGCCAGCCACTCTTCGAACAGGGGCGCGACTTCCAGGGGCAACCGCAGCATCATGTAAGCCGCGCTTTGTGCTCCAGCGGCATGGGCTTCTGTGAGCAGGTTTTCGATTTCGCTGTCGTTGATCATCGGAATCATGGGTGAGCACAGAACGCCCACAGGAACTCCCGCTTCGCGCAACACCCTGATCGCCCGCAGCCGGGCCTTGGGGGCCGCCGCGCGGGGCTCGAGGATGCGCTTGAGCTCGTCGTCCAACGTGGTCAGGCTGATCATCACCGCCACCAGCCGTTGACGGGCGAGTTCGGCCAGCAGGTCCAGATCGCGCAGAATCAACGAGCCTTTAGTCACGATGGTTACCGGATGACGATAGCGCAGCAGCACTTCGAGGGTTTGGCGGGTGATCTTGTAGTCGCGCTCGATGGGCTGGTAAGGATCGGTGTTGGAACCCAGGTTAATCGGTGCGCATTGATAGCCACGTTTGGAAAGCTGTTCTTCCAATATGTCCGCTGCATTGGTCTTGGCGATCAGCTTCGTCTCGAAATCCAGACCTGGCGACATGTCCCAATAGGCGTGACTGGGCCGTGCATAACAGTAGATGCAACCGTGCTCGCAGCCACGATAAGGGTTGATCGAGCGATCGAAGGGCAGGTCCGGTGAATTATTGCGGGTGATGATGGTTTTCGCGGTCTCGATGGACACCTCGGTGCCTTGGGTCATCGGCGCTTCCTGGTACCAACCGTCGTCCTCGGCCACCGAGCGATGGGGGGCGAAGCGGTTATGCGGGTTGGTGGCGGTGCCGCGACCGCGTGGAGGCAATGGCGCGTTCATGGGAATGGCTCGCATGCTGTATGCCCATACAGTATACGTGAAAGATTCGAGTGACCAGTGCCGTTGGGCAGCTCTTGGTTTCGAAAGTCACTGAACGATACACATCGCGTCTGGTTGAAACGCTCCAGCGACCGGTATTGTTATGGTCGCTCCATGCATTGATTGGAGTATTAATTAAAAGGATTTAATTATGTCGATGTTTAATCGCCGCGGTATTTTTTTGCAGAAACTTGGTCCGACTGTCGTCGATCCAAATGAAGTGCTTGTATCGATGCAGTTCGCATTGAAAGAAGAGACTTGGGATACGAAAAATTTCGCGACGAGCACCGCTTTGCTGGACGCCACCACCCTCATCGCCTCCTCAAATGATGGGGGACAATCATTCAAGATCCGTAACCTCAAAAAAGATGTCGATGGTGACGGCGATATTGATGCCGAGGACATGATGAAACTGCTGGCGCTGGCCAAAGCCTACGTCAGCATTTCCATGCCTTGACGGAATCTCAATACCTCTCACGGCGTTGCGCCGTGAGAGGTGTCGCTTTCCTCTCAGTGTTGCTCGTCAGGCTTTTTCTTCAGCTTCGGATTCGGAAAAAACTGCACGGCCTGAACCTTGGTGTCCGCAGGCTTGAGTGCGGAAGTGTTGACCCGGGTACCCAGTTCCTTGGGAACGGACAGGCCTTGTTCATTCAGCGTATCGGAGTAACCGCAAGCCACGCATTCGCGATGCGGTACGTCGTCTTCGCTCCACATCATCAACTTGTCCGGCTCGCTGCAGGCTGGACAAACCGCGCCGGCGATAAAGCGTCGTTTGGTAATCACGGGGCTCTCACTCATGCTGCTGCGCCCTCACTCAGGCCGCTGTGGCGCAAGAGTGCGTCAATCGACGGCTCACGACCACGGAAATCGACGAACAGCACCATCGGCTCTTGAGAACCGCCGCGCGCGAGGATCGCTTCGCGGAATGCCCGGCCGGTGTCGGCATTGAGCACGCCCTCTTCCTCGAATTTGGAGAAAGCATCGGCCGAGAGCACTTCAGCCCATTTGTAGCTGTAGTAACCCGCCGCGTAACCACCGGCGAAGATGTGCGCGAAGCTGTTAGGGAAGCGGTTGTAGGCCGGAGGACGCATCACCGACACTTCGTCGCGCACGCCTTCAAGCACTTGCAATACGCTGCGACCGTCACCATGGGTGGCGTGCAGTTCGAAGTCGAACAGCGAGAACTCCAGTTGGCGAACCATCATCAGGCCGGACTGGAAGTTTTTCGCCGCCAGCATTTTCTGTAGCAGGTCCTGGGGCAGTGGTTCGCCGGTTTCATAGTGACCGGAGATCAGCGCAAGCCCCTCGGGCTCCCAGCACCAGTTTTCCATGAATTGGCTTGGCAGCTCGACCGCGTCCCAGGCCACACCGTTGATGCCGGACACCCCGGCGTGTTCGACGCGGGTCAGCAGGTGATGCAAGCCATGACCGAACTCGTGGAACAGAGTGGTGACTTCATCGTGGGTCAGCAGCGCAGGCTTGCCGCTGTCGGCCGGAGTGAAGTTGCACACCAGGTTGGCCACCGGGCTTTGCAGCATCCCTTCGGCGGTGCGGCGACGATCGCGGGCACCGTCCATCCAGGCACCACCGCGTTTGTTGGCGCGAGCGTAGAGGTCGAAGAAGAAGCGGCCGACGTGCTGGCCGTTTTCCTTGATTTCGAACAGGCGCACATCCGGGTGCCAGGTGTCGAAGCCTTGCTGCTCGGCGATTTCGATGCCGTACAGGCGTTGCACGATGGCAAACAGGCCGCCCAGTACTTTATCGATCGGGAAGTAGGCACGCAGGGCTTCCTGGGCAACGCTGTAACGTTGTTCGCGAAGTTTTTCGCCATAGAAGCCGCTGTCCCAGCTTTGCAGGTCCGGGCAGCCCTGTTCGGCCGCATAGGCCTTGAGCTGTTCCAGGTCCTGGGCGGCGAACGGCTTGCTGCGCTTGGCCAGGTCGCGCAGGAAGCTCAGCACCTGATCGCTGGATTCCGCCATTTTGGTGGCCAGGCTCAGTTCCGAGAAACTGGCGAACCCCAGGAGCTTGGCCAGCTCCTGACGCAGGTCAAGGATTTCCTGCATGACCGGGCCGTTGTCGTTCTGGCCGGCATTCGGGCCCTGGTCCGAGGCGCGGGTGCAGTACGCAGCGTAGACTTCTTCACGCAGTGCGCGATCGTGGGCGTAGGTCATTACCGCGTAGTAGCTCGGGAATTCCAGGGTGATCAGCCAGCCATCGAGGTCCTTGGCTTGCGCGGCGGCGGCCATTTGCGCCTTGGCCGAATCGGTCAGGCCGGCGAGGGCAGCTTCGTCGGTGATGTGCTTGGTCCAGGCCTGGGTGGCATCCAGCAATTGGTTGGAGAAGCGGCTACCCAGCTCCGACAGTTTGCTCTGCACTTGGGCGTAGCGCTTCTGCTCGGATTCCGGCAGGTCGATACCCGACAGACGAAAATCGCGCAGGGCGTGTTCCAGGATAGTTTTCTGCGCTACGTCGAAACCGGCGGCTTCCGGACTGTTGGCCAAGGCCTCATACGCCTGGAACAGTTCACGGTTCTGGCCCATTTCCGTGGAGTAGGCGCTCAATGCAGGCAGGCAAGCCTCATAGGCTTCACGCAGTTCGGCACTGTTGCACACGGCATTCAAATGGCTGACCGGACTCCACGCCGCACCCAGGCGGTCATTGAGCTCGTCCATGGCCAGCACCAGGCCGGCCCAGGTCGGTTGTTTGCCCTGGGTCTTGAGGATCTCGATAATGGCGGCGCGGTTGTTAGCCAGGATCTGTTCAATGGCCGGTTGCACATGCTCGGCACGGATCGCGGAGAACGGCGGCAGGTCGTAGGACTGCAAAAGAGGGTTGTTCACGCTCACGGTTGGCACCTTGGCTGGAAGAAACATGCAGCCATCTTAATTACAATCGACACTCACCGCAGCTATCAGCGACAGAGAGAGAACCTATCGTGTCCCTTCGCAAGTACCAGAACCACACGCCGTTGCTCGGCAAAGGCGCTTTTGTCGACAGTTCGGCGGTGGTGATCGGCGATGTTGAAATCGGCGAAGACAGCTCGGTATGGCCATTGACGGTGATCCGTGGCGACATGCACCGCATCCGCATTGGCGCGCGTACCAGCGTGCAGGATGGCTGCGTGCTGCACATCACCCATGCCGGGCCGTTCAATCCGGATGGTTTCCCGTTACTTATTGGCGACGACGTGACCATCGCCCACAAAGTCATGCTGCATGGCTGCACTGTGGGCAGCCGGGTCCTGATCGGCATGGGCAGCATCGTCATGGACGGCGCGGTGGTCGCCGACGACGTTATTATTGGTGCCGGAAGCCTGGTACCTCCGGGTAAACGCCTGGAAAGCGGTTTCCTGTATGTGGGCAGCCCGGTGAAACAGATCCGGCCACTGACTGACAAGGAACAAGCCTTTTTCACCTACAGCGCGGCGAACTACGTGAAGCTCAAGGATTTGCATCTGGCCGAAGGCTACGACCAGATCTGAAATGTCTCGCTATCGCCCAGGAATCTTCATGCATTACCAAACCGTTCTGTTTGACCTTGATGGCACCCTGACCGACCCGCGCGAAGGCATCACCCGTTCGATCCAGTTTGCCCTGGGTAAGCTGGGCATCGATGAACCCGACCTGACCAAACTCGAACACTTCATCGGTCCGCCCTTGTTACAGGCTTTCATGCAGTTTTATAGCTTTGACGAGCCCAGGGCCTGGGAGGCGGTGAACTTCTATCGGGAACGCTTCAAGGTTACCGGGCTTTATGAAAACCGCGTATTCGACGGTGTTACACCGCTGCTCGAAACCCTGGGTGGGCAAGGACGACAGCTGTACATCGCGACCTCTAAACCCTGGGTTTTCGCCCGGGAAATCGCTCGCCATTTCGACTTCGCCAAACACTTCAAGGTGATCTATGGCAGCGAACTGGACGGCACCCGGACCAACAAGGTCGAACTGATCGCCCACCTGATGGCCGAAGAAGGCCTCGACCCGGCGAGTACCCTGATGATCGGCGACCGTAAGCACGACCTGATCGGCGCGCGCAGTAACGGGCTGGATGCGGCAGCGGTGGGTTATGGGTTTGGCAGTCGGGAGGAGTTGAGTGCCGAAGCACCGACTTATCATTTTGAAACGTTGGACGAGATGCATCAGGCGTTTTTGCGCGAGTAGGAGCGAGCGGGCGGCGATCCGACTTGGCGGCGAAAAACGATGACGCGGGGCAACAGACACAGCGCGGCGCCCAATTCGCCTGTAGGAGCGAGGCTTGCCCGCGAAGAACGATAACGCGGTGCAACAGGTACAACCGCGGCGCCTGGTTCGCCGGCAAGCCTGGCTCCTACAACGCCTTCAACGCCGCTTTACGCTGTTCAACCGGCAACGCCCCCAACTTTTCGACCTGTGCATAAAACTTCACCCAATCCCCACCTACTTGCCTGAACAACGCCGCAAACGCCGGCACCCATTGGTCATACAGACCGAACGGCAGCAATCGTGCATTGTTCATCGGCGCATTAATCCAAGCGTCGTAGCGTTTGTCCCCGGCCCATTGTTCATCACGCATCTGGCGGTATTCGGCGCGCAACTGTTCGAACGCCTCAGCTTTACGCTGGCGCATTTGTTCGGGCGGCAGCGGCAGGGTGTATAGCTTTTCAAGCCGGGTGCGGGTGTCCAGAATCAGCTGAATGAATTGGCCCCGTTGTTTCTCCTGTGTTCTGTTTACGGGTGGAAGGCTACGGTAAGCCCGCCATTGGCGGGTGCCTTCCTGCTCGACAAAGGTGGCGAATGACTCGTTGAACTCAGTGTCATCCTTCACATAAACACGCTGATGCGCGAGTTCATGAAAGATCAGCGTGGCCAGTCGTTCATCGCCCCAGCCCATCATTGAGTTCATGATCGGATCGTTGAACCACCCTAGGGTCGAATAGGCCTCTACTCCACCGATGGACACGTCCATGCCTTGCATGCGCTGCAGCGCCGCCTCACCGCGAGCCGCACTCTGGCTGTAATAGCCGCGATAAGCCACGCAACCGGCGACGGGGAAGCAGTGGTTTTGTGGCTTCAGGGAAAATTCCGGTGTGACAAACACGTTCCAGACCACGTAGGGACGGCCAATGTCGGCATACAGGCGGTAACTCTGATTATCCGGCAGGTGTAGTTGCTGGCTGGCAAAGGTCCTGGCCTTTTGTGATTGGACCAGGTGCGCGCGCAATTTCTGATCGCGCTGTGGGTCGGCAATGACGCGGGCAACGGGTTCCCGGGCCCGCAGCAATTGCAGTTGACCACTGGCCAACTGGCTGTAGTAGCTGACGCTGGAACAACCGTTGAGTAACAAAAACAGCACACCCGGAAACAAAATGCGTAAAACGCGATCAAGTAACCCAAGGCTTCGACGCGGCCTGATCAAAATAAAAAAATCCCTGGAAAGTCTGCTCGCAAGACTATCCCGCTTGACTGGAGCTCCGCTATGCGCAAGTTGATGCTGACGGGAGGCCTGCTGATGCTGGCCGGATGTGCTGGATTCGGATTACCTCGCCATGACCCGACGCAAGCCTGGATCGATCTGGAGTCACATCAGGAAGACACGGCCCTGCTGGCGTTTGAAGTGGACAACAAAGCGGCAACCGACAAGCGCTATTTCGAGGTTCAACCCGGCAGCCATGAGTTGACCGTTCGCTACCAGTTCCCCGTCCAGCCCACCAATATCGGTCCCGATGCGCAACCGCTGTGGCGAGACTGTCAGATGAATGTGAAATTCAACGACTTCAATGCAGGCGAGCGCTATCAATTGCAGGCGGGGAATATTGGTTTCCGGCCATGGGCCAAGCTGTATGATCAACAGCGAAAAGTGATTGGCCAGGGCACACCAGCGGGCTGTCAACGATCCTGATCGGCGCTATCCTGAATATCCTGACATAGGGATATTTATCATGCGCAGGTTGATGCTGTTACTGGCTGCAAGTGCCGTGGCCGGCTGTTCGACGCCTATGCCGGCGGCCAATCCGCACATGGCGTGGGTAGACTTCTCTACGCCATTTCCTAACGATAAATTGCTGATGGCGGAGCGACTGGATAACCAGCGCTTGCGTGACGGGCGTTTTTTCCAGGTCACTCCCGGTAGCCACGAGCTGACCGTGCGCTTCGATTTTGAAGTGCCAGGCGGGAGCTCGGACTTGTTCGGCGGTACTACGGAGCGGCTATGCTACATAATCGTTAAATACGATCATTTCGAAGCCGGTCAGCGTTATCTGTTACAAGCCCGTTCCATGGCGTTCACCCCTGAAGCGCGCCTGTATAACGCCAGGCGCGAGATCGTCGCCGAAGCGAGCCAGATCAACTGTGTGCCTTGATTCAGGTCAGCGGTCATTCTTCTGGTAGATGATTTTCTTGGTGCCGCCGTCGCAGGAGCCAACGACCATGTTCTGATCGTGCACTTCGTCGTTGGTAACGATTTCCAAGGTGTAGGACGTCACGCCTCGGGCCTGGATCTTGGCTTCGATTTCGGCCTTGAGCTCTTCACAAGGTTTGGGTGCCGCCAGGGCCGAAGTGGCCAGGGTGCAGCAGATAATCGCCAAGGTAAAACGTTTCATGGTTGAAGCTCCTTGAGGCAGCGCGCATAGGTCATGCGTTTGTGCTGCTGTCATTTATTCGACCACAGTTTTACCGGGCAAATCTGTTTCAAATCAAAAAAGATCGCAGCCTGCGGCAACTCCTACAGGATCAAGAGTTGCCGAAGGCTGCGATCATGCGAACTTAGTTGACCAGCGTCGCATCCAGGCTGATTTTCGCATTCAGCACCTTGGAGACCGGACAACCCTCTTTGGCCTTGTTGCTCAACTCATCGAACTGCGCCTGGCTCGCGCCGGGGATTTTTGCCTTGAGGATCAATTTCACGGCCGTGATCGCGAAACCACCTTCTACCTGGTCCAGGGTCACTTCGGCGTTGGTATCGATGCTGTCGGCCTTGAGGCCGGCCTCACCGAGAATCATCGAAAACGCCATGGAGAAACAGCCCGCATGGGCCGCACCGATCAACTCCTCCGGATTTGTGCCCTTTCCGCCCTCAAAGCGGGCCTTGAAGCCATAGGGCGCGTCCCTGAGCACACCGGTTTCGGTGGAAATCGAGCCGATGCCGGTTTTCAGATCACCTTCCCAATGGGCCGATGCTTTCTTGGTGATAGCCATGCCTGTCTCCTCAAGATCCGGCGCGAAGCGTCGCGCCGTTGTGGTTTCGGTCGTTAGGGTTCTGAGGGTAGACCGGGGAGCAAAGTTCAGCGCATCTGATCGTTCGGTTTTTTGTCGCTAAATTTCGCCTTGCTATTGAAACTCGGGTATATGCCCTCATTGCATGAAACACGCTTATGGATTCGGCAGGTTTTCGTTTGTAAAAAAACCTGCGCCCTCAATTGGAGAAGCAGGATTATGAAACGACTGTCCGATATCAAGTTCTCGACCCTCGACCTGGTGCCCGTGCGCGAAAACGGCAGCGCCGCCCAGTCGTTGCGCAACTCGCTGGACCTGGCGCAGCACGTCGAGAAGTTCGGCTATAACCGCTTTTGGGTGGCTGAACATCACAACATGGACGGTATTGCCAGTTCTGCAACCTCCGTGCTGCTTGGCTATCTGGCCGGTGGTACGTCGACCATCCGTGTCGGGTCCGGTGGGGTAATGCTGCCAAACCATGCACCGCTGGTCATCGCCGAACAATTCGGCACGCTGGAAAGTCTGTATCCAGGGCGCATCGACCTGGGGCTTGGCCGTGCGCCCGGTTCCGACCAGATGACGGCCCGTGCGCTGCGTCGCGAACGTTCCGGCAGTGCCGACGACTTCCCGGAAGATGTGGCCGAACTGGTGCGTTATCTCGGCCCGCGCACCCCGGACCAGCGCGTCATCGCAATGCCGGGTACCGGCACGAATGTGCCGATCTGGTTGCTGGGCTCAAGCCTTTTCAGTGCGCAGCTGGCAGGGGAGCGCGGTTTGCCTTATGCGTTCGCGTCACATTTTGCTCCGCGCTTCATGCATGAGGCCATTCGCGTCTACCGCAATCACTTCAAGCCTTCCGCCGTGCTGGACAAGCCATACGTAATGCTTGGCGTGCCTTTGGTCGCCGCCGACACGGATGAACACGCCGATTATCTGGCGACCTCGGTATTCCAGCGTATTCTTGCGCTGATGCGTGGTCAGAGCCTGGTGCAGCGCCCGCCGGTGAAGACGATGGACGGGCTGTGGTTGCCTCATGAGAAAGAGGCGGTCAGCGATTTCCTGGGATTGGCGATGATCGGCAGCCCGCAAAAAATCCGCGCCAAGCTGGACGTGCTGATCGAGCAGACCCAAGCCGACGAGCTGATTTTTACCTGCGACCTGTACGAACATGCGGATCGGCTGCATTCCTATGAGCTGCTGGCGCAAGTCATGAAGGGCTGAACACGTTGACCGCAAAAAAGCTGACGCGATGGCGTCGGCTTTTTGCTGGCAATCGGTTGGGGCTACCGTTTTCTGGTGCTACCGCTTATAGACTATTTCCTTGCTGCCCTTCTCGCAGGTGCCGACGATTTTCCCGCCAGACGCATTGCCTTTGTCGACAATTTCCAGCGAATAGCCGGAAATGCCCTTGGCGTCGAGCTTTGCTGCGATTTCGGCTTTCAATTCTTCGCAATTTTTGCCGTTGTCAGCAAAGGCAGTACCCACCAGGCTCAACAAGCCTACCGCCAAAATAAATTTCTTCATCAGTCGCATTTCTCTGGTCGGATCAAAAAAAGGCATCCAGCCATTGGCCGGAAACGCATCTAGCGCACTGCCATTCCTTATGGCATTCGGCCAGCGCTCAAGTTCAACAGACTAGAACCAACGTCAGCTACTGGCAATCCGGAACCCGACCTTGAGTGTCACCTGGAAGTGCGCAGCCTTGCCATCCTTGATATGGCCACGGGTCTCAGTGACTTCGAACCATTCCATGTACTTGAGACTTTTGTTGGCCTCGGCCAGTGCGTTGTTGATCGCGTCTTCAATACTACTGGTGGACGAGCCGACGAGTTCGACTTTCTTATAGGTGTGATGGTCAGTCATGGCGTTCTCCTTAGGGTGTGAAATACAGCCTAGCAGTGATTTTCTGTCTTACTTCCTTCGGTCGTTGCGACATTGATACTCACATTTACTGCACTTTCTCGAGTCCCTGAAGTCCCAACCAACACACGCCACTCATCAACAATGCAGGAGAGCCACCATGGCCAACAGCTCGTTACGTAAAGCCTCATTGCAAAGCATGGAAGCGGAGATCGAGAGTCTGCTCAAATCCTTGGAAAGCCTGAAGGACGACGCCTCGGACGAGTCGCGTAAAACCCTCAAGGTGCTTAAAGGCAATGCCGAGAACGCTCTGAGGCATTCACGCCATCTGCTCTCGGATGCCTATGAAGAGGTCAAGGTCAAAACCCGTGAAACCGGAATTGCCACTCGGGATTACGCGCAGGAACACCCTTGGACGACTGCTGGTGTTGCCGTTGGTGCGCTGGGCCTGTTGGCGGCCTATTTGCTGTTTAAGCGCGGGGAATGATCTGTCTGGCGCAGCTCAGTCTTGAGCCATTGCGCCAGTTGCCTGGCGCGCCCGTCCGCGGCGCGCTTGGGTAGCCACAGGGCCAGTTGAGCGGGTGTTTCGCAAAATCCCCAAGGGGCGACCAGGCGACCCGCCTTCAGGTCCTCGGCCACCAGCGGCTCGGGAGCAATCGCAACACCCAGTCCGGCTACGGCCGCTTCCAGCAAATAATACAAATGCTCGAAACCTTGGCCGTACTTCAACGCTTTGGCGTCGAGGCCGCTTTGCTGCGCCCAACTGGGCCAGGCTTGCGGTCGCGAAGTGGTATGCAGCAAGGGTTCAGTGAGCAGCGCTGCAGCCGGCGCTGTTTCCAGGTGCTCATAACCGGCGAACCGTGGGCTCATGACCGGGCCGATCCGTTCGCTGGCCAATTCGAAGACCTGCATATCAGCGGGCCAGGGCGGTTCGGCAAATACGAGCAGGGCATCCAGGCCGGGGCGACGGGGATCGAGATCGCCTTCGCCGGCTGACAGGTGCAGGCGCAAATCAGGCAGATCAGCGTTCAGTCGGCCCAGGCGCGGTATGAACCAGCGTGCCAGCAGGCTTCCTGAGCAGCCCAGGACGAACGGTGCATCGGCAGTGCTTTGCGTGAGCTCGGCGCACACCGTGCGCAGGCGTTCGAAGGCGTCGGCGCTGGCATCGCGTAAACGCATGCCGGCATCTGTGAGTTTCAGGCCACGGCCTTCCTTGGTGAACAGGCTCACCCCGAGGTGTTCTTCAAGCACCTTCAGTTGGCGACTGACAGCACCGTGGGTGACATGCAGCTGCTCGGCAGCCTGGCTGACGCTGTTCAGGCGGGCAGTGGCTTCGAAGGCGCGCAAGGCGTTCAGGGGTGGCAGATCGTGGCTCATGATATCTGTGAGTTTTCCTGACAGGTTGTGGCGATCTTATCGGTTTTCAGAGCCTGGCGTCAGGGGTAGAGTTAAGCCCATTGTCATATCACGCATTCAATTGGAGCGCCCCATGACCCAGACTAATCTGCGCAACGGCCCTGACGCCAACGGCCTGTTCGGCGCGTTTGGCGGCCGTTACGTCGCTGAAACCCTGATGCCACTGATCCTTGACCTGGCCCGCGAATACGAAGCGGCCAAGGAAGATCCGGCATTCAAGGAAGAGCTGGCGTACTTCCAGCGCGACTACGTCGGTCGTCCGAGCCCGCTCTATTTCGCCGAACGTCTGACCGAATTCTGTGGCGGCGCGAAGATTTATCTCAAGCGCGAAGAGCTGAACCACACTGGCGCGCACAAGATCAACAACTGCATCGGCCAGATCCTTTTGGCGCGACGCATGGGCAAGAAACGTATCATTGCCGAAACCGGCGCTGGCATGCACGGGGTGGCGACCGCCACCGTGGCTGCGCGTTTTGGCCTGGACTGCGTGATCTACATGGGCACCACCGACATCGAACGCCAGCAGGCCAACGTGTTCCGCATGAAGCTGTTGGGCGCTGAAGTGATCCCGGTCGTGGCCGGCACCGGCACCCTGAAGGATGCGATGAACGAAGCCCTGCGCGACTGGGTGACCAACGTCGACAGCACCTTCTACCTGATCGGCACCGTCGCCGGTCCACACCCTTATCCGGCAATGGTCCGCGACTTCCAGGCCGTTATCGGCAAGGAAACCCGTGACCAGCTGCAAGCCCAGGAAGGCCGCCTGCCGGACAGCCTGGTGGCGTGCATCGGTGGCGGTTCCAATGCCATGGGCCTGTTCCACCCGTTCCTGGATGACAAGAGCGTTGAGATCATCGGCGTGGAGGCGGCCGGCCACGGCATCGAGACCGGCAAGCACGCGGCCAGCCTGAACGGCGGCGTACCGGGTGTGCTGCACGGCAACCGGACCTTCCTGCTGCAGGACGACGATGGCCAGATCATTGACGCACACTCGATCTCCGCTGGTCTGGACTACCCGGGCATCGGCCCGGAGCACGCCTGGTTGCATGACATCGGCCGTGTCCAGTACACCTCGGTGACCGACGACGAAGCGCTCGCTGCATTCCACCAGTGCTGCCGTCTGGAAGGGATCATTCCTGCCCTGGAAAGCGCCCATGCCCTGGCTGAAGTGTTCAAGCGCGCGCCGACGCTGCCGAAGGATCACCTGATGGTGGTCAACCTGTCGGGTCGCGGCGACAAAGACATGCAGACCGTGATGCACCACATGGAACACTCTCAACACGAGCAATCCAAGCAGGAGAAACACTGATGAGCCGCCTGCAAACGCGTTTTGCCGAACTCAAGGAACAGAACCGCGCCGCCCTGGTGACCTTCGTCACCGCCGGCGACCCGGAATACGACACCTCCCTGGCGATCCTCAAGGGTTTGCCAGCCGCTGGCGCCGACGTGATCGAATTGGGCATGCCTTTCACCGATCCGATGGCCGACGGCCCGGCGATCCAGCTCGCCAATATTCGCGCGCTGGCGGCCAAGCAGAACCTGGCGAAAACCCTGGAAATGGTGCGTGAGTTCCGCAAGGACAACAACGAGACGCCACTCGTCCTGATGGGTTACTTCAACCCGATCCACAAGTACGGTGTACCGCGTTTCATCACCGATGCAAAAGAGGCCGGTGTCGATGGCCTGATCGTGGTGGACATGCCGCCCGAGCATAACGGTGAGTTGTGCGACCCGGCCCAGGCCGCCGGTCTCGATTTCATTCGCCTGACTACCCCGACCACTGACGATGTGCGTCTGCCAACAGTCCTTAATGGTAGCTCCGGGTTTGTTTACTACGTATCGGTGGCCGGTGTGACCGGTGCTGGCGCAGCAACCCTGGAACACGTCGAAGAAGCGGTCACTCGTCTGCGCCGTCACACCGATCTGCCGATCAGCATCGGTTTCGGCATTCGCACGCCAGAGCAAGCGGCGTCCATCGCGCGCCTGGCGGACGGAGTGGTGGTGGGTTCGGCACTGATCGATCACATCGCCAATGCCACGACGCCGGAACAGGCGATCGATGGTGTGCTGAGCCTGTGCTCGGCATTGGCCGATGGCGTGCGTAAGGCCCGCGTCAGCTAACGGAACAGTTGCTACACAGAGGAATCAAACCCTCTCGTCACAGGTTGATCAGCAAGATCGAGGGCTTCAGGACAATGTTCTGAAGCCCTTTTGCTTTTTTAGCCTCAAGGCAATTGAAGGCCACCTGCTGCCTTGTGCAATTTACGCAGATGCTCACCGATCTGTTTCACGTTGGCTTCGTTGGCCGCCATTTCCGCTGCGCGGTCTGGATCGAGTAGGGCCCGGACTTCCTTGTCCAGATCCCCGGTCAGTGCCTGAAGCTGCTTCTGCCGCAGGCTGGTCTCCGATTCCAGGCGTTGCCATTCAGCAGGTTGTGGCAAGCCATACCCGCCGCTGCCGAGTAATTCCGCCGGACGACTGAGGAAACCGCTGTTATCGAGAATTTGCCTCAGTGTCGCGTTGGCTTTGTCCATTCCGCCGTTTTTCAGCTCACGGGCACCCAGATAACGTTGTTTGACCTCGTCCTGGGCCAGAAGCAACTGCTGGCGATAGCTTGCCTGTTCCAGTAAGAGCAATGCCGCGCTGGTGCGCAAATCTGCCTGATCGAACCATTGGCGGCGTTGTGCGGCGGTCAGGGACAGCCAGTCTTCGACCTTCTCCTGTTTGATCGGTAGCTGTTTTCTCAATACCTCGAACATTGCTTGATAGCGATCGCGGAAAGAGTCAAAGCGATAGCCCAGGCGAAGCGCCTCACGTGGATCGTCCAGCACGCTGGTATCCGCCAGACCGCGCCCCTTGAGCACCTCCAGCAAACCATTGGGCATGATGTTGTCCAGGGCAACCAGTTTTGAGTTGTTGGTGCCGCCACGCAATAACTTCAGCTCTTCGACAGCGCAGTTGTTCGACAGGAAGAAGTAGTTGCCGTCGTAACTCCAGTGCATCTCTGCGGCACGCTCCACCACGTTTTCAACCTCTTCACGAGACAGGTTCAGTGGCACGGAGGCGAGGCTGCGTAACTCGGTCTTGGTGTATTCGTCGATCACTTGGGCCAGCGGCAACACGAACAGGCGTGAGGGGTATTTACCCACCAGTCCATCCCAACTCGATAGTTGCACGTCGCCCACGAACGCACGGTAGGACAACACCAGGTGCTGGTCCAGGTCCAGGCGGCAATCCGGCCCGCGTGGCCGGCCAGGTGCACAGATCACCAGGCGCAACATGCTGTGGCCCCAACGGCTGACCCAGTTCTGATTGGCCTCTGCCAGTAGATAGTCGACGGCGTAGACCCGCTCCGGATCGACCTGGCCCAAAGGCGTCTTGGCAAAGTCATTGCCGGCGTTGAGGAATGCGAAGGTCTTGCCGCAATCGTTCTTGGCCGCAGGTGCCCAGCCGAAACGCTCCTTGTAGTAGCGGTACAGCGCAGGGCGACGACAGGCGTAGCTCGGGTCGAGGAGGAAATACTCCATGTTGACCGCGACGAATTCCTTGGGGCTGCTGGTCTCGTAGATATCCGGGCTGCGGGCGATCTGACGGTTGTGCTGTTCGCGCTCGCCCCGACGGCCAACGTACTGTTGCCAGCCGGCAAGGTCGAGCAGGCGCGGATCATCGCTCAAGGTAAAGCGTCTATCGGACTGCCCACGGCATTGATCGGGAATACCGATCAGCCCTGAACTGCCGCTGCGTTGGGTGCAGCGCTGGATCAGCGTGCGTTCCGCGTTTGGCCAGAGGCGCGAGCGATCATAAATATGGGTCAGCTCATGCAGCACCGTCGCGAGCATTTCCCGGCGCACAGTGCCATGGGGGCGATAGGTTTTCTTGGTGGCGGCGCTGCCATCGGTGAGGCTCGCCAACAAATTGCGATTCAGATCGAGTTCGGAAACCAGCGACGCCTGACCGTAGGCATCGCTGCGCATTTTATCGGTCCAGCCGACGTCGATACGCCGGTCGAGTTGCTCGATGAACCGTGGCGGCAATGCCTGCATGGCTTCATCAAGCAACGCCTGGCTGGCCCGCTGTTGCGCCGGGCTAAGGCCTTCGGTCTTGAGGTGTAGTTCGAGGTCGGCGTGGGCCGTGCTGCCAAACAGCAGCAGGGCCCCGGCCAACAGCCAGGAAGCTGGAGACCTCACAGTGCGAGGATGGCTTCGGCGAGATCCTGATCACTGGCATCGCGGGCTTCAGGAACGCGAGTGCGCAACAAATTGAGTGCAGATTCCAAGTGTGCACCACGAATATCGCCGTTGCTGGCGACGAAACTGGCGGCATCGTCCTGGGCTTCACGGACGATTTTAGAGTCGCGGATCGACGTCGTGGTGTCGGAAGTGAAATCCAGTGTGCGCTGGGTGGCACGAATGAGGATGTTGCTGGTGGCAACCAGGGTTTGGGCCTGGGCCACATCAGCCAACAACAATAGGCCAAGGGTGGCAACAATCAGCGGGTTACGCATGGAACGACTCCGGAGAAACATGGGATAACTATTGGACGAGAATTGCTCGTGCCAGTTCAAGGTCACTGGCATGAAGTTTTGGCTGGGCCTGGCGCAGGTAATTCAAGGCCGACTCCAGTCGTGCGCCTCTCATTCGACCATCACTGGCGATGAATACCGCGGCATCATCCCGGGCGTTGAGGAGCAGTTTATGATCGAAGGGGGCAGAGGTCACCAGGCCTGTGGCATAAACGCTGGCCACGATGCCTTGGGTAGACAGGTTAAACGCGTCGAAGGCATGGGCTGCCCCCGAATAGCAGGCTGCTAGAAAGACTGGAGCAACCAGCAGGTTTGAAAGAAAACGCATGAGACTCGACAGTTGAATGTGAGTCCCAAGGCTAGCGCAAGGCCCGGGCTAGAGCCAGCGCTGAAACATTGGGACACGTCACGCGTGTCCCCCATCATGGAAAACGCTTAGATGGTCAGGATGGCTTGCGCCAGCTGGGCGTCTGTTGCATTCAGTTGCGGAGCCTGGTGGCGAATGTGATCGAGTGCGCTTTCCAGTTTTACCCCACGAATCGAACCTTCGCTGGCGACGAAGCTGGCAGCGTCGTCACGGGCCGCGAGCACGATCTTGTCGTCCTTGAACGAAGACGTCACGTCGGAGGTGGCGTCGGACGTGGCTTTGAGTGCACCGACGACGGCATCGGTGGTCACGATGAAGCTGGTGGCGTGGGCATTGGCAGCCACGGCAAGCAGGGCTGCAGCGCTGAGCAGACGAAGACGGGACATGGTGTAACTCCTTTGGATAAGACGATAAAGGTGGCGCAGTGTCTGGTGATTCAGACGCCAGACACTCGGGGGGCGCCACGTTCTGGCTTGATATTAGGCCTGAGCAGGTCGTTTCGAACAGCCTATAAGAGAAAAGGTTGCTAAAAATCAGTTCGAGCGGTCGATAGTCGATTGCAAACTGTAATGGTCTGATCCTGAACTATAAAAACTGTACCTGTTTGCGCATTGATAACACCTGAAACGACAAAGCCCGTCGTGGAGTCCCACGACGGGCTTTGTTTGTGCAATTCGGGTTGCTGGCGGTGGACCCTGCGGGTCAGAGCCAGCGACGCTGACTTAGCGCCAGAACGGCTTGCTCAGCTCTTCGTAGCGTTGTGCTTCGCTAATCCCGGCGTCAGCCAGCAGACGCGAATCCAGGCGAGCCAGTTGGTGGCGGCTGGAGATGCGGCGCTGCCACAGCATCAGGTTGGCGATAACGCGCAGAGGCATGGAAGCCTGGGTTTTTGCAGCAGTGTCTTCGAAGAACAGTTCGGAACTGAGTGTACGTTCCATGGTTTTCATCCTTCCGCTTATGGCGGGATTAGGTAGTGGCTTAACTGGTGCCCATGATCCTCTTGTTTGCCTAGTCTCTGTAGATACAGTTCATCTGTATTGTGAGAGCTCAGTTAACTGTTTATAGGGGGTGTACTGGTCAAAAATGAGGCAACTGTATCTATCTGCGCCATTATGGTGCGATTTTACTGATTTGGCGGAGTGGAGTAGGAAAATTCGGTAGGAAATGACCGGTACAGCAGTACAGTTTTTGTCAGATTACGAGGTGACAACAGCAAGCTGACGAAACTGTGTTTGCGTCAGCTGCCATCTGTATCAATCAAACAGCGATCATTCTCCCGGTTTCTTCCAGGTTCATGTGCCAGCTCAGTGCATCACGCAGGATATGGGGCGTGTGTCCGCCGATGGCGCAGGCGGCCGTGAAGTAGTCGTTCAGTGCCTGGCGATAATCTGGATGTACGCAGTTGTCGATGATGACGCGTGCCCGCTCCCGGGGTGCCAGGCCGCGCAGGTCCGCCAGGCCGACTTCGGTGACGAGGATGTCGACATCATGTTCGGTATGGTCAACGTGGCTGACCATCGGCACCACGCTGGAAATCGCCCCGCCCTTGGCGATCGACTTGGTGACGAAAATCGCCAAGTGCGCGTTGCGCGCGAAGTCGCCCGAGCCGCCAATGCCGTTCATCATCCGCGTGCCGCAGACATGGGTGGAGTTGACGTTGCCATAGATATCGAATTCAAGGGCGGTGTTGATGCCGATGATACCGAGGCGGCGGACCACTTCCGGGTGGTTGGAGATTTCCTGAGGGCGCAGCACCAGTTTGTCCTTGTAGCGCTCCAGGTTGCCGAATACGTCAGCGTTGCGGCGACTCGACAAGGTGATCGAACTGCCAGAGGCAAAACTCAACTTGCCGGCATCGATCAAGTCGAACGTCGAGTCCTGAAGCACCTCGGAGTACATGGTCAGGTCTTCGAATGGCGAATCGATCAAACCACACATCACGGAGTTGGCGATGGTGCCGATCCCGGCCTGCAGTGGGCCGAGCTTGTTGGTCATGCGTCCCGCGCCGACTTCTTGCTTGAAGAAGTCGATCAGGTGATCGGCGATCGCTTGGGTATCCACGTCCGGAGGCAGCACGGTGGACGGTGAGTCGGACTGATTGGTGACCACGATCGCGACGATCTTTTCCGGTGGAATCGGGATGGCGGTGCTGCCAATGCGATCGTCGACCTTGACCAAGGGAATCGGCGTACGGGTCGGGCGATAGGTCGGGATATAGATGTCGTGCAGACCTTCGAGGTTGGGGTTGTGCGCCAGATTGATCTCGACGATCACGTGCTTGGCGAAAATCGCGAAGCTGGCCGAGTTGCCCACGGAAGTGGTCGGCACGATATGACCTTGCTCGGTAATGGCCACGGCTTCGATCACCGCGATGTCCGGCAGCTTCAGTTGCTGGTTGCGCAATTGCTCGACGGTTTCCGAGAGGTGCTGGTCAATGAACATCACATCGCCAGCGTTGATCGCCTTGCGCAAGGTGCTGTCCACCTGGAACGGCATGCGTCGTGACAATACGCCGGCTTCTGTGAGCTGTTTGTCGAGGTCGTTGCCCAGGCTGGCGCCGGTCATCAGGCTGATCTTCAGCGGGGAGGCTTTGGCCCGTTCGGCCAGTGCGTGGGGCACGGCCTTGGCTTCGCCGGCACGGGTGAAGCCGCTCATGCCGACGGTCATGCCGTCCTCAATCAGAGCGGCAGCCTCGGCGGCGCTCATCACTTTATCCAACAACGAAGGCAGGCGAATACGGTCACGGTACATGGATTGTTATCTCGGGCAACGGGTAGCAGGACATGCAGTCTATTGAATTTCACGGCGCTGTGTCCCGCTACCAAGGTCGCAAACGAGGTGTCTATTCCGGTGCTTTAAGACAAAACACCGTTACCGTTTCGGTAACAACGCGACGGTTTGACCATTGATTTGCACAAACAAAAACGCCCCGACGAGTCGGGGCGTTGTGGCACTGCGAAACGGTCTTACTCGACGGCTTTAACCATGTCTTCGATGACTTTCTTGGCGTCGCCGAAGACCATCATGGTTTTGTCCAGGTAGAACAGCTCGTTGTCCAGGCCGGCATAGCCGCTGGCCATCGAGCGCTTGTTGACGATGATGGTCTTGGCCTTGAACGCTTCGAGGATCGGCATGCCGGCAATCGGCGATTTCGGATCGTTCTTCGCCGCCGGGTTGACCACGTCGTTCGCGCCCAACACCAGTACCACGTCGGCCTGGCCGAACTCGGAGTTGATGTCGTCCATCTCGAACACCTGGTCGTAAGGCACTTCGGCCTCGGCCAGCAGTACGTTCATGTGGCCAGGCATGCGACCGGCAACCGGGTGGATCGCGTACTTCACGGTCACGCCACGGTGGGTCAGCTTCTCGGTCAGTTCCTTCAGCGCATGCTGGGCCCGCGCTACCGCCAGGCCGTAGCCCGGAACGATGATCACGGTGTCGGCGTTGGTCAGCAGGAAGGTTGCATCGTCAGCCGAACCGGATTTCACCGGACGCGCTTCTTTCGAGCCTGCAGGGCCTGCGTCCGCCGTGTTGCCGAAACCGCCGAGCAATACGTTGAAGAACGAACGGTTCATCGCCTTGCACATGATGTACGAAAGAATCGCGCCGGACGAACCGACCAGCGAGCCGGCAATGATCAGCATCGAGTTGTTCAGCGAGAAGCCGATACCCGCCGCCGCCCAGCCCGAGTAGCTGTTGAGCATGGACACGACGACCGGCATGTCGGCACCGCCGATCGGGATGATGATCAGCACGCCAAGCACGAAGGCCAGCGCCAGCATCACGGCGAAAGCGGTGTAGTCGCCGGTGAGCATGAAGGTCACGCCCAGGGCCAGTGTGGCCAGGCCGAGCAGCAGGTTCAGCTTGTGCTGACCGCCAAACTGTACTGGCGCGCCCTGGAACAGGCGGAACTTGTACTTGCCCGCCAGTTTGCCGAAGGCAATGACCGAACCGGAGAAGGTGATCGCACCGATGGCAGCGCCGAGGAACAACTCCAGGCGGTTACCGGCCGGGATCGCATCGCCGAGGTTCTGGACGATACCCAGCGACTGTGGCTCGACCACGGCGGCCACGGCGATAAACACCGCCGCCAGGCCGATCATGCTGTGCATGAAGGCGACCAGTTCGGGCATCTTGGTCATTTCAACACGTTTGGCCATGATCGTACCGACAGTGCCGCCGATCAGCAGGCCGACGATCACGTAGACGATACCGTCGTGGGCCAGCTCGGCGCCCAGCTTGTAGATCAGGCCAACCGTGGTGAGGATCGCCAGGCCCATGCCGAGCATGCCGAACAGGTTGCCGCGACGCGACGTGGTTGGGTGCGAGAGTCCCTTGAGCGCCTGGATGAAGCAGACCGAGGCGATCAAATACAGGGAAGTAACCAGATTCATGCTCATGCTTGCTGCACCTCAGCCTTGATTGCTTCGGCCTTGGCTGCCGGAGCTTTTGCTGGAGCCGCTTTCTTCTTGAACATTTCCAGCATGCGCCGGGTAACCAGGAAGCCACCGAACACGTTCACTGCGGCCAGGGCCACGGCGAGGGTGCCCATGGTCTTGCCCAGTGGGGTCACGGTGAGGGCGGCAGCCAGCATGGCGCCGACGATGACGATGGCCGAGATCGCGTTGGTCACGGCCATCAGAGGGGTGTGCAGTGCAGGGGTCACGTTCCAGACCACGTGGTAGCCGACATAGATGGCCAGCACGAAGATGATCAGGTTGTAGATACCGTGAGAGATCAGCATGTCTTCCATTGTTTTTATCCTCAGCCGTTCTTGCGCACGATCTGGCCGTCGCGGCACATCAGGCACGCGGCGACGATATCGTCTTCAAGGTTGATCACCAGTTGTCCTTCTTTATCGAACAACAGTTTCATGAAGTCCAGCAGGTTGCGTGCATACAGTGCCGAGGCGTCGGCAGCGACTGCGGCCGCCAGGTTGGTCGGGCCAACGATGGTCACACCGTTTTCGACAACCACCTGGTCGGCCACGGTCAGCGGGCAGTTACCGCCTTGGGCAGCCGCCAGGTCGATGACCACCGAGCCCGGTTTCATCTGTGCCACGGTCTCTGCACTGAGCAGCGTCGGTGCCTTGCGACCCGGAATCAGCGCCGTGGTAATGACGATGTCAGCCTGTTTGGCGCGTTCGTGCACGGCCACGGCCTGGCGCTGCATCCAGCTGGCAGGCATCGGGCGAGCGTAACCGCCGACACCGACAGCGCATTCGCGCTCTTCATCGGTCTCGTAAGGCACGTCGACGAACTTGGCGCCCAGGGATTCGATCTGTTCTTTTACCGCCGGACGCACGTCAGACGCTTCGATCACCGCACCCAGGCGCTTGGCCGTAGCGATGGCCTGCAGCCCGGCAACACCGGCGCCGAGAATCAGCACCCGCGCCGCTTTCACGGTGCCCGCGGCGGTCATCAGCATCGGCATGAAGCGCGGATAGTGATGAGCGGCCAGCAACACGGCTTTATAGCCGGCGATGTTGGCTTGCGAGGACAGCACGTCCAGGCTCTGTGCGCGCGAGGTGCGAGGAGCAGCCTCCAAGGCAAAGGCAGTAATGCCGCACTCAGCCATCTTGGCGATGGTTTCGTTGTTGAACGGATTGAGCATCCCCACCACAACGGTGCCGCTCTTAATCAGCGCAAGCTCGCTGTCGCTGGGGGCGACCACCTTCAAAATCAGCTCTGCACCAAACGCCTCGCTGGCACTGCCAATGGCCGCGCCTGCGGCTTCATAGGCACTGTCGACAACACTGGCATTGACGCCGGCGCCGCTTTGTACAGTGACCTTATGACCCTGGCCGATCAGCTTCTTGATGGTTTCGGGGGTTGCAGCAACCCGTGTTTCACCGGTCTGGGTTTCGAGAGGAACACCAATGTGCACGTCAAATCTCCTGCGTGATCTTATTGAGTAAACCCATGCACTACGGATGGTGCGGCTGGGGCGGCCGATCAGCACGACCCCGCTAAATTCAGGCGGGGCGCGGCATTTTGCAGGCGAACTTTGTGCCCTTACAAGGGATTATGACGGGTGACGGAAAATTAACTACAAGTCACCCCGTGACCGAATGTCGCAACCAAACGGCTCAATCCCTTGTAGGCCGTGCCTTTCGGGCATTTTGGCGCAAATCCAACAATTTACACATCGGCCATATGAATGATGCGGAATCGACCTGGAATAGTGGCGCAAAGCCGCGTCTTCAGGCGCTTGTGGCACGTTTGTACTGCTTCGTCGTACAGTTTCTCTCTATGCGACAATTACTTATATCTGTAGGGTTTTCAGTTTTCTGACTACGAGGTCAGATAAGTTCTGCAGGCCTTTATCCTTCTAGGCTGTAGCCATGGGCCTGATTTACCAGCCAGTCCCGAAAAGCCCTTAAAGACGCCGATTCGACCTTTCTCTCCGGAATCATCAGGTAATAGGCCTTTATGCTGGAGAGCGCCTGCGGGTTGGCGATCACCAGGCGAGCCTCGGCCAATTCGCGCTGAATCAGGAACGGCGGGATCAGTGCAATCCCCATGTCGTGCATCGCCGCCTGGGCCAGCATGGAGAATAGCTCGTAGCGCGGCCCTGTCATGTCGCGTGGGACGTTCAGGTGCTGAGAGTCGAACCATTGGCGCCAGGCGTAGGGGCGGGTGGTCTGTTGCAGAAGGGGAAGGTCGGCGATTTCAGCGGCTGTCAGGGCATTTTTTTGGCCCAATAGGTTGGGGCTGCACACGGGCATCGGATTTTCGCCCATCAGTCTGTGGGATTCAGTACCCGACCAATCCGCATCACCGAAGTAGATCGCTGCGTCGAAATCGGTGTCGGCAAACAGAAACGGCCGTGTGCGGTTGGTCAGGTTGACTGTTACTTCCGGGTGTTTCTGTTGAAAGTCCTTGAGCCTGGGCAGCAGCCACTGGGTCCCGAACGTTGGAACTACGGCCAGTTCTATGACGTTGGCCCCCTGTTGGCCCATCACGGACAGGGTGTCGCGCTCAACCGCATCGAGTTGGGTGGCAACCCGGCGACTGTAGGAAAGACCCGCCTCCGTCAGCTTGACCCCGCGTCGGGAGCGTCGGAACAGTTCCACGCCCAGGAACTCCTCGAGGCTGGCGATCTGTCGACAAATTGCCCCTTGGGTCAGCGAAAGCTCCTGGGCTGCCTTGGTAAAGCTTTCATGGCGGGCGGCGGCTTCAAAACTGATCAGGGCCGTTGTACTGGGTATTTTCCTGCGCATGTACGTCAACCTCACTAATACATCGCCTTAAATGGCTTTTGCGACATCTCGGAGTGAGAAATTAGCACAACAGTATGCGAAATCCTCGTTTGCCCAGATGGCGAACCCGGCCTAGGATCACTGCACGTTATTTGACCTGTTTCGAGAGGACACACTCATGGCCGGTAAAGCTAGCTTCAACTGGATCGATCCCCTGCTGCTGGATCAACAGCTCACCGAAGAAGAGCGCATGATCCGCGACACCGCTGCGCAGTTCGCTCAGCAGAGTCTCGCGCCGCGTGTGCTCGAAGCCTTCCGCCATGAAAAGACCGATCCGGCGATCTTCCGTGAAATGGGCGAAGTGGGTCTGCTGGGTGCAACCATTCCCGAGCAGTACGGTGGCAGCGGCCTGAACTACGTCAGCTACGGTTTGATTGCGCGTGAAGTCGAGCGCGTCGACTCAGGCTACCGTTCGATGATGAGCGTGCAATCCTCGCTGGTAATGGTGCCGATCAATGAATTCGGTACTGAAGCCCAGAAACAGAAGTACCTGCCAAAACTGGCGTCGGGCGAGTGGATCGGCTGCTTTGGCCTGACCGAGCCAAACCATGGCTCCGATCCAGGTGCAATGATCACCCGTGCACGGAAAGTGGAAGGCGGCTATAGCCTGACCGGCAGCAAGATGTGGATCACCAACAGCCCGATCGCCGACGTATTCGTGGTTTGGGGCAAGGACGATGCCGGCGACATCCGCGGCTTCGTTCTGGAGAAGGGCTGGAAAGGCCTGAGCGCTCCGGCGATTCACGGCAAGGTTGGCCTGCGGGCATCGATCACCGGCGAGATCGTCATGGACAACGTGTTCGTTCCGGAAGAAAACATCTTCCCTGACGTCCGAGGCCTGAAAGGTCCTTTCACCTGCTTGAACTCGGCCCGTTACGGCATCTCCTGGGGGGCGCTGGGCGCCGCTGAGTTCTGCTGGCACACCGCTCGCCAATACACCCTGGATCGTCAGCAGTTCGGTCGCCCATTGGCCGCTACCCAGTTGATCCAGAAGAAGCTGGCCGACATGCAGACCGAAATCACCCTGGCGCTGCAAGGCTGCCTGCGTCTGGGGCGCATGAAGGACGAAGGCACCGCGGCGGTTGAAATTACCTCGATGATGAAGCGCAACTCCTGCGGCAAATCCCTGGATATCGCGCGCATGGCCCGCGACATGCTGGGCGGTAACGGTATCTCGGATGAATTCGGCGTTGCTCGTCATCTGGTCAACCTGGAAGTGGTGAATACCTATGAGGGTACGCATGACGTCCACGCGCTGATCCTCGGTCGCGCTCAGACCGGCATCCAGGCGTTCTATTAACAGGAGAACGTCATGGGCGCGCTTTCACATCTACGGGTACTGGATTTATCGCGGGTGTTGGCTGGGCCATGGTCCGGCCAGATCCTCGCCGACCTTGGCGCTGAAGTGATCAAGGTCGAGCGTCCGGGCAATGGCGATGACACGCGCGCCTGGGGCCCTCCGTTCCTCAAGGACGCCTATGGCGAGAACACCAGCGAGGCTGCCTATTACTTGTCGGCCAACCGCAACAAGCAATCGGTCACCATCGACTTCACGCGTCCAGAGGGGCAGAAGCTGGTGCGTGACTTGGCGGCCAAGTCGGACATCCTCATCGAGAATTTCAAGGTCGGCGGTCTGGCGGCCTACGGTCTGGACTATGAGTCGCTGAAAGCGATCAATCCTGATCTGATTTATTGCTCGATCACCGGGTTTGGGCAAACCGGTCCCTACGCCAAGCGCGCAGGTTATGACTTCATGATCCAGGGCCTTGGTGGGCTGATGAGCTTGACGGGTCGACCTGAAGGCGAAGAGGGTGCTGGGCCGGTCAAGGTGGGTGTGGCGCTGACGGACATCCTCACGGGGCTGTATTCCACTGTGGCTATCCTGGCCGCGCTTGCGCATCGAGACCACGATGGTGGTGGGCAGCATATCGATATGGCATTGCTGGATGTTCAGGTCGCCTGTTTGGCCAATCAGGCGATGAACTACCTGACAACGGGCAATGCGCCAAAGCGCCTGGGCAATGCACACCCGAACATCGTGCCTTATCAGGACTTCCCTACGGCTGATGGCGACTTCATCCTGACGGTCGGGAATGACGGGCAGTTTCGCAAGTTTGCCGAAGTGGCTGGGCAGCCTCAGTGGGCGGACGATCCGCGTTTTGCAACCAACAAGCTGCGGGTGGCAAACAGGGCGGTGCTGATCCCCCTGATCCGTCAGGCTACGGTGTTCAAGACTACCGCCGAATGGGTCGCTCAGTTGGAACAGGCTGGTGTGCCGTGCGGCCCCATCAATGACCTGGCGCAGATGTTTGAAGATCCCCAGGTCAAGGCGCGCGGGTTGGCCATCGAGTTGCCTCACGTACTGGCTGGCATGGTGCCCCAGGTGGCCAGTCCTATACGGTTGTCCAAGACGCCAGTGGAGTATCGCTATGCACCGCCTTTGCTGGGCGAGCATACGCTGGAGGTTTTGCAGCGGGTGCTGAGTCTGGATGCTGGCGCCGTGTCTGCACTCAGAGATTCGGGAGTCCTCTGATAGGCCCTTCTATATAGAGGAGTGCTTACTCCTCTATATAGGTTTCAATCTGAGTTTTTGGCGCTTGCTGCAAGTTGTTGATAGAAAAGCGGAATCAATGCTTGACGGCAGATTCTGGAAGCCTATAATTCGCCCCACTTCCGGCGCAGTCGAAACGGAAAACTCCTTGGTAAACAATGAGTTACGAAGTTTTCGGCAGCAGGTTGCTTCAGTTCATCGAAGCGCCAAGGAAGTTGAAAAAGAGGTG
>NZ_JBXAHO010000007.1:0-227183 GCF_058795195.1 Pseudomonas sp. GW823-FHT06B06 | reverse complement strand
CCCCCCCCCCCCCCCCCCCCCCCCCCCCCCCCCCCCCCCCCCCCCCCCCCCCCCCCCCCCCCCCGCTCCCACAGGGGATTCTGTCAGGCCCAGAAGTGGGTTAACAGGCGAAGACCGATGATAAAAGCAAAAACAGGCAAGCCAATGGAGGCGTCGCGCAGTCGATCGCAGATCATCGCGCTGTTCATCGCCCTGATCATCTTCATCATGTTGTTGTTCGCCAACTTCGCGTACCTCAACACCCAGGCCACCTACGACAAACAGTACATCGGTCACGCCGGTGAGCTGCGCGTGTTGTCCCAGCGCATCGCCAAGAATGCTACCGAAGCCGCGGCCGGCAAGGCTGCGGCATTCAAGTTGCTCAGCGATGCGCGCAACGATTTCGCCCGGCGCTGGAGCTATCTGAAAAAAGGCGACCCCGCCACCGGCCTGCCTCCGGCACCGCCCAGCGTGCGCCCGGAAATGCGCGCCGTGCAACTGGACTGGGAGCGCCTGCTGAAAAACACTGATGCGATCCTGTCCAGTGAACAGACGGTGCTGTCGCTGCATCAAGTCGCCGCGACCCTGGCCGAAACCGTGCCGCAGTTGCAGGTTGAATACGAAAAGGTGGTGGAAACCCTGCTGCAACGTGGCGCCCCGGCGGCTCAGGTGGCGATGGCGCAGCGTCAATCACTGTTGGCCGAGCGTATTTTAGGGGCGGTCAATACCGTGTTGTCCGGCGACGAAAACTCACAGCAGGCCGCCGATGCGTTCGGCCGTGATGCGGCGCGGTTCGGCCAGGTGCTCAACGGCATGCTCCAGGGCAACGCATCTCTGCGGGTCAGCCAGGTCGAGGACCGTGACGCGCGCGCGCGGCTGATCGAGATATCAGAGCTGTTCGAATTCGTCTCAGGCTCAGTGGACGAAATCCTCGAAACCTCACCGGAGCTGTTCAAGGTTCGTGAGTCGGCCACCAATATTTTCAGCCTTTCGCAAACCCTGCTCGACGAAGCTTCCCATTTGGCCAGCGGCTTTGAAAACCTCGCCGGAGGGCGTGACACCGACACCATCGGCGGTTATGTCCTGGGCCTGGGGGCGCTGATGTCGATCATCCTCATCGGCCTGGTGATGGTGCGCGAAACCAATCGCCAGCTGCGCGAGACCGCTGAAAAAAACGAGCGCAACCAGAACGCGATCATGCGCCTGCTCGACGAAATCGAAGACTTGGCCGACGGCGACCTGACCGTGACCGCCACGGTAACCGAAGACTTCACCGGGACCATCGCCGACTCGATCAACTATTCCGTGGACCAACTGCGCGATCTGGTGGCAACGATCAACCTGACGGCGGGCCAGGTTGCAGCCGCCGTGCAGGAAACCCAGGCTACCGCAATGCACCTGGCGCAGGCCTCGGAACATCAGGCCCAACAGATTTCCGAAGCCTCCACCGCGATCAACGACATGGCTGAGTCCATCGATCAGGTGTCGGCCAACGCTGCGGAATCCTCGGCGGTGGCCGAGCGTTCGGTGGAAATCGCCAACAAGGGCAACGAAGTGGTGCACAACACCATCCATGGCATGGACAACATCCGCGAACAGATTCAGGACACCGCCAAGCGAATCAAGCGCCTTGGCGAGTCCTCCCAGGAAATCGGCGATATCGTCAGCTTGATCGATGACATTGCCGACCAGACCAACATCCTCGCCCTCAACGCGGCGATCCAGGCGTCCATGGCCGGTGATGCCGGGCGTGGTTTCGCAGTGGTCGCCGACGAGGTGCAGCGCCTGGCGGAGCGTTCTTCGGCCGCAACGCGGCAGATAGAGACCCTGGTGCGGGCGATCCAGGCCGACACCAACGAAGCGGTCATTTCCATGGAGCAGACCACCACCGAAGTGGTGCGCGGCGCGCGTCTGGCGCAGGATGCCGGTGTGGCCCTGGAAGAAATCGAAGGGGTGTCCAAGACCCTGGCGGCGCTGATCCAGAGCATATCCAACGCGGCGCAACAACAAACGTCGTCTGCCGGTCAGATTTCCCTGACGATGAACGTGATCCAGCAGATCACTTCGCAGACCTCGTCCGGCTCTACCGCCACCGCCGAGAGCATCGGCAACCTGGCAAAAATGGCCAGCCAGTTGCGGCGTTCGGTGTCTGGCTTCACCTTGCCGGCCACCCAGGCGCAGGTCGCGGACAAAGCTTGAACCGCCCCCGGGCATGGCTATCTTGATAGAAGTGGGGATTGGAGTGGTTATGGGTGATCGGCACGACTATGTGGCCCTCGAATGGGTCAAAGGCGAAATTGCCGAAACGCTGAAGCAGGCTCATCACGCGATCGAAACCCAGCTTGATGACCCGCAGGCGACGCACGCCCTGAGCGAATGCCTGGCGTGCATCCATCAGGTTCACGGCAGTCTGCAGATGGTCGAATTCTACGGCGCGGCCTTGCTCGCCGAAGAAATGGAGCAACTGGTCACCGCCTTGCAACACAATCGCGTCCATCATCGTGACGAGGCGCTGCACCTAATGCTGCAAGCGCTGGGGCAGTTGCCGATCTATCTGGATCGCGTGCAAGGTGCCCGCCGCGATCTGCCTTTGGTCGTGTTGCCGCTGATCAACGACCTGCGCAGCGCCCGCGGCGAAAGCCTGTTGTCGGAAACCAGCCTGTTCAGCCCGCAGTTGCCAGACCTGCCTGCCCTGGATCAAGCGTCCCTGGCGCGGCTGGAGCCGGCGGACCTGCCGAATGTACTGCGCAAGTTGCGGCAAATGTTGCAGATGGCCCTGGTCGGGTTGCTGCGCGAGCAGGATGACGACACGCACCTGGAGTACCTGGCCAAGGTCTTTACGCGTCTGGAAGGCTTGTGCGATTCAGCGCCCCTGAGCCCACTGTGGCAGGTAGCTTCAGCGCTGGTCGAAGGCATGCGCGCCGGCGTCATTACCAACAGTCCGGCCTTGCGCAGCCTGTTCAAGGAGGCCGACAAAGAGCTCAAGCGTCTGCTCGAACAGGGCATTCAGGGCATCAATCAGCCGCCGCCACCCGAGTTGCTGAAGAGTTTGCTGTTCTACATTGCCAAGGCCGAACATCCCACCGGGCAGATGCTGACCATGAAAGATCGCTACGCACTGGACGATGCATTGCCTGACAGCGCGATGGTCGACGAAGAACGCGCCCGCCTGGCCGGTCCTGATCGTGATGCCATGCGCTCGGTATTGGCGGCATTGTGCGAAGAGCTGGTGCGGGTCAAGGAGCGCCTGGACCTGTTCGTGCGCAGCGACCGGCAACACACTTCGGACCTCGACAGCCTGCTGGCACCCCTGCGGCAAATCGCTGACACCCTGGCGGTGCTGGGTTTCGGCCAACCCCGCAAGGTCATCATCGATCAACTGGCCGTGGTGCTGAGCCTGGCCCAAGGCCAGCGCGTACCCGATGATGCGATCCTCATGGACGTGGCCGGGGCCTTGCTTTACGTCGAAGCGACGCTGGCCGGCATGGTCGGCACCGTAGAGCCTGAAAGCCAGGAAGACAGTCGGCTGCCCACCACCGACCTGACGCAGATCCACCAGATCGTCATCAAGGAAGCGCGCATCTGTCTGCAGCAAGCCAAGGACATGATCGTCGACTACATCGATGCCGATTGGGACCGACAGCACCTGCAGGAGCTGCCGGCCCTGCTGACCCAGGTTCGGGGTGCGCTGGCGATGATCCCGTTGACCCGGGCGGCGGGCCTGATCGAAACCTGCAATCACTACATTCATGAACACCTGCTGCTCGAGCCGGATCAGCCCGGCTGGCAGGCGCTGGACAGCCTGGCCGACGTGATCACCAGCATCGAGTATTACCTTGAACGCCTCAACGACGACCCCGAAGCACCCGGTGAGGGTCTGCTCGACGTGGCGCAAAGTAGCCTGGCCTCACTCGGGTTTTTCCCCAGCGAACGACAGGTGCCAGTGCTTGCGGATGTCCTGAGCCCCGGCGAAGCGCAGTCCCTGCGGCAACAGCAGGAGCGGGATGCCCCGGCCATCGCCCAGGCCCTGGCTGATGTGCTGGCCAGCCCGGTTTCGGCCCTGAACCCGCCCGCGCTCGACACCCCGGATAGCCTGCTGCCGCCACCTTCAGGCGAAGAGCCGGTGGATGAGGAGTTGCGCGAAGTATTCCTCGAAGAAACGGATGAAGTGCTGGAGATCCTTCGCGAGCATTTGCCACGCTGGTCGGCGGATCCCACCAACCGCTTGGCCCTGAGTGAATTGCGCCGTGCCTTTCATACCCTCAAGGGCAGTGGCCGGATGGTGCGAGCCCTGGTGCTTGGCGAATTGGCCTGGGCGGTGGAAAACCTGCTTAACCGCGTGCTGGAACACAGCGTGGAGCCTGGCGCCAGCGTGCAGCAACTGCTCGACGATGTGCTCGATCTGCTGCCGGAGCTGGTGGCCGAATATGCCTCCGATGCCCAGCGTCAGCGCAATGATGTCGACCAGTTGGCGGCCCGTGCCCACGCCCTGGCCAAGGGCGATACCCTGGCAGCGGACGAGGATACCCAGGACGTCGCGGCCCTCGACCCGCTATTGCTGGAAATCTTCCGCAAGGAAGCCGAAACCCATTTGAGCAGCCTCAACCGCTTTCTCGACCAGGCCGCCGAACGCCTGCCGCTGCAGGCCAGCGATGAGCTGCAGCGTGCTTTGCACACCCTCAAGGGCAGTGCGTCGATGGCCGGGGTGGTGCCGATTGCCGAGCTGGCGACGACGCTCGACCAACTGGCCCGGGAGTACAAGGCTCATCTGATCGCGCTCGACCTGGACGAAGTCGAGGTGCTGCTGGAGGCCGAAGGTCTGTTCCGTCTTGGCTTGCGTCAGCTCAAGACCGACCCGTTGGCTGAAATCCCCGGCTCCGGGGCCCTGATCGAGCGCGCCAGGGCGCTGCTCGCCGAACGCCTGCAAAGTCACTTGAGCACGCCCAGTGCCGGCCTGAGGATCAAGCGCGACCCGCAGTTGATCAACAACTTCCTGGCCCAGGGCATGGACATCCTGCTCGACGCCGAAAGCCTGTTGCGGCGCTGGCAGCAGCATCCAGGCGAACGCCAGGAGCTCAGTGCACTGCTGGACGAATTGACCACCCTCGGCGAAGGCGCGCACCTGGCCGACCTGCATCCGGTGGATGAGCTCTGCGAAGCCTTGCTCGACCTCTACGGGGCTGTGGAAGAGAGCAGCCTGGCGGTTAGCGAGGAATTTTTCCAGGAAGCACAAAGTGCCCACGAAGCGCTGATCAACATGCTTGATGAGCTGGCTGCCGGCCAGGAAGTCAGCCCGCGCCCGGAAAGGATTCGGGCCTTGCACGGCTTGCTCGATCAGAGCCTGGACCCTTCGGCCATGGGCCTGATCCGGAGTGACGGCAGTCGCACCTTGAGCATCCGCGAGCTGGGCGCCGCCACCGCCGAACTCGAGCGCACGCTCCCCCCTGTAGGAGCGAGCACGCTCGCGATGGACGCTAACGATGACGCGCTTTCATTGGATAAACGCGGCGCCTATGAGCCCATCGCGAGCAGGCTCGCTCCTACAGGAGACCGCGCAGCCGAACTGGACGACGACATCGTTTCGATCTTCCTTGAGGAAGCCGAGGATATCCTCGAAAGCGCCAACCATTCCTTGCAACGCTGGGTCAGTGACCCGCATAACCCCGCGCCGCTGTCCTCGTTGCAGCGCGACTTGCACACCCTCAAGGGGGGCGCGCGGATGGCCGAGGTCGAACCGGTCGCAGACCTGGCACAGGAACTGGAAAACCTCTATGAGGGCCTGGCGGACCGCCGTTACAGCCACAACGAAGTGTTGACGCAATTGCTGCAACTGAGCCATGACCATCTGGCGCAGTTGCTTGAGCAGTTGCACGACCATCAGGCCCTGGGCGATCCCGGGGAACTGATCGAAGCGATTCGCGCGTTCAGGCAAAGCCACGCAAACAATGCCGATGTAATCGAAGCTGCCGCTGGCGTCGACTCGGCCCACCATGACAGCGAGTTGCTGGACATCTTTCTTGAAGAAGGCTTCGACATCATCGAAAGCTCCGGGGCGGCACTGCTGCGCTGGCAGGCCGAGCCGTCGAACCGGCAGGAAATGGAAACCCTGCTGCGCGACCTGCATACCCTCAAGGGCGGTGCGCGCATGGTGGAAATCGCTCCCATTGGCGATTTGGCCCACGAGCTGGAGTTTCTCTACGAAGGTTTATCCACCGGCATGCTGCAACCCACGTCGGCTTTGTTCGAGCTGCTGCAGCGCAGCCATGACCGGCTGGCGCAGATGCTCGACGCGGCGCGCGCCGGTGAGCCATTGCCGCCGGCCGACCGGCTGATCGATGCCATCCAGAACTTCAGTCACCCGGTGCTGCCTGAAGCCCCGGCGCCACTCACCGTTACGGCAAAAACCGAGACACCACCGCTGCAGTCCGATGCCGGGGCGGATATGGTCAAGGTCTCGGCGGAACTGCTCGACGACCTGGTCAACCTGGCCGCTGAAACCTCGATCTTTCGCGGTCGCATCGAACAGCAGGTCAACGACGCGCAGGTCGCCCTCAACGAGATGGAAACCACCATCGAGCGCATGCGCGACCAGTTGCGCAGGCTCGATACCGAAACCCAGGGCAGGATTCTCAGTCGTCAGCAAGTCGATGCCGAGCGCCTGGGCTACGAAGAGTTCGACCCGCTGGAAATGGATCGCCACTCGCAACTTCAACAACTGTCGCGAGCGCTGTTCGAATCCGCCTCCGACTTGCTTGATCTCAAGGAAACCCTCGACCGCCGCAACCAGGATGCGCAAAACCTGTTGCAACAGCAGGGCCGCATCAACACCGAATTGCAGGAAGGCCTGATGCGCACGCGCATGGTGCCGTTCGAGCGGATGCTGCCGCGCTTGAAGCGCATTGTTCGCCAGGTTGCCAGTGAGTTGGGCAAGGACGTCGAGTTCATCGTCGGCAACGCCGAAGGCGAGATGGATCGCAATGTGCTCGAACGCATGGCGGCGCCACTGGAGCATATGCTGCGCAATGCCGTCGACCACGGCCTGGAATCCGCCACTGTGCGGTTAGCGGCGGGCAAGCCGGCGCAAGGGCGGATCACCCTGGATCTGTTGCGCGAAGGTGGCGACATCATTTTCGATATTCGCGATGACGGTGCCGGCGTGCCACTGGAGGCGGTGCGGCGCAAGGCGATCAAACGCGGCCTGCTCGACCCGAACAGTGTCATCAGCGACCACGACGTGTTGCAATTCATCCTGCAGCCGGGGTTTTCCACCGCCGAGAAAATCACCCAGATCTCCGGGCGTGGGGTCGGCATGGACGTTGTGCACGAAGAGGTGCGGCAACTGGGCGGCACCATGAGTATCGACTCAGTGCCAGGGCAGGGTGTGCATTTTCGCATTCGCCTGCCATTCACTGTGTCGGTCAACCGGGCGCTGATGGTGCAATGCGGGGAGGATCAATACGCCATTCCACTGAACACCATTGATGGGATTGTCCGCGTGTTGCCCAACGAACTTGAAGGGCATTTCCGCCTTGATCCGCCGACCTACGAATACGCCGGTCAGTGCTATGAACTGTGTTACCTGGGCGAGCTGCTGAAAACCAGCCCGCGTCCACGGCTGTTGGGCCAGAGCCTGCCGCTGCCGGTATTGCTGGTGCAATGCAACGAGCGGCATATTGCAGTGCAGGTCGATGCCATGGCCGGCACGCGCGAGATCGTGGTCAAGAGCCTCGGCCCGCAGTTTGCCGCTGTGCAAGGGGTGTCCGGGGCGACGATTCTGGGGGACGGTCGGGTGGTGCTGATCCTGGACCTGCTGGCGCCGGTTCGCGCCATGCAAGCCCGCGCGCCGCAGCGTCCGGTCAGTCACGACGTCGAGGTCGAGCCGCAGCGGCCGTTGCTGGTGATGGTGGTCGACGACTCGGTCACCGTGCGCAAGGTCACCAGCCGTTTGCTTGAACGCCACGGCATGAACGTGCTGACCGCCAAGGACGGTGTCGACGCCATGCTGCTGCTGGAAGAGCACATCCCGGACCTGATGCTGCTGGACATCGAAATGCCGCGAATGGATGGCTTCGAAGTCGCGACCCAGGTGCGCAACGATGAGCGTCTGCGGCACCTGCCGATCATCATGATCACCTCCCGCACGGGCCAGAAACACCGCGACCGGGCCATGGCCATTGGCGTCAACGACTACCTTGGCAAGCCGTACCAGGAATCGGTATTGCTTGAAAGCATTGCCCTGTGGAGCAAGACCCATGCATGAGCGTCGCCACGACCCGCGCGACAGCCAACTCACCGGCCTGCTACTGCCTTTGGCTGACCGCCACCTGATCCTGCCTAACGTCGCGGTGGCTGAACTGATTGGTTACCAACCCGCAGCCATCGACCTGGACTCACCACCCTGGTATCTGGGAAGGGTAGCGTGGCGCGACCGGCAGATACCATTGCTCAGCTTCGAGTCGGCGTGCGGGCAGAAAATCGTCATCGGCGAACGCGCGCGAATTGTCATTCTCAACGCGCTCGGCGGTCGGCCCGAGCTGAAGTTCATCGCGCTACTGGTCCAAGGGATACCGCGCTCGTACAAGCTCGACAGTCAATTGAGCTACGTGGATGTGCCGTTGTGCCCGCTGGAGAAAGCAGCGGTGCAGGTGGCGGACCAAGTGGCCAAGGTGCCGGATTTGTTGGCGCTGGAGGAGTTGTTGGTAGGTGCTGCGCTCGTCTGAAGGGCCCCTTCGCGAGCAGGCTCGCTCCCACAATGGTTTTGCGGCGAATACCAAACCCTGTGGGAGCGAGCCTGCTCGCGAAAGCGGCCTCCAATTCACCAAAAATCTGACGGCTAAACCTTGGCCTGAGCCAACGCCTCATGGTGATCCAACGCCCGCTCCACCAACAAATGCACACCATCGGCCATGCGGCTGAGCGCCAAGGCTACCGAACGGCGCGAACCCTCCACGCCGTCCGCCAGATCGGCCGCAATGGCACTGATGGACAGCAGGTCTTCGGAGGCATTGGCCAGAAGTGCTTCAGTGCCGATGTCAGGAGAGACGGTGAACAGCTGGAATTTTCGGCGCTTGGCCGGTTTTTCGTGAGGGGGCGGGAAGTAATGAGAGAGGGCGCGGTCTGCGGCTTCGCTGAGCTTCTCGGCTTCCAAGGCAGCTTGGAAATCGGGATCGGTTTCCGGGGGATTGGGAGTTACTTTGAACATACTGAATCTCCATTTGACGAGTTTCAGCTGCCCCATTCGGTTCCAAACGAATTAGGGTGGCAGCTGTACGCAGGTTGGAACCCGAGGTAAATGGAGAAAACCCGGTAGACCCGAAGGTCTCCCGCGCACAGCCGCCATAACGGAATGCACACTATGAAGGTGCGCAAGCATACGTTATGAATGGCGCTTTTTCGCCCTTTACACCTCGGGGTTCCAAACCCGGCCGCTGAATTTGCAGCGACGCACAAACGATAAAGATCCGCGCAAAAGCGCACCAGTCAGCGGGTTCCGGCATTTCTGTAGGCAGCGATGTCAGGCGTTGTAGCCTTCCATCCTTTCTGCGGACAAATGTTTAAACACAAAACCCGATCAGTTGGCGAAGATGTCCAATGGTTGAAGATTCCCAAAAAGGGACTGATCGGTCCTTTTTTGGGACTTTTCGACAATTTTATTCCGGCCTTCGACAGCAGTTGTGACCATCGCGGCCCCTTCGCGAGCAGGCTCGCTCCCACAGGGTTGGTGTTCGCCGCAAAACCAATGTGGGAGCGAGCCTGCTCGCGAAGGCGTCAGAATAGTCAACCATTAACCTAAGCGTAACAATCCACCCCTCTGCTTGATTGATACCCCCCACCAACACTCCTACTGTGACCCCACGACAGCGAACCCGTGGAGTGGTCATGACAACAACAATATCCCCCGACTCGCGATGGACGCGGCGGCGCAGCGAGAAGCAGCGACGTCTTGCGCTGGTGCGAGACCTGGCCGACGGTGTGGTGTTGCCCACCGACAAGATCGTGGCGGCGCTGGAGGCGTTGATCCTGCCGGGCGATCGAGTGGTGCTGGAGGGCAATAACCAGAAGCAGGCGGATTTTCTCTCCCGTTCCCTGGCCAAGGCCGATCCGGGCAAGCTGCATGACCTTCACATGATCATGCCCAGCGTCGGTCGTTCCGAGCACCTGGACCTGTTCGAGCGTGGCATTGCGCGCAAGCTCGACTTCTCCTTCGCCGGCACCCAGAGCCTGCGCATCAGCCAGTTGCTCGAAGACGGCCTGCTGGAAATCGGCGCCATCCACACCTACATCGAGCTCTATGCGCGGCTGGTGGTCGACCTGATTCCCAACGTGGTACTCAGCGCTGGCTTCATGGCCGACCGCGCCGGCAACATCTACACCGGCCCCAGCACCGAAGACACGCCGGCGCTGATCGAACCGGCTGCCTTCAGCGACGGCATCGTCATCGTCCAGGTCAATCAACTGGTGGACGATGTCAGTGAATTGCCGCGGGTCGACATTCCCGCCTCTTGGGTCGACTTCGTGGTGGTGGCGGACAAGCCGTTCTACATCGAGCCGCTGTTCACCCGAGACCCTCGGCACATCAAGCCGGTGCACGTGCTGATGGCGATGATGGCGATTCGCGGGATCTACGAAAAACACAACGTGCAATCGCTCAACCACGGCATCGGTTTCAACACGGCCGCCATCGAACTGATCCTGCCGACCTACGGCGAATCCCTGGGCCTCAAGGGCAAGATCTGCCGCAACTGGACACTCAATCCCCATCCAACCCTGATCCCGGCGATTGAAAGTGGCTGGGTCGAAAGCGTGCATTGCTTCGGCACCGAACTGGGCATGGAAAACTACATCGCTGCCCGGCCCGACGTGTTCTTCACCGGGCGCGACGGCTCGCTGCGTTCCAACCGGATGTTCAGCCAACTGGCCGGGCAATACGCGGTGGACTTGTTCATCGGCGCGACCCTGCAAGTCGATGGCGACGGCCATTCTTCGACCGTGACCCGTGGTCGCCTGGCCGGTTTTGGTGGCGCGCCGAACATGGGCCATGACCCGCGCGGTCGCCGCCACGGCACGCCAGCCTGGCTCGACATGCGCCACACCGACACTGCACAACCCATGCTCGAACGCGGCAAAAAACTGGTGGTGCAAATGGTCGAGACCTTTCAGGAAGGCGGAAAGCCGACCTTCGTCGAGACCCTCGACGCCATCGATGTGGCGAAAAAAAGCGGCATGCCACTGGCGCCGATCATGGTCTACGGCGACGACGTCACCCACCTGCTGACCGAAGAAGGCATCGCCTATTTGTACAAGGCCCGCACGCTGCAAGAGCGCCAGGCCATGATCGCCGCCGTCGCTGGCGTGACCGCCATCGGCCTGCGGCACAACCCCAAGGACACCGCGCGCATGCGCCGCGAAGGCTTGATCGCCTTGCCCGAAGACCTCGGCATCCGCCGTACCGACGCCACCCGTGAATTGCTCGCCGCCAAAAGCGTAGCGGACCTGGTGGAGTGGTCTGGTGGCCTCTACAACCCGCCCGCCAAGTTCAGGAGCTGGTAATGCACGCACTCAACCTGCAACCGAAAACCCTGAGCCTGGCCGAACGCCTGGCGGACCTGGCGGTGGATGCGCTCATCGACGAGGCTGACCTGTCGCCAAAACCGGCGTTGGTCGACCGCCGCGGCAATGGCGCCCACACCGATTTGCACCTGGGGCTGATGCACGCCTCGGCGCTGGCCCTGTGGCCGGCGTTCAAGGAAATGGCGCAAGCCGCTATCGAGATGGGCGAGGTTGGATTGCCGCTGCGCGAGGCGATTGGCCTGATCGGACGTGAAGGCGAACAAGCGATGCTCGCCACCACCAACGGCGTGAATACCCATCGCGGGGCCATCTGGGCGCTGGGCCTGCTGGTCGCCGCTGTTGCGCTGGAGCCGCATTCCACCGCCGCTGGCGCCATCGCCTTGCGAGCGGCACGCCTGGCCTTGCTCGACGACCGTTATGCGCCGCGTCCACTGAGCCACGGTGCGCAAGTCGCCCAACGCTACGGTGTGCGCGGTGCCCGCGAGGAAGCGCAACTCGGTTTTCCGGCAGTGATTCAACGCGCACTGCCGCAACTCAAGCGCAGCCGCTCTGTCGGCCATGGCGAACAGAACGCTCGGCTCGATGCGTTGCTGGCGATCATGACGAATCTGGCTGACACCTGCGTGCTGTACCGCGCCGGTGAGGAAGGCCTGAGCACCATGCAACTCGGTGCCCAGGCCGTGCTCGACGCCGGTGGCAGCGCCAGCCTCGCCGGGCGTCGTCGGCTGCATGAGCTGGACCAACAGTTGATCGCATTGAATGCCTCGCCCGGTGGTGCTGCGGATTTGCTCGCAGCCTGCCTGTTCATCGACCGCATCGAGGCCGGCGACCGCATTACCCAGGGAGCGTTTTAATGGAAACCTTATCTTTTGAATTCCCCGCCGGGCAGCCGCCACGCGGTCGCACGCTGGTGGGTTGTGTCGGCTCGGGCGATCTGGAAGTGCTGATCGAACCGGGTCAACCCGGCAAGCTGAGCATCACCGTGCAGACCTCGGTCAACGGCAGCGAGCAACGCTGGCAGCACCTGTTCGCACGGATGTTCGACGGCCAGGTCCCGCCGGCCATGGACATCGACATCCACGATTTCGGCGCCACCCCCGGGGTAGTCCGCCTGCGCCTGGAACAGGGCTTCGAGGAGATCGGCCATGACTGACAGCGCAGCGCTTCTCAACAAGCACAGCTTCGTTGAACTCGGTGCCCGGCAACGGGCGAAAGCCTTGCTTGATACCGGCACCTTTCGCGAATTGCTCGATCCGTTTCAACGCATCATGTCGCCGTGGCTGGCGCGCCAGGGCGTGGTGCCGCAAGCCGATGACGGCGTGGTGATCGCCAAGGGCAGCCTCGACGGATTGCCAGTAGTGATCGCGGCTATCGAAGGGGCATTCCAGGGCGGCAGTCTCGGTGAAGTCGGAGGGGCGAAAATTGCCGGTGCACTGGAACTGGCTGCCGAGGATAACCGCAAGGGCATCCCGACCCGAGCCGTGCTGCTACTGGAAACCGGAGGTGTGCGCCTGCAGGAAGCCAACCTCGGCTTGGCGGCCATTGCCGATATCCATGCGGCGATCGTCGATTTGCGCCAGTACCAACCGGTGATCGGTGTGGTAGCGGGCAGCGTCGGTTGTTTTGGCGGCATGTCGATTGCCGCCGGTTTGTGCAGCTACCTGCTGGTGACTCAGGAGGCTCGCCTGGGCCTGAACGGTCCCCAGGTGATCGAACAGGAGGCGGGGCTCGAGGAATACGACTCGCGCGATCGCCCCTTTATCTGGAGCCTGACCGGCGGCGAGCAACGTTTCGCCACGGGTCTGGTGGATCGCTACGTGGAAGACGACGTGGCGCGGATTCGTCGGCAGGTCGGCGAATTGCTCAAGCAGGGTTTGCCTGCGCAGCAACGCAGTACTCAGGCCGACCTGTTTCTGCAACGGCTGGCGCGTCTGGACGCCGAGCCGCAAATCGATCCGGCCACGGTTCGCGACCTGTATCAAGGAGAGCGCTCATGAGTTCGTATTCCCTGAGGGGCTTGAACTGGTTCAACGCCTTGAGCGGCGATGCCAGGCCGGTCACTGGTTTGCCGGCCTCGCTGAAAGTGGCGGATGGATTTGTGGGTGAACAGCCCGCGCGCTTCATCGCCGTGGTGGCCGATCCAGACAACCGGTTCGTGCGTGCCCGCCATGGTGAAGTCGGGCTGCTCGAAGGCTGGGGCCTGGCCAAGGCGGTGAATGACGTCATCGTTGCCGATCAGGACAAGCTGCAAAAACGCGCCTTGATCGCCATCGTCGATGTGCCGAGCCAGGCCTACGGGCGCCGCGAAGAAGCCCTCGGTATTCATCAAGCCTTGGCCGGTGCCGCCGACAGTTATGCCCGCGCCCGGCTGGCCGGTCATGCCGTGATTGGCTTGCTGGTGGGCAAGGCGATGTCCGGGGCGTTTCTGGCTCACGGTTATCAGGCCAACCGCTTGATTGCCCTGCGCGATCCAGGGGTGATGGTGCATGCCATGGGCAAGGCTTCGGCGGCGCGGGTGACCTTGCGCAGTGTCGAAGAGCTGGAAACCCTGGCCGCCAGCGTGCCACCGATGGCCTATGACATCGACAGCTATGCCAGCCTCGGACTGCTCTGGGAAACCTTGTCGGTGCAGCAGATCGAACAGCCCACCTCGGCGGATCTGGCGCGGGTGATCGAGTGCCTGACGCAGGCGATTGCCGATGTCGCGCACAAGGGCACTGATTTGAGCGCTCGCCTCGGGGCGGCCAATCGGGCGGCCTCGAGCAAGGTCCGCCAGTTACTGAGAGAACAATGGTGAGCCGGTTTCTGGCCCACGACCTGCTCTGGGGCATGACTCCTCGGCAGCTGCCTGAGGATGCGCCTGCCTGGGCGGTCGAGTCGATCGGCGCCGGTCAGCCCGTGGTGGTGCGCCGTGCGGTGTCGACGGCGGATCGGATTGCGGTCGGCGTGCGTGGACGTTTACGTGAACAGCGCTATGGGACGTCGATGGCAATTGCCGCGGTAACCCGTTGTGTCAGCCCGGAAGCGCTTTGCCACGTCGAGAGCCACCGTGACTTGCCGGCGTTTGAGGCCTTGGCTCAATTGCGCCCTGTACTCGATGCCTGCGGTTGGGCCTGGGGTGTCAGCGGCAGTGCCGGCTTCGAGTTGGCCAGTGGCGTCGCAGCCTTGCAGGAGGCCAGCGATCTGGATTTGATCCTGCGCACACCACGACCCCTGGCGCGTGTTCAGGCTCGAGAGTTGCTGGCGTTACTCGATACGGCGCCGTGTGTGGTGGACATGCAATTGCAGACCACGTTCGGCGCTGTCGCCTTGCGTGAGTGGGCGGGTTCTTCCTCTCGGGTTTTGCTCAAGAACGCAACAGGGGCCTGCCTGGTCGTCGACCCGTGGAACGCGCAGGAGCAGGCAGCGTGAGCAGTTTGCTGGTGTTCCCGGGGCAGGGTGCGCAGCGGCCGGGCATGCTCCAGGGTTTGCCTGGGGACACGCTGATCGAGGCCAGCGACCTGTTGGGCGAAGACGTTCGGCGGCTCGATTCTGCACAGGCGTTGCAATCGACAAGGGCGGTGCAGCTCTGCCTGCTGATCGCCGGTGTGGCGGCTGCGCGGCAGTTGGCATTGCCGGCGGATTACGTCGCCGGGCTGTCCATTGGTGCCTACCCGGCCGCGGTGGTCGCCGGTGCCCTGGATTTCAGCGATGCGTTGCATCTGGTCAGCCTGCGCGGCGAGTTGATGCAGCAGGCTTATCCACATGGCTACGGGATGACCGCGATCATCGGCCTGGAACTGGCGGTGGTGGAGGGCTTGCTGGCCCGGGTTCACAGCGTCGATACACCGGTTTACCTGGCCAATATCAACGCCGATAACCAGGTGGTGATTGCCGGCAGCGACGCTGGGATGAAAGCGCTGGCCGAGCTGGCAAGGGCGCGTGGGGCGGGGATGGTCAAGCGTCTGGCGGTGAGTGTGCCGTCGCACTGCCCGCTGCTGGACGTACCGGCGCAAACCCTGGCCGAAGCGTTCGCCAGGGTGAAGCTGCAAACGCCGAAGATCGGCTACCTGAGCGGCAGTCGCGCCCGCCCGGTGATCAAGGTTGACGCCTTGCGCGACGACCTGGCCTTCAACATGTGCCGCGTGGTGGATTGGCGCGGCACGGTGCAAAGCGCGTATGAGCGCGGCGTACGTCTACAGATCGAACTGCCGCCCGGTGCAGTGCTGACCGGGCTGGCGCGCCGGGTCTTCGAACAGGGCACCGTGATTGCGTTCGACGGTGCAAGGCTCGATACCCTGCAGGCGCTGTTGCGTGAGGAGGGATGTCGCCACCCCTAGAGCAACCCTGAGGCTTCGAACAACAAGAACAACATTCGACGATGCACTTTGAGGACGACAACAATGATTATTTACGGTGTGGCGCTGCTCGCGATCTGTACGCTGGCAGGGGTGATCATGGGTGACATGCTGGGCGTCCTGCTGGGCGTAAAATCCAACGTCGGCGGGGTCGGGATCGCCATGATCCTGTTGATCTGCGCGCGGCTGTGGATGCAAAAACGCGGTGGCATGACCAGGGATTGCGAAATGGGCGTGGGCTTCTGGGGTGCCATGTACATCCCCGTGGTGGTGGCGATGGCCGCGCAACAGAACGTGGTCACGGCCTTGCATGGCGGTCCGGTGGCGGTGCTGGCGGCGATCGGTTCGGTGGTGGTCTGCGGCTGCACCATTGCCTTGATCAGCCGGACCCATAAAGGTGAACCCTTGCCCGATGAGCCCACGGAAATTACCCCCGTCGGCACACCAGTAGGAGGTCGCTGATATGTGGGATCTCATCGAGAAAGGCCTGGAACACAACGGCCTGGTCACCGCATTCGCCTTCGTCGGCGTGATCATGTGGGTGTCGGTCATCCTCTCCAAACGCCTGACCTACGGACGCATTCACGGCTCAGCGATTGCCATCGTCATCGGCCTGGTGCTGGCCTGGGTCGGCGGCACCATGACCGGCGGGCAAAAAGGCCTGGCGGACCTGACGCTGTTCTCCGGCATCGGCCTGATGGGCGGCGCAATGCTGCGCGACTTCGCCATTGTCGCCACGGCCTTCGAAGTGCAGGCCACCGAAGCGAAAAAAGCCGGGCTGATCGGCGTGATCGCGCTGCTGTTGGGTACGGTGCTGCCGTTCATTGTTGGCGCATGCATGGCCTGGGTATTCGGTTATCGCGATGCGGTGAGCATGACCACGATTGGCGCGGGCGCGGTGACCTACATCGTCGGGCCGGTGACCGGTGCGGCAATTGGCGCGACCTCGGATGTGATGGCGCTGTCGATTGCCACCGGGTTGATCAAGGCGATCCTGGTGATGGTCGGCACGCCGATGGCAGCGCGCTGGATGGGCCTGGATAACCCGCGTTCGGCGATGGTGTTCGGTGGCCTGGCCGGTACGGTAAGCGGTGTGACGGCGGGGCTGGCGGCGACGGATCGACGGCTGGTGCCTTATGGGGCGTTGACGGCGACCTTTCACACCGGGCTTGGGTGCTTGTTGGGGCCTTCGTTGCTGTACTTCATTGTTCGCGGGATTGTTGGCTAACTGATCGTTCCCACGCTCTGCGTGGGAATGCCTCAAGGGACGCTCCGCGTTCCAGCTCTCGAATGGGACGCGGAGCGTCCCGGGCTGCATTCCCACGCAGAGCGTGGGAACGATCACTGGTTGGCGTGGCGATTGGCGTACATCCGGCATTCCGCCAGCAACGCCAGCAGATTCGGATCACGCTCCTTGGCCTTCAAGAACACCACGCCAATGTGCTGCTGCAACCGGTACTTCTCCTGCAGCGCAATCAGCTTCACGCGATTCTCGTACACCGCCGCAATCCGGCCCGGCAGCAACGCATAACCGACCCCCGAACTGACCATGCTCAGCAGGGTGAAGATGTCGTTGACCTGCATCGCCACCTTCGGCTCGAACCCCGCCTGCTCGAAAACCCGTTTACCGTCCTGATGCGTGGCGAAGCCCTGGGTCAGGGTGATGAAGGTTTCATCGCGGACCTCGGCCAGGTCGACGTCGCTTCTGTGTGCAAACTTCGAATCCGCCGGGGTGGCCAGGAAGATATCGTCGGAGAATAACGGCAAGTGCTCCAGATCCGGATCGTTGATGCTGTCGTCCAGGGACACCAGGATCGCATCGACCTCCATGTTCTTGAGCTTGTACAACAGGTCGAAATTGGAGCCGAGGATCAGGTCGATATTGAGCTCGGTGCGGCGGATCTTCAGGCCCATGATCAATTGCGGCACGGTCTTCACCGTCAGCGAATACAGCGAGCCCAGCTTGAAGCGCTCGGCGGAAAACCCGGCGGCTTCGCGGGTCAGGCGCACAGTTTCCACGACATCCTGAATCAGCTTCTGCGCCCGTTCTTCCAGGACGTAGGCGCTTTCCAGCGGCGTGAGGTTGCGCCCCTCGTGCTTGAACAGCGGGCAGCGCAGGGCGCTTTCCAGGGAGTGGATGGCCCGATGTACGCTAACGTTACTGGTCTGCAATTCGGCAGCGGCGCGGGCCAGGTTGCCAGTGCGCATGAAGGCCAGGAACACCTCGAGTTTTTTCAGGGTCAACTCTTCATCGATCAACATGGGGTGGACTCTTATTGGAATAACCTGATTGTGCACGTATGTGGGTGTATGTAGGAGCGCACCCTATTGAGCTTTATCGATTTTCGAGGTGGGTAAACGATGTATCACGGGGAAAGATTGAACGCCTGGACGCATCTGGTCGGAGCAGTGGCAGCCTTTGTCGGCGGTGTGTGGCTGATTGTGCTCGCCAGCCTCGACGGAAGTCCGTGGAAAATTGTCAGCATGGCGATCTACGCCTTTACCTTGCTGGTGCTCTACAGCGCATCGACCGTCTACCACAGCGTGCGCGGACGCAAGAAAGCGATCATGAAAAAGGTCGATCATTTTTCGATCTACCTGTTGATCGCCGGCAGCTACACGCCATTCTGCCTGGTGACCCTGCGCGGGCCGTGGGGCTGGACGTTGTTCGGGATCGTCTGGGGGCTGGCGCTGATCGGCATCCTGCAAGAGATCAAGCCGAGATCGGAAGCGCGGATCCTGTCGATCGTGATCTACGCGGTCATGGGCTGGATCGTGCTGGTGGCGGTCAAACCCTTGCTGGCGGCGCTCGGCAGCGCCGGATTTGCGTGGCTGGCGTCGGGCGGGATTTTTTATACCGTGGGGATTATCTTCTTTGCCCTCGACCATCGCCTGCGCCATGCCCACGGGGTCTGGCATCTGTTCGTGATTGCCGGGAGTTTGCTGCACTTCGTGGCGATATTTTTTTACGTCTTGTAGGCGAAGCGGCCTTGCAGGTTTCAGGCTCAGCAGAGGCGATCCAATTGCTCCTGGGCTTGGCGGCCGAACACCTGCAACAGGTCGTTCAACGTGTGGGGTGGGGGTTCGGCGGCGCGGGTGACTGCGTACAGGGTGATGGGCAGCGGCGGCGCCAGAGGGCGAATCGTTGTGGTGTCGGGAGACGCACCAAGGGCGGTGAACGGATCGATCACCGCTACACCCGCGCCAGATTCCACCATCGCCCGTGCCAGAGAGTAGGTCTGCACGGCGATGCGTACGCGAGGAGGTGGTTCGACGGCTTCCAGATAGCTGTCGAGCCGTGCGGCCAGCGGATCGGCACTGGATAAACCAATCAGGGGCGCATTCGCCAGCGCCATGAGCGGTAACGGCCTGCCTGCCTCTTGCGGCGGCCAGTAACCAATCGGCGCCAGCGCCACCAGCACGCCGCACGCCAGGGCTTGGGCCTTGAGCCCCGGGTGATCCGGGCGTTGCAGGGTCAGGGCGACATCCACTTCGCGCATCAACAGGTTCTGCACCAGTTCGCGACTGTGGGCGCTGGACAACTCGCAGACGATGTCCGGGTAGCGTCCGGTCCATTCGTGAATGGCCGGCGGCAGCAATGACAGGGCCAGTGCCGGGGTCGCGCCGATGCGCAGGCTGTGCCCCGGCTCGCGACGCAGACTCTGGGCCAGGCGTCGTACGCCTTGCAGGCTTTCACTGACCTTGTCCACTTCGCGCTCCAGCTCCAGCGCTTCCGGCGTCGCCTGCAACTTGCCGCGCACCCGCAGGAACAACGGGAAGCCCAATTGCTGCTCGGCGTGCTGCAACACCTTACTCACCGCCGGCTGCGAGACGTGCAGCAACTGTGCGGCCGCGCTGATCGAGCCGGTCTGGCGGATGGCCTGGAAAATTTCGATATGGCGAAGACGCATGACAAGTCCATAACCTTTGTTTATGGGTTTGACATATTTATGCATTGTTCAACGTCTGTCACCTGGCTCTAACCTCGGCCTTGTCTTCACAACGGTTTTAAGGACGGACATGGCTCAGCGAGTGTGCATCATCGGCGGTGGCGTGATTGGCCTGGCTACGGCCTATGCGCTGGTGCGCGACGGCTTTGAGGTCACGGTGGTCGAGGCTCGGGACTCATTGGGCAGCGAAACCAGTTTCGCCAATGGCGGCCAGTTGTCTTATCGCTATGTCGCACCCCTGGCCGACGCCGGTGTGCCATTACAGGCCATCGGCTGGATGTTACGCGGCGATTCACCGCTGAAGCTGCGTCCGCGCTTCGACCTGGCGCAATGGCGCTGGATGGCATCGTTCCTCGGGGCCTGCCGCCACTCGGTCAACCGCGCGAACGCCGCCCACTTGCTGCGCCTGGCGCTCCTGAGCCAGGGTACGTTGAAGTCCTGGCGCGAGGACGATGGACTGGCGGGTTTCCAGTGGCGGCGCAATGGCAAGCTGGTGACGTTCCGCCAGAACAGCAGCTTCGAACATGCGCGCCAGGGTCTGGCCGACCCGCAACAACAGCAGGTGTTGTCGGCGGCCGAATGCGCGCAGCTGGAGCCGGCGCTGATCGATGCCCCCTTCGTCGGGGCGATCTACACCCCGGACGAAGAGGTCGGCGATTGCCACGGTTTCTGCCAGCAACTGGCCGCCCGGCTGCAAGCGTCCGGTCGTTGCGAGTTTCGTCTCGGGCAAGCAGTGACCGGGATTCGCCATGGCCACGGCAGCGTCAACGCCATCGAGTTGGGCGAACACCTGCTGCCGGTTGAGCAACTGGTGATCGCTGCCGGCCACCGCAGTCCGCTGTTGGCGCTGCCCGGGCTGCAACTGCCGCTGTACCCGCTAAAGGGCTACAGCTTGACCGTGCCCATCGGCGTCGGTCACCGGGTGCCCGACGTGAGCATCACCGACTACGACCGCAAGATCGTCTACGCCCGCATCGGCGAGCAATTGCGTGTGGCGGCGATGGTCGACATCGTCGGCTTCGACCCTGCGCTGGACCCCAAGCGCCTGGCACTGATCAAGCGTCAGGCCCAGGACACCTTTCCAAATGCCGGCGCTTATGACCAAGCCGTCGAGTGGGCCGGCATGCGCCCGGCCACCCCCAGCGGCGTACCGTTGCTGGGCGCGACGGCCTATCGCAACCTGTGGCTCAACCTCGGCCACGGTGCGTTGGGGTTCACCCTGGCGTGCGGCAGCGGGCGATTGCTCAGCGAGTTGATCGCTGAGCGTCCACCTTCCATCGACCTGCAGGGGTTCAATCATCGGGCCGCCTGAATAGCCATTTCTGAAGAGGACACTGCAATGAGCATTACCCGACTGCACAGCAACCCGCGCCTGTCAGGCGCCGTGACTTTTGGCGATCTGGTGTTTCTTTCCGGGCAGGTACCGGGCGATGCCCTGGATGCCAGCGGACAGACCCGGGAAGTACTGGGGAAAATCGACGCCTTGCTGGCCGAGGCTGGCAGCGACAAGGATCATCTGCTCAGCGCGACCATTTACCTGAAGAACATCACCGAGGATTTCGCCGCGATGAACGAGGTCTGGTCGGCCTGGTTATCGCCCGGGCAGGCCCCGAGCCGCACCACCGTGCAGGCCGAACTGGCCCGCCCGCAGGTGCTTGTGGAAATCACCGTCATCGCTGCACGCGCCTGATAAACCAACACCCACAACGGAGAATAACAATGCAAAAAATCACGTTGCTCGCTTGCAGCCTCGGCCTGTTGTTAGGCAGTCAGGTACAGGCCAATGAAACGCCGCTGACCGGCACCCTGGGCAAGATCGCCAGCACCAACAGCATTACCCTGGGTTATCGCGATGCGTCGGTGCCGTTTTCCTACGTGGGTGATCATAGCGGCAAGCCGATGGGTTACTCGGTGGATCTGGCGAGCAAGATCGTCGAGCGTATCCAGCAGCAACTGGCGCGGCCTGACCTGAAGGTGAAGTACAACCTGGTAACCTCTCAGACCCGCATTCCATTGGTACAGAATGGCACCGTGGACCTGGAATGCGGTTCCACCGGCGTCACTGCCGAACGGCAGAAACAGGTGGCGTTCTCCTATGGCTTCATCTACGTCAAAGGCCAGTTGCTCACCGCCAAGGACAGCGGCATAAAAGGTTTTGCCGACCTGCGCGGAAAGAACGTGGTGACTACCGCCGGCACCACCAACGAGCGCTTCCTCAAAAGCTACAACGTCGATCACAAGATCGACATGTTCGTGATCAGCGCCAAGGACCACGGGGAAGCCTTCCAGATGCTGCAATCGGGCCGGGCCGCGGCGTTCTACATGGACGACGCGCTGCTCTACGGCGAGCGTGCCAAGGCCAATGACCCGCACAAGTGGGTGGTGGTCGGGGAGGAGCAATCGCGGGAGATCTACAGCTGCATGGTACGCAAGGACGACCCGCAGTTCCTCGCCCTGGTCAACGGCGTGTTGGCGGATCTGTACAGCTCGGGCGAGATCAATGGCATCTACCAGCGCTGGTTCGAGCAGCCGATCCCGCCGAAGGGTTTGAACCTTGAGTTCCCGATGACCAGCGAACTCAAGGCGATCATTGCCAAGCCGGTGAGTGATCCGGTGCAATAAAGTCAAAAGATCGCAGCCTTCGGCAGCTCCTACACGGGATTGCGCTCCAGCCTGTAGGAGCTGCCGCAGGCTGCGATCTTTTTAGAAGTCACCCCAGAGCTGCTGGGCAACCGCCAGTGCAACCACCGGCGCGGTCTCGGTGCGCAACACTCGCGGGCCGAGGCGGGCGGCGTGGAAGCCGCTGGCCTTGGCCAGATCGACTTCGGCATCGGACAAACCACCTTCCGGGCCGATCAGAAAGGCCAGGCTTGAAGGCTTGGCATGGCTGACCAATGGCTCGGCCACCGGGTGCAGCACCAGCTTCAGTTCAGCCTCAGTCTGTTTCAACCAGTCGGCCAACAGCACCGGCGGATGAATCACCGGCACCCGTGAGCGCCCGCATTGTTCGCAGGCGCTGATCGCTACCTGGCGCCAGTGCAGCAGGCGTTTGTCGGCGCGTTCGTCCTTGAGTCGCACTTCGCAGCGTTCGCTGAAAATCGGCGTGATTTGCGTGACACCCAATTCAGTCGCTTTCTGGATCGCCCAGTCCATGCGCTCGCCACGGGACAAGCCCTGGCCGAGGTGGATCTGCAACGGCGATTCCACCTGGCCGGCAAACTCCTCATGGATCTGGACTACCACGCGTTTTTTGCCGACTTCAACGAGCGTGCCGCGAAATTCATGGCCGGAGCCGTCGAACAGTTGCAACGCATCGCCCTCGGCCATGCGCAGCACGCGTCCGATATAATGGGCCTGGGCTTCGGGCAATTCGTGCTCGCCGGTGCTCAGGGGGGCGTCGATGAAGAAGCGGGACAGTCTCATGCTAAATCTCTGTAGTTGGATCGTTCCCACGCTCTGCGTGGGAATGCCTCATCGGACGCTCTGCGTCCGCTTTTGGGACGCGGAGCGTCCCGGGCTGCATTCCCACGCAGAGCGTGGGAACGAGCAGGCGAACGCTAGCCCGGATCGCGGAAACCGGGGTGGAAGTCCTTCGGCACCGCCACGCTGACGCTATCGCGAGTGGCAATGTCGATGCCCTCACTGGCGACCTCGGCGAGGAAGTCGATTTGCTCCGGGGTAATCACATACGGCGGCAGGAAATACACCACGCTGCCCAATGGCCGCAGCAAGGCACCTCGCTCCAGTGCATGCTGGAACACCTTCAGGCCGCGACGCTCCTGCCATGGGTAGGCCTCTTTGCTGGCCTTGTCCTTGACCATCTCGATGGCCAGCACCATGCCGGTCTGGCGCACTTCGCTGACGTTAGGGTGGTCGACCAGATGTGCAGTGGAGGAGGCCATGCGCTGCGCCAGCGCCTTGTTGTTCTCGATGACCTTGTCTTCTTCGAAGATATCCAGCGTCGCCAGGGCCGCCGCGCATGCCAAAGGGTTGCCCGTATAGCTGTGGGAATGCAGGAAGGCGCGCAGGGTCGGGTAATCGTCGTAGAAGGCGCTGTAGACGTCATCGGTGGTCAGGCACGCCGCCAGCGGCAGGTAGCCGCCGGTCAGGGCCTTGGACAGGCAGAGGAAGTCCGGCCGGATACCCGCCTGTTCACAGGCGAACATCGTCCCGGTGCGGCCGAAGCCCACGGCGATTTCGTCGTGGATCAGGTGCACGCCATAGCGGTCGCAGGCTTCACGCAGCAGCTTGAGGTACACCGGATGGTACATGCGCATGCCGCCGGCGCCCTGGATCAGCGGCTCGACGATCACCGCGGCAACGGTGTCATGGTTCTCGGCCAGGGTTTGCTCCATGGCGGCGAACATGTTGCGCGAGTGCTCTTCCCAGCTCATGCCCTCGGGGCGCAGATAGCAATCGGGGCTCGGCACCTTGATGGTGTCGAGCAGGAGCGCCTTGTAGGTTTCGGTGAACAGCGGCACGTCGCCCACCGACATCGCCGCCATCGTTTCGCCGTGGTAGCTGTTGGTCAGGGTAACAAAGCGCTTCTTGTTCGGCAGGCCGCGGTTGAGCCAATAGTGAAAACTCATTTTCAGCGCAACTTCGATGCAGGACGAACCATTATCGGCGTAGAAGCATCGAGTCAGGCCCTCCGGCGTCATCTTCACCAGGCGCTCGGACAACTCGATCACCGGCTGATGGCTGAACCCGGCGAGAATCACGTGTTCCAGTTGATCGACCTGGTCCTTGATGCGCTGGTTGATGCGCGGGTTGGCATGGCCAAACACGTTCACCCACCAGGAGCTCACCGCGTCGAGGTAGCGCTTGCCTTCGAAATCCTCCAGCCACACGCCTTCACCGCGCTTGATCGGGATCAGCGGCAGTTGTTCGTGATCTTTCATCTGGGTGCAGGGATGCCACAACACCGCGAGATCGCGTTGCATCCACTGATTATTCAGGCCCATGTTCAGTCTCCTCGAGGCGGTCCGTGTCGTGCGCGGACATACAATCGCGCAAGCCTATGCAATGCGTGCCTCGGGAACAACCCATTGTGTTGTTTGAGCTACTTTGTATAGGACGGTAGACGTTGCTGGCAGGCGTCTGGCGGCTGACGTATCCTTCGCGGTTCTGGAGCCGCCTGGCTCGCAAAAACCGCTATTTTTCCTGTATTTCCGGAGTTCGCTGAATGTCTGTCGGTTGGCTGCGCGCCTGTGCGCTGGTGATGTTGGGGCTGTTCAGCGTGTCTGCGCTGGCCAAGGATAAAACCGCGATCGTGATCGGCGGCGGGGTCTCGGGCCTCACGGCTGCTTACGAGCTGCAGAAAAAAGGCTGGCAGGTCACGCTGCTGGAAGCCAAGCCGAGCCTGGGCGGCCGCTCCGGCATGGCCGCCAGTGAGTGGATCGGCAACGACAAGACCCAGCCGGTCCTGAACAAGTACATCTCGACGTTCAAGCTGAGCACCACGCCAGCACCTGAATTCGTGCGCACCCCGGGCTACCTGATCGACGGTGTGTATTACACCGCGGCCGACCTGGCCACCAAGGATCCAACCACTGCCGAAGCGCTCAAGCGCTACGAAAAGACGGTGGACGACCTGGCGCGCTCGATCGAAGACCCGCAAAACCCGTCAGCCAACAACACGCTGCACGCCCTGGACCAGATCAACGTGTCCAACTGGCTCGATCGCCTGAGCCTGCCGGCCACTGCCCGTCAGTTGGTGAACCAGCAGATTCGTACCCGTTATGACGAACCTTCGCGTATCTCGCTGCTGTACTTCGCACAGCAGAGTCGCGTTTATCGTGGCGTTTCCGACCGTGACCTGCGCGCGTCGCGCCTGGTCGGTGGCAGCCCGGTGTTGGCCCAGGCCTTCGTCAAAGAACTGAAAACCATCAAGACCAGCTCCCCGGTCTCAGCCATTACCCAGGACAAGGACGGCGTCACCGTCAAGGTCGGCAGCGTTGGCTACCAGGCTGACTACGTTGTGGTGGCCGTGCCTTTGCGTGCCCTGAACAAGATCCAGATGACCCCGGCACTGGACGCCCAGCACCAGGCCGCGATCAAGGGCACCAACTACGGTTGGCGCGACCAGATCATGTTGAAGTTCAAGACGCCAGTGTGGGAAAGCAAGGCGCGCATGTCCGGTGAGATCTACAGCAACACCGGCCTGGGCATGTTGTGGGTCGAGCCGGCGCTGAAGGGCGGCGCCAACGTGGTGATCAACCTGTCCGGCGACAACTCGCGGGTCATGCAGGCGTTCGGCGACAAGCAGATGGTCGATCAGGTACTGATCCGCCTGCACGCGTTTTACCCACAGGCACGCGGTTCGTTTACCGGTTATGAAATCCGTCGCTACAGCACCGACCCTTCGATGGGCGGCGCTTACCTGGCCTTCGGCCCGGGTCAGATCAGCAAGTTCTGGCGTCTGTGGGAGCGTCCGGTTCAGCGTGTAGCCTTTGCTGGCGAACACACTGACACCCTGTACCCGGGCACCTTGGAAGGCGCATTGCGCACCGGTCAGCGTGCGGCCAGCCAGGTTGAAGACCTGGCGGCGGGCAAGTCGTTTGACCCGGCGAAAGCCGCTCCAGTAGCCGCTGCCGCTGCAGCCGGCGCGGTGGCAGCGAAGAAGGGCAACTTCTTCAGCAACCTGTTCGGCGGCTCGGATGACGAGAAGAAGCCACAGCCGATCAAGGCGCCAGAACCCGTCGCACCGGCTCCCGCACCAGCCCCGGCGCCGACCCCTGCACCTGCTCCGGTCGAAGCGCCGAAGCCTGCGGCACCGGTGAAAGCCGAGCCTGCGAAGAAAGCACCGGCAAAAGCGCCAGTGAAGAAGACCGAGGCGAAGAAAACGTCGGCCAAGGCACCGGCGAAAAAGGCCGAACCGACCAAGAAGCCAGCGGCGACCACGGTTACCAAGGCCCAGTAACGTTCAGGCGTAAAAAACGCGGCTCATGGGCCGCGTTTTTTTTTGCCAGATCTCGGCGTTGTCTCCCGTCCTACATGCGCCAGCGATATCAGAGACTTCCCACAAGCGAATCAGAAGGGGGTGATGGGTAGAGCTTGATCTTGGGCCCATGCTCTTCAAAAACTGGAGAGCATATGAAAGAACTGACAGTAATCATCATATTGATAACCCTTTTGGGTTGTGCAAATGCGGAGATATTTCATGAGGGATATCGCCGGGGATACGGGCATGAACTGGCCTATAAATGCGATATGGATCCGTACAATCCTGACTGTCTGCAGCCCCCTTCCGTGTACCACAATTAGGAAGGTCGATATCGCCCCGCTAAGTCTACGTAGCGTTCAAGCACAAAAAAGCGCGGTTCAAGGCCGCGTTTTTTTTTACGCTTGAAAAAATGAGGCAAGAAATCGAATAAACCTTTTGATACAGGTGTTCTCTGGTTTGTATTCACTTCTTTTCACAATTTCGACTTTAATCTTTCCTTAACCCGCGTGATTTAGGCTATTGATCGCATTTCTCGATATTTCAAAGCGAAATTTTCCGCTTTAATCCGATAGATAAATCGATAGTCTTGGGCCAGCACTTACAGGGATCTGGGCAATGCAGCTACGAAATTCTACTTCCCGCTACGGCTGGGTCAGCATTTTCATTCACTGGAGTGTGGCGCTGGCGGTTTTTAGCCTATTCGCGTTGGGGTTGTGGATGGTCGGGCTCGACTACTACAGCACTTGGCGCAAAGACGCACCGGACCTGCACAAGAGCATCGGCCTGGTGTTGTTGGGTGTGATGGTGTTGCGGGTGGTGTGGCGTTTCATCAGTCCGCCGCCGCCGACCCTGTCCAGCTACAGCCGCATGACGCGCCTGGGCGCCAAGTTCGGCCATGGCTTTCTGTATCTCAGTCTGTTCGCTGTGATGATTGCCGGTTACCTGATTTCCACCGCAGAAGGTGTCGGTATCCCGGTGTTTGGCTTGTTTGAAGTGCCTGCGCTGGTGTCCGGGCTACCGGACCAGGCAGATACCGCCGGTGTGATTCACCTCTGGCTGGCATGGATACTGGTAATTTTTTCCGGCCTCCATGCGTTGGCAGCATTGAAGCACCACTTTATCGACCGTGATGTGACCCTCAAGCGAATGCTGGGTCGCAAAGCCTGAAGTTCAACCTCGACTCCAAAGGAAAACAATGTATGTTGAAAAAGACTCTGGCCGCTCTGGCAATCAGTTCCGCCCTGTTGTCCGCCGGTAGCGTCATGGCCGCTGACTACGTGGTCGACAAGGAAGGCCAGCACGCCTTCGTTGACTTCAAGATCAGCCACCTGGGCTACAGCTTCATCACCGGTACTTTCAAGGACATCGACGGCAAGTTCAGCTTTGACGCTGCCAAGCCTGAAGACAGCAAGATCGAGTTCAACGTAAACACCGCCAGCGTGTTCACCAACAACGCTGAGCGTGACAAGCACATCTCCAGCAAAGACTTCCTGAACGGGAGCAAAGCCACCTTTGTTTCCACCAGCGTCAAGCCAACCGGCAAAAACGCCGCTGGCAAGGACACTGCGGACGTGGCTGGCGACCTGACTATCCTTGGCGTGACCAAGCCAATCGTGGTCAAGGCTACCTTCCTGGGTGAAGGCAAGGATCCATGGGGCGGCTACCGTGCAGGCTTCGAGGGTACCTTCAGCCTCAAGCGTTCCGATTTCGGCAAGCAGAAAGACCTGGGCCCATCGTCCGATGCAGTTGAAATGTACGTGACCTTTGAAGGTGTCAAAGCGAAATAATTTTCGCCGCTGACAAAAACGCCCGCCGCTCTCACGAGCGCGGGCGTTTTTTATTGCCGTACACAAACCCCTGTAGGAGCGAGCCTGCTCGCGAAAAACCCATAGGCGCCGCTGGGCATCTGGTTTAACGCGTTATCGTTCACGACCATCGCGAGCAGGCTCGCTCCTACAGGTTTTGTATCGCTCAAAAAAATGCCCCGGATCTTTCGATGCGGGGCATTTTTCATTTCAGCGATAACTCAGCGATTACGAGTCAGCAATGCCGGTTTTTCGCCACGAGGACGGCTTGGCAGTTGATCCAGTTGCTCAGGTGTCGGGAAGCGATCGGCCTTCGACTCCTTGTGCATGATCTTCGGCGCCGGACCACGCGGGTTCTGCACGGCCGGTTCCGAACGCGGTTGATCGTCACGGGCCGGGCGGCGGTTGCGGGAGTCTTCGCGACGGGCCTGGCCATCTCGTGGAGCCCCGCTGCGTGGACCGCTGCGCTTGGCTGGCGGGGTGCCGGTGCTGGCGCCATCGCTGTTGCGCGGACCGTTCTGGCGACCGCCCTGCGGCTTGCCGCCACGTGGAGCGCCTGCGGCTGTCCCTTGTGCCGGAGCACCCGGACGACGGCCGCGGCCTTGGGCCGGTTTCTGCTGCGGAACGTAGTCGACGCGGTTACCGAAGTTATCGATATCGTCGTCCAGGAACTCGTCCGGCGCACGATCAGCTGCGGCACGCGGCGGCTGGCTTGGCTGACGCTGTTCGCGGGCTGGGGTGCCTTCACGGGGCTTCTGCTGACGGGCTGGACGCTCACCGCGCTCACCCGCCGGTTTTTCCTTGCCCTTGTCCTTGCCTTTGTCCTTGCGACCGCCACCACCACCGCCGCCATTCGGACCATCGCCGCGCGGGCCACGTGGATTGCGCGGGTTGCGCATGTCCGGACGCTCGCGAGCTTCGGGTTTCTCGGCTTCCACGGCGCTGGCATCGAAGCCCATCAGGTCGCCGTCGGCGATTTTCTGCTTGGTCATGCGTTCGATGCTTTTCAGCAGTTTTTCTTCGTCCGGGGCCACCAGCGAGATCGCCTCGCCCGAACGACCGGCACGGCCAGTACGGCCGATGCGGTGCACATAGTCTTCATCGACGTTCGGCAGTTCGAAGTTGACCACGTGTGGCAGCTGGTCGATGTCCAGGCCGCGAGCGGCGATGTCGGTGGCAACCAGGATGCGCACGGTACCGGCCTTGAAGTCGGCCAGGGCTTTGGTGCGCGCGTTCTGGCTCTTGTTGCCGTGGATCGCGACGGCGCTCAGGCCGTGTTTGTCCAGGTACTCGGCCAGGCGGTTGGCGCCGTGCTTGGTACGGGTGAACACCAGTACCTGTTCCCAGGCGCCAGCGGTGATCAGGTGCGCCAGCAACGCACGCTTGTGGCTGGCCGGCAGGCGGAATACGCGCTGTTCGATGCGCTCGACCGTGGTGTTCGGCGGCGTGACTTCGATGCGTTCCGGGTTGTGCAGCAGCTTGCCGGCGAGGTCGGTGATGTCCTTGGAGAACGTCGCCGAGAACAGCAGGTTCTGACGCTTGGCCGGCAAACGGGCGAGGACTTTCTTCACGTCATGGACGAAGCCCATGTCGAGCATGCGGTCGGCTTCGTCCAGTACGAGGATTTCCACGTGGGACAGGTCAACGCTGCCTTGGCCGGCCAGGTCGAGCAGGCGGCCAGGGCAGGCCACCAGCACGTCTACGCCACGGGACATGGCCTGGACCTGCGGGTTCATGCCGACGCCACCGAAAATGCAGGCACTGACGAACTTCAGGTCACGGGCATAGACCTTGAAGCTTTCGTGCACTTGCGCCGCGAGTTCGCGAGTAGGGGTCAGGACCAGTACGCGCGGTTGGCGCGGGCCGTGACGCTGGGATTTGTCCGGGTGACCGTTGGGGAACAACCGCTCCAGGATCGGAAGGGCGAAACCGCCGGTTTTACCAGTACCTGTCTGTGCCGCGACCATCAGGTCGCGACCTTGCAACACGGCGGGAATGGCCCGCTGTTGCACCGGAGTAGGCTCGGTATAGCCCGCTGCCTCGATGGCGCGGACTAAAGCCTCGGAGAGACCGAGGGAAGCAAAGGACATGAGTAATCCTGTTTTAAGTTAGGGCTTGGCCCAATGGGAGTCTTGCCTGGCGCGAATGGCGTTTATGAGGAACGCAATCCCGTCCGGTCCTGCTTCGGTCACGAAGGCTCGTCTGGAGCGCTCGCGCGGGCTGAAAAGCTGCGCTGTAGCGGGTTCGAGATGCCTTGAACGGTTCCGAGCGTCCGGGCGTGAGCCTGGCGGGAAGGCCGGAGTATAACAGAGCAATCACTGCGCGCCGCTTTCCTGCTGCTCAACGGTTTTTTCCGTGTTGGCCGTGGTCCGCCCGACGTTGATTGTAGCGGCCGGTGCGGCGCCATATCGGGCGCTGAGCTCGGCGTACGCGGGTTCGCGCTTGAAACGTTTGAGCTCGGCGCCGAAACGCTGCACCAGCAAGTCCATGCCGGCATTGCGGCGCACCGCCAGAAACTGGCTCTGTTGACTGATGACAGTGGGGTTTTCGGTAATTATGTTGCGGATATTCAGTTCGTCGAGCAAATGCTGGCCCACCCTGCGGTCGGTGATCAGCAGGTCGATCCGCCCACGCACCAGTTTGCCGAAGTTCGCTTCGTGGCTCGGCGCAGGTTCCCGGGTGAACAGGGTCGAGTCCCTGAAATCCTCGCTGTACAGGTAGCCAGGAGAGATGCCGATGGTCAGGCCGCGCAGTTCGTCGAGGGTGCGAAACGGATGGGGCCTGGCGTTGGCGTAGAACATCACGAACTGGACTTCCGAGAGCGGTTCGCTGGGGTAGAGCAGGGTCGCATCGCGTTCATCGCTATGGAAAATGTCCAGCGCGCCATCGGCCTGACCTGTTTCCAGCATCGAAAGGCAGCGTTTCCATGGCAGGAATTGCCATTCCACTTCGATGCCCAGGCGCTTGAAGACGATGGCGGTGGTTTCGTAGTCCAGCCCCAGGGCCTTGCCGTTCTCCTCGTACACGTATGGTGCCCAGGGTTCGGTGACAATGCGCAGCTTCTCGCCCCTAGCGGCAAAGCTAAGGCAAGTGAAAACAAGCAGGGCGACGAACTGCGTGATCAAAGGCATGGGCTTGAGATTACGACGAGAAACGCGAAAGAGCCAGAAACTGGCAGCAGATGCTCTAACTCCGTGGATTGCCGCACAATAAAAGTGCTTGAAAGCAAAAGATCGCAACCTGCGGCAGCTCCTACAGGAATTAAACATTTCCCATGTAGGCACTGCCGCAGGCTGCGATCTTTTGATCTTGCTGTGTTTAACGCGGCAACTTCAGGTTGTTCCAAACCGCCAGGCTCGCTTCAGCCTGGTTCAGTGTATAGAAGTGCAGCCCTGGCGCGCCGCCCTGCAGCAGGCGTTCGCACATCTCGGTAATGACTTGCTCGCCGAAGCGTTGAATGCTTTGGGTATCGTCACCGTAGGCTTCCAGTTGCTTGCGGATCCAGCGCGGGATTTCCGCACCGCAGGCATCGGAGAAGCGTGCCAGCTTGCTGTAGTTGGTGATCGGCATGATCCCCGGCACGATCGGAATGTTCACACCCTTGGCCCGCACGCGCTCGACGAAGTAGAAGTAGCTGTCGGCGTTGAAGAAATACTGGGTGATCGCACTGTCGGCGCCAGCGTTGGCCTTGCGCACGAAGTTGTTGAGGTCGTCTTCGAAATTGCGTGCCTGAGGATGCATCTCCGGGTAGGCGGCAACTTCGATGTGGAAATGATCGCCAGTCTCTTCACGGATGAATTCGACCAGGTCGTTGGCGTGGCGCATTTCACCGCTGGCCATGCCCATGCCTGAAGGCAGGTCACCGCGCAAGGCGACGATGCGCTGGATGCCGGCGGCCTTGTACTGGCTCAGCAGGCCGCGCAGGTCAGCCTTGCTGTCGCCGACGCACGACAAGTGCGGTGCGGCCGGAACTTTGACTTCGCTCTCGAGCTGCAACACGGTGTTGAGCGTGCGATCACGGGTCGAACCACCTGCACCGTAGGTGCAGGAGAAGAAATCGGGGTTGTACGTGGCCAACTGGCGGGCAGTGGCAAGCAGCTTTTCATGCCCAGCATCGGTCTTGGTAGGGAAGAACTCGAAGCTGTAGCGACGATCTTGGGACATGGTCATATCCTTGGAAACACGTAAGCCTGGAAGACATGCACATCCCCATGTGGGAGCGGGCTTGCTCGCGAAAGCGGTGCGTCAGACAACATTAATGTCGAATGATAAACCGCCTTCGCGTGCAAGCCCGCTCCCACAAGGGAGAGCAGGCTGCAGAACCGATCAGTAGCGGTAAGCGTGCGGCTTGAACGGACCTTCGACCGTCACGCCGATGTAGTCGGCCTGGGTCTTGGTCAGTTGAGTCACGACGCCGCCGAAACCGCGGACCATTTCCAGGGCCACTTCTTCGTCGAGTTTCTTCGGCAGTACTTCAACGGTCAGGCGCTCGGCTTTCTGGGCTGGCGACAGGTCGGCGTATTTCTGGCCGAACAGGAAGATCTGCGCCAGTACCTGGTTGGCGAACGAACCGTCCATGATGCGGCTCGGGTGGCCAGTGGCGTTGCCCAGGTTAACCAGGCGGCCTTCAGCCAGCAGGATCAGGTAGTCGTCGTTCTGCGGATCGAAGCTGCCAGCGCCGGTACGGTGGATCTTGTGAACCTGCGGCTTCACTTCTTCCCATGCCCAGTTCTTGCGCATGAAAGCGGTGTCGATTTCGTTGTCGAAGTGGCCGATGTTGCAGACAACAGCGCGCTTCTTCAGGGCCTTGAGCATGTTCGCATCGCAAACATTGACGTTACCGGTGGTGGTCACGATCAGGTCGATCTTGCCCAGCAGCGCTTTGTCGATGCTTTCTTCGGTGCCGGTGTTGATACCGTCGATGAACGGCGAAACCAGTTCGAAACCGTCCATGCAGGCTTGCATGGCGCAGATCGGGTCGACTTCGGAAACCTTGACGATCATGCCTTCCTGACGCAGGGACTGGGCCGAGCCCTTGCCCACGTCACCGTAGCCGATGACCAGCGCTTGCTTGCCGGACAGCAGGTGGTCGGTACCGCGCTTGATCGCATCGTTCAGGCTGTGACGGCAGCCGTACTTGTTGTCGTTCTTGCTCTTGGTCACCGAGTCATTGACGTTGATGGCCGGGATTTTCAGCTCGCCCTTGGCCAGCATGTCCAGCAGGCGGTGCACGCCGGTGGTGGTTTCTTCGGTCACGCCGTGAACGCGATCCAGTACCTGTGGGTACTTCTTGTGCAGCAGTTCGGTCAGGTCGCCGCCGTCGTCGAGGATCATGTTGGCGTCCCATGGCTGGCCATCCTTGAGGATGGTTTGCTCCAGGCACCACTCGTACTCTTGCTCGGTTTCACCTTTCCAGGCGAAAACCGGAATGCCAGCAGCGGCAATGGACGCAGCAGCCTGGTCTTGAGTCGAGAAAATGTTGCAGGACGACCAGCGTACTTCGGCGCCCAGGGCAACCAGGGTTTCGATCAGCACGGCGGTCTGAATGGTCATGTGGATGCAGCCGAGGATCTTCGCGCCCTTGAGCGGTTGCTCTTCGGAGTACTTGCGGCGCAGACCCATCAGGGCTGGCATTTCCGATTCGGCGATGATGGTTTCGCGACGGCCCCAGGCAGCCAGGGACATGTCGGCGACTTTGTAATCGTTAAAATCTGCAGGCGTGATAACAGCGCTCATGAAGAGTCTCCATTCGTAATGTATGCGAATGGGCGCCGTTGTGCGTTTAGTGTCTGGCCGTTGATGGCCAAGCAACGCCCCATCCGAGCCTGACAGGTCTAGCCTGCTGCAGCGCCCCTCGGACAGGTGGCGGGAAAACGGTAGCAAGTGAAGATTACCGTTTTGAAACGGGGGCGATTATAGCGGGCTATGCTGATCTTCCAAAGGGTTTCTGTCGGTCAATGTGCGAACGGTAATACTGGCTATAGAAGATCCCGAATAGAGCTCTGGCCCGGGGTCTGCCAATATACCGTCCATCATTCGGCAAGGCGCTCAGGAGTGCATATGAATTTCCACACCCGCAAATGGGTCAAGCCCGAAGACCTCAACCCCAATGGGACACTGTTTGGCGGCAGCCTGCTGCGTTGGCTCGACGAAGAAGCGGCGATCTATGCCATCGTCCAGCTGGGCAATCAACGCGTGGTCACCAAATACATTTCCGAGATCAACTTCGTCAGCGCCTCGCGCCAGGGCGACATCATCGAGCTGGGTATCACCGCCACTGAATTTGGTCGCACCTCGATCACCCTCACGTGCGAAGTGCGTAACAAGATCACTCGCAAGAGCATCCTGACGGTGGAGAAGATTGTTTTCGTCAATTTGGGCGAAGACGGATTGCCTGCGCCACACGGGCGGACCGAGATCAAGTACGTCAAGGACCAGTTCAAGGATGAAGGCGCCGTCGAATAATTTGTGGATGACGAACGGAATCTGAACCGCGCGGGTCGTAACTACATCGCACGCCAGCGGTTCAGGAGTTCCATGGACACTAAAAAAGACGGCAAGACCCCCGACCTTTCGGAAAAAGAGCAGCACGAAGTCGAAAAGAACCAACCGCCACGCGCGGCGGTGCTGCACGAAATTATCCGCACCCAGGGCGATCAGGAACTGGAGCGCAGCGTTGCTGCGCTGTGGTGGTCGGCGTTGGCTGCCGGCCTGACCATGGGCCTGTCGTTGATGGGCATGGGCTTGCTCAACTCCCGACTGCCGGACGGCGAAGGTTTCAAGGTGATAGCCAGTTTCGGCTACTGCGCCGGTTTCCTCGCGGTGATTCTTGCCCGCCAGCAACTCTTCACCGAAAACACCCTGACCGCCGTGCTGCCGATCATGAGCAAGCCCACGCTCGGCAATTTCGGCCGATTGCTGCGACTGTGGGGGGTGGTGCTGGTGGGCAACCTCTGCGGCACCTTGCTGGTGGCTTACGTCATGCTCGAGCTGCCGATTTTCGACAGCAAGACCGACGAGGCCTTCCTTGATATCGGCCGCAAGGTCATGGAAAACGATGCCAGTCAGATGTTCGCCAAGGGCATCGTCTCGGGCTGGATGATCGCCACCATGGTCTGGATGATCCCGTCGATGGAGAGCGCCAAGATGTGGATCATCATCCTCATCACCTATCTCATGGCGCTGGGGGATTTCACGCACATCGTGGTCGGTTCACTGGAGGTCGGTTATCTGGTGTTCGCTGGCGAGCTGCCGTGGAAAGATTTCTGGCTGGTGTTCGCAGGTCCCACGCTGGTGGGGAACATTGTTGGTGGTAGCTTCATCTTTGCATTGATCAGCCATGCGCAGATTCGCAGCGAGAGCGGGCCACCCAAAAGCGCGGCGGAGCAGGCTGCAAAACCTGATCCGCAAGCGCAAAAAAAATAATCAACCCGGCACATTTACCGCAGCGGCACTGCGCCGTTGCAGGTAGATGAAATACAGCGCGGCCAACACCGTCAAGCCACTGACCATGGCGCCGGTCCACGGCAGGTCCGCGAGATCTGCACCGCTGGCGACTACCAGCCCACCGATCCAGGCACCTGCTGCGTTACCGAGGTTGAATGCACTCTGGTTCAGCGTCGAACCAAGGTTGGGCGCTTCATGGGCTTGATCGATGATCAGCAGTTGCAGGATCGGGCACAGGGCAAAGGCGAAAATGCCCCACAACACCAGGGTGATTGCCGCGGGAATCACCGAATGGCTGGTCTGGCTGAACGCGGCCAAGACCACCACCACGGCCAGCGCCATGCCGACCAGTGAAGGCAACAGGCGGCTGTCGGCCAATCGCCCGCCGAGCATGCTGCCCGCCGTCAAGCCTACGCCGAACAACAACAGCATGATGGTCACGCCATGGGGGCTGACACCGGTGATGTCCTGCAGGATAGGTGCGATGTAGGTGAATACGCTGAACAGGCTGGTCGAGGCCAATACGCTCATGCCCAATGCCAGCAGCACGTTGGCCTTGCCCAGCACTTTGAACTCGCTTGCCAGGTTGGCTTTATCCATCACAATGTTCTTAGGCAGCCAGACCCATTGCGCAATGGCCGCGATCACGCCGATCACCGACACCGCCCAGAACGTCGAGCGCCAGCCGGCGTACTGCCCCAGCGCGGTGCCCAGCGGCACTCCAAGAACGTTGGCCAGGGTCAGGCCGGTGAACATCATGGCAATCGCCTGGGCGCGTTTGTTCGGCGCCACCAGGCCGGCGGCAACCACCGAGCCGATGCCAAAGAACGCGCCGTGGCACAGCGCAGTCACCACGCGCGCGGCCATCAGCGTGGCGTAGTTCGGTGCCAGTGCGCAAAGCATGTTGCCCAAGATGAACATCAGCGTCATGCCCAGCAGTGTCGCTTTGCGCGGCATGTTGGCAGTGCCGACCGCGAGGATTGGCGCGCCGAACACCACGCCCAGGGCGTAGCCGGTGATCAGCAATCCGGCGTGGGGGATGCTGACCGCGAGGTCGCGGGCAACATCGGGCAGCAAGCCCATGATGACGAATTCAGTGGTGCCGATGCCGAACGCGGCAACAGCAAGGGCAAGCAAGGCGAGTGGCATGCGCAAGGTCTCTGTCGGTAGTCTTGACGCTGTGATCAGGCATACGCATGCCAAGGCCGATCTCGATGAGAGCGGGCAAGGGCATTGTTATTGGAATTAGTCTGTGCGCAACTGAGTGCGGCGTGGTCGGTTGCAGTATAAACAGCTGCTGACATATGGCGAATCAATTCTCTCCCCAGCCCTTGTAGGAGCCGGCTTGCTGGCGATGGCAATCACAGGAACGCCATCGCCAGCAAGCCGGCTCCTACAAGGGGGGGCGGTCAACAAAAAAGGAGTAGGCCGTGCTTGCGACGGCGTTAGTGTTGGTGGCGGCGCTGTTGCATGCGGCGTGGAATACCCTGATCAAGTTCAGCGCCGAGCGTTTGCTGGTAGTGGCCTGCATGGACAGCGTGGCAATGCTCTTCGTCGCGCTTATGTTGCCGTTCGTGGAGCTGCCGCCATTGGGCATCTGGCCGTGGATTCTCGCCTCGGCAGCCTTCGAGTTGCTCTACCGTTATTTGCTGATCCAGGCTTATCGGGTCGGCGACCTCGGGCTGGTCTACCCGCTGATGCGGGGGTTGTCGCCGCTGGTGGTGCTCGCGCTGACCCTGGTTTTTGCCGGGGAAGTGCTGACCCACCAGCAGATCTTCGGCATTCTGTTGATCCCGCTCGGCATGCTGTGCCTGCTCTGGCAGGGGGGAGGCGGCGCTCGCTTGCCGTGGTCGATGCTGCCTGTGGTCGCGCTGATCGGCTTGTGCATCGGTTGCTACACCTTCATCGATGGCCAGGCCTTGCGGCGCTGGTCGCATCCACTGGATTACCTGGTCTGGGTGACATTGCTCAGTGCCTGGCCGTTTCCGTTGCTGGCCTGGGTGAGCAAGCGGCCGGCGTTCAAGCTGTTCTGGCGTGAGCAATGGCGATTGGGCCTGGCGGTCGGATTCTGCGTGTTGTTCAGCTACGCTCTGGTGCTGTGGGCCATGCAGCTGGGCTCCATTGCCGAAGCGGCGGCCTTGCGCGAGATCAGCGTGATCCTGGTGGTGCTGTTCGGCATGCGTTACCTGAAAGAACCTTTCGGCGGGCCAAGGCTACTGGCCTGCGGGCTGGTTCTGGTTGGCATGCTGGTAATGAAATTTTGACGGGTCTAAACGTGAGAAAGGGACTGCTTCATGAATGTTGCTCTGTGGTGCATTTTAATTGCGATCATCCTGCCGTATGTGTGTACGGCGGTTGCCAAGATCAGCGGTGGATACGGTTTGAGACACAATCACGATCCCCGGGGATTTCTTGATTCCCTGGAGGGCTTGGGCAAGAGGGCACATGCCGCGCAACTGAACAGCTTCGAAGTGGCCCCGGCGTTCGCGGCGGCAGTGCTCGTGGCGCACCTGGTCGGCAATGCGGAGCTCGTGACCCTCAATGTGCTGGCGGTGTTGTTCATCACCAGTCGCCTTCTCTTCATCATTTTCTATCTGGCGGACTGGGCGACCTTGCGGTCGTTGGTGTGGTTTGTGGGGATGGGGCTGATCGTCAGTTTCTTTGTCGTGTCGGTTTAAGGGCAAGATCAAAAGATCGCAGCCTCGTTTCACTCGACAGCTCCTACAGGGATTGAGTGCATCCGCGATAATGCGGCGGATGAGGTCAATGTAGGCGCTGTCGCAGGCTGCGATCTTTTGACTTTAAAGCTTGTCGGCGACTTGCGGCACTTGCGGCAGCGCCGCGCCTTTGGGCCACAGCATCCAGATCTGCCCCTGCTGCTTCATGTCGCCAGCCAGTTGCCCGGCCGCCTCGCCAGTACCCCAGAACAGATCCGCACGAACCTCGCCAGCAATGGCGCCGCCGGTGTCCTGGGCTGCCACCGGGCGTACCAGTGCAGTGCCATCCGGTTTTGTGGTGGATAACCACAACAGGCTACCCAGCGGAATCACTTTGCGATCCACCGCCGCGCTATAACCGGCCGTCAACGGCACGTTCAGCGAGCCGCGCGGGCCTTCGTTGCTGTCCGGGTTCTGGGTGAAAAACACGTAGCTTGGGTTGCTGCCGAGCAGTTCTGGAATACGCGCTGGGTTGGCCTTGGCCCAGTTGCTGATTGCGCCCATGGTCACGTCTTCTTTCTTCAGCTCGCCTTGCTCCACCAACCAGCGTCCGATCGGTCGATAAGGGTGGCCGTTCTGGTCGGCGTAAGCGATTCGCAGCTGACGACCGCTGTCGAGCTGGATACGACCCGATCCCTGGATTTGCAGGAACTGCAGGTTCATCGGATCGGTCAACCAGGCCACGACGGGAGCCTTGACCCCCTTGCTGCCGATGGCCGCTGCATCGTCGTAAGGCTTGAGCACGCGGCCTTCAAGTCGGCCGCGCAGGCGTTTGCCCTTGAGTTCCGGGTAGATGCTGTCCAGCGAGACGATGATCATATCTTCAGGCACGCCATACACCGGGACGTTCGCCTTTGCGGTTTGGGTCAGGCTGCCGGGGTAGACCGGTTCGTAGTAGCCAGTGATCAAACCGTTGGGATTGTCGTTGGCGGCGCGCAGGCCGTAGACATCCAGGTTCTGCTTGAGAAAACCACGGATGTCGCTGGCACTCTGCGGCACGTTGGTCGCCGCTGCGCAGGTGGCGCCCCAGACCGGGTCAGCCTTGAGTCGGGTGCAGGCGCTGCGCCAGGAGCCGAAACCGGCAACGAGGTCATTGTCGGAGACTGCCGGCAACGCTTCCCAAGTGGCGCTGGAGTAGGTGGCCAGGGCGTGGGTCTTCGGTTGTTTGTCTTCGCCACCGGTGCAGCCAGCGAGCACGGCCACAATCGGAAGCGTCCAGGCCAGGGGGTGACACCAGGCCTTGAAACGGCTGTTCATGGAATATTTCCTTTGCCGGTTGCCTGAGCGTCGTGTGCACTCATGCAACCCGTATTGATAATAGGGGTATTGGTGTTTGCCGGTGACGCGAGGATACTGGCCCCCGTTTTCCGTGACCTGAAGCCACCATGACTCTTAAAAGACTTTCTGTTGTATTGCTGGCCTGCCTGACGCTTTGCGCTTGTGGCGGCGTCGATCCCAACTCGCCCCTCGGTCAGCGCAAGGCCATTTTCAAGCAGATGCTCAAGACCGGTGAAGACCTGGGTGGCATGTTGCGTGGCCGCATTGCGTTCGATGGCCCCAAATTCGCCGACGGCGCGGTGAAACTCGATGCGCTGTCCCATGAGCCATGGAAACATTTCCCGCAGGTGCGTGAAGAAGACCACACCAGTGCCAAGAATGATGTCTGGGAGAAGCAGGCACGCTTTGAGCAAATGGCTCGCAGTCTTGAAGCGGCCACGGGCGAGCTGGTGATCGCCAGTCAGGTTCAACCCTACAAGGCCAGTAACCTGGGGCCGGCGGTACAGAAGGTCGAAGATGCCTGCAGTGCGTGCCATAAAGAATTTCGGGATCATTGATCAACGATACCCGGTCTGATGTCTTCGCGAGCAGGGGCATGCGGTCAACTGTGGGGGTGAGCCTGCTCGCGAAGGCGGATTTTGCAGCACCAGGGATTGCCGATCTTTACCTGTTCTTATTTATCCAGCTCGTCCACCGCTTCCTGCAATTCCTTGCGGGACTCGGCGAGTTTGTCCTTGCGCTTGTTGATCTTCTCGGGGTCGCCTTGTTTCATGGCTTTATCAAGGTCGGCCTGACGCTTGCTGACTTCGTGCTTGGCGTCGAGCACCTTGTTTTCCCGTTCTTTCTTCAGCGAGGCATCAGTGCAATTGGCGCTGACTTCGCTCAAGGCTTTCTCCAGGCCAGCCTGCTGGTCGGCATTGCCGTGGGATTTGGCCAGTTCGATCTGATTGATGATGCCTTGTTTCTTGGCGGCGCAGCCGGTCAGGCCTGGGGCGTCTTCGACGGCCATCAATGGAGTGGCCATAACGCTGCAAAGGGTCAACAGGACCAGTGGTGGAAGAAATTTCATAAAAGCTCCAGGTGAAAAGGCATACGTGTCGATGCAGCGATGGCACGTTTGAGCCCATCGGGACGTCAGGGTTCCCGGGCGCATGGGCATCACCGGGGCTAAAGCTAAAAACCGTCTATGGCAGCCCGGCGAAGTGTTTCACTCAGCGCCACGACCTGCGGATCGCGAAAAAATGCGCTTAATTGTGCGGCGCGTCCTGGTCCGATGTCGGGTTGGGCCTGCCATTGCTCGATGTCTCGTTGTGCCAGCTCCTGCCATGAGTCGCCCAGGTGTGCCTGGCCGATCGGCGGCATACCCAGGGCTTTGAGCCAGCGGGCGAGTGGGCGTTGCCGGGCATTGTCGAAACTGCTGGCCAGCCGAGTAGCGCTGCGCTCGCCGAAACCGTCAATGTTAGCAAGCTCTTGGGCATCGAGGGTCAACCAATCCAACAGGCCGTTCAGGTGACCTGTTTCAAGAAGTTTTTCCCATGTGCGGGGGCCGACATGGGGCAGGTCCAATCCGTGTTTGCCGCTGAGCCATGTCAGGCGTGCGAGAAACTGGCTTTGGCATCCCGGCGTCGGCTGCCAGCAGCTCAATGGGTGAAAGTCGGCAGCCAGCGGTACGTTCATCTCAGGGCGCTCGGTATTGCGCAGCACAACGCCATCGAGCCTGGGAATGGTCAGGCCGGCCAGGCTGATGGCGACCTGGTCGCCCGCTCGGATATCCAGCGTTTGCCAGCGTTGCAAGGAGCTCACGCTGACGCGCTTGATCTGCTGGTCATCGAGCGTCACCGGGATCAACTCCAGCACGGGGGTGATCCGTCCCGTGCGACCAATCTTGAAATGAACTTTTCGTACCTCGGCCAGTGCCTGGGCAAAGGGATACTTCCAGGCAACGATCCAGTATGGCGCTTTTGCCTGCCAGCGTTCGGCGGGCGGGCGCTGCTCTTGGCGCAGGACAATCCCGTCGCTGGCAAACGGCAGGGGCGAGCGATACCAGTGATCACGCCAGTACTCGACTTCGGCTATTGAACTGATGGCCTGGGTGTACTGTGCGGAACTGGAAAAACCGAGTTTTTCCAGTTCCGCGATACGGGCCGGCAAGCTCGTCGGACCGTGGGGCCATTCCCAGGCAAACAGGCCGATCCCCTCGGCCTGCTCGACGCTCAATGTCTTGCGGGCCATCAAGCCGGCTACCGTGCCGCGGGCGTTCAGGCTGCCGGCGATGGCTTGTACATGGTCAGCGAGGCGCCAGTAGAGCTCGCCCTGTACCACCAGGTCCCGTGGCTCGGACAGGCGTTGAGGAATGGCGCCGACCTGGCGGGCCGAGTCGGTCCAGTCCTGACCATGCACACCATCGCCGCGACTGATCGCCTGGACCAGCAGGCCATTGCGGTAGACCAGGGTCACCGCCACGCCGTCGACCTTGGGCTGGGCCCAGACCTGAGTTCGACCCCGCAGCCAATGCTCGACGGCACCCGCATCTGGCAGTTTTTCCAGGCCGGTATGCGGCACTGGATGGGCCAGCGGACCGCTCGCGGTGCGCAATGGATCGGTAGTCGAGCCGGGACTGAAGCATTGGCGCCATTGGGTCAGTCGTGCGAAGGATTGATCGTAGAGTTCGTCGGCGATCAGCGCACGACCTTCGCGGTGATAGCTGTCATCCCAGAGGTCGATCTGTTTTTGCAGGGCGGCGAGTTCTTGCGCGGCACGAGTCGGCGGCCAGGCCGGGCATTCGCCAGCAACAGTTTCGAGGCACAGGCAGGTCAGGAGTAAGCCGGTCAGCAGGCGGGGCAGCATAGTGAGCTTCCTTGCTCGATGGAGGTGCCTGAAGGTTAGTCAGCGGCGGGCTGATGGGTGTGCCGCTGTTTTTCGGAGTGTTTCAACCTACTAAGTTTTCACCCATAAAAAAGCCCCGCACGGCGGACCGTGCGGGGCTTCAGGTACCGCCGGGAAGTCTTACAGGCCGGCAGCAGTGCGCAGGTGTTCGGCGCGGTCGGTCTTTTCCCAGGTGAAGGTGGTGAAGGTGTCATCACCAACCGTCTTGGTTGCCGGGGTGCGACCGAAGTGGCCGTACGCAGCGGTTTCCTGGTACATCGGATGCAGCAGGTCAAGCATGGTGGTGATTGCGTAAGGACGCAGGTCGAACACTTCGCGGACCAGTTTGACGATCTTGTCGTCGCTGATCTTGCCGGTGCCGAAGGTGTTCAGCGAGATCGAAGTCGGCTGGGCAACGCCGATGGCGTAGGACACCTGAATCTCGCAGCGCTCGGCCAGGCCGGCGGCAACGATGTTCTTGGCCACGTAACGACCGGCATAGGCAGCCGAGCGGTCAACCTTGGATGGATCTTTGCCGGAGAACGCACCACCACCGTGGCGGGCCATGCCACCGTAGCTGTCGACAATGATCTTGCGGCCGGTCAGGCCACAATCGCCCACCGGGCCACCGATGATGAACTGGCCGGTCGGGTTGATGTGGAACTGAGTGTCCTTGGACAGCAGTTCGGCAGGCAGCACGTGCTTGACGATCAGCTCCATCACGCCTTCGCGCAGGTCTGCGTACGACACTTCCGGGTTGTGCTGGGTCGACAGGACAACCGCGTCGATGCCGACAACCTTGCCGTTTTCGTAGCGGCAGGTCACTTGCGACTTGGCGTCCGGACGCAGCCAAGGCAGCAGGCCGGATTTACGGGCTTCGGCCTGGCGTTTCACCAGCTGGTGCGAGAACGTGATCGGTGCAGGCATCAGCACGTCGGTTTCGTTGCTGGCGTAGCCGAACATCAGGCCCTGGTCGCCGGCGCCCTGATCTTCAGGCTTGGCACGGTCGACGCCCTGGTTGATGTCAGGGGACTGCTTGCCGATGATGTTCATTACGCCGCAGGTCGCACCGTCGAAGCCGACGTTGGAGCTGGTGTAGCCGATGTTGGTGATGACGTCACGAACGATCTGCTCCAGGTCAACCCAGGCCGAGGTGGTGACTTCGCCAGCGATGATCGCCACGCCGGTTTTCACCAGGGTCTCGCACGCCACGCGCGCGAACTTGTCTTCAGCGATGATGGCGTCCAGCACCGCATCAGAAATCTGGTCGGCGATTTTGTCCGGATGCCCTTCAGACACGGACTCGGAGGTGAAAAGGGAGTATTCGCTCATCTCGATGTTTTCCTGAAATTACCGATGGTGAGTGTCGCCAGCCGACCGCTGAAAATGGCGGACCTGAATCTGGAAACCATTACGTAAGCCTACATAGAGGCTTTCTCCGGGGACGAGCCCCGCAGCGGTGGCCCAACGGGCCAGATCGTCCTGTTCAAACCCCAGCCAGAGATCACCGCAGGCCTCCTTGGCCCAACTCTGGTTGTGGCTACATAATTCTGTCACCAGCAGGCTGCCGCCCGGTTGCAGCAAATTGGCCATGTGCTTGAGCGCATCGGCCGGCGCGGCAAAGTGATGCAATACCATGTTCAGTACAACGCAATCGGCCTTGAGACTGACGCCGTTCAGGGCATCGGCCAGTTGCAGGTTAACGTTAGTCAGCGAATCGCGTTCGCACACCTGGCGTGCCAGTTCGAGCATGGCCTGGCTATTGTCCAGTGCCGTGACCTGAGTGAAGCGGCGCGACAGTTCCGGCAGGAATGCACCGTCGCCGGGGCCGACTTCGATCGCCGTGGCAGCGCTGCCGAAGCTCAGCTTGTCGAGCAGGGCCACCACGCTCTCGCGGTACTGTGGCAGGCCAGCGATCAAGTCTTGCTGGGCGCGAAATTTCTCGGCGACCCGTGAGAAAAAGTCCTGGCTGGCCGCCTCGCGTTGCTTGTGAACCTGGGTGATGCGCATTTGCACGTCGACCGGCAAACGCAGGTTATCCACTTCCTCGAGCAATGCCGCGTGCAATTTTCCCCCCGGCAACTCAGTGTGTGGCAGGGCGCGACGGTAGAAAATCGCATTGCCTTCACGGCGGGTCGCTACCAGATCAGCCTGGGCCAGCACCTTGAGGTGATGGCTCATGCCCGATTGGCCGATGCCGAAGATCTGCGCCAGTTCCAGTACGCCGAACGAATCGTTGGTCAAAGCGCGCAAGACATTCAGGCGCAAGGGATCGCCGCCGGCCTTGCACAAGGCCGCCAGCTCATCACAATCGTCCTGGCGAATGGAGGGCGCGCGTAAATTCATAGGCCGGCAGTCTAGTCACGCACCGGAAGCACCGCAAGATCAATATCAAAAAGTTTTGATATTGATCGATAGATGGCACTTCTCAGGAGCTGCTCAACTCTACAAACCGATAGCGGAAAGGTTTCACCCGCCTAATCCGTCGCCAAGCGTTGGAAAAACGCCTTCAGATGACTTTCTGTCATTGCCCCGAGGCGTCCGGGTGAGGGAAAATGCTCGCCTTTTTTCCGTTTCATTTTTATCACTCTCGATTCAGAACCCGCAGGAGAACAGCGATGCCTAGCCGTCGTGAGCGTGCCAACGCCATTCGTGCCCTCAGCATGGATGCCGTGCAAAAAGCCAACAGCGGCCATCCCGGTGCCCCCATGGGTATGGCGGATATCGCCGAGGTGCTTTGGCGCGACTACCTCAAGCACAACCCGAGCAATCCATCGTTCGCCGACCGTGACCGCTTCGTGCTGTCCAATGGCCACGGTTCGATGTTGATCTACTCGCTGCTGCACCTGACCGGCTACGATCTGTCGATCGAAGACCTGAAGCAGTTCCGCCAACTGCACAGCCGTACCCCGGGTCACCCGGAATTCGGCTACACGCCGGGCGTCGAGACCACCACCGGCCCGCTGGGCCAGGGCCTGGCCAATGCCGTGGGCTTTGCCTTGGCTGAAAAAGTCATGGCGGCGCAGTTCAACCGTCCTGGCCACAACATCGTCGATCACCACACCTACGTGTTCCTGGGTGATGGCTGCATGATGGAAGGCATCTCCCACGAAGTCAGCTCCCTTGCCGGTACCCTGGGCCTGGGCAAGCTGATCGCGTTCTACGATGACAACGGTATCTCCATCGACGGCGAAGTCGAAGGCTGGTTCACCGATGACACGCCAAAGCGCTTCGAATCGTACAACTGGCAAGTGATCCGCAACGTCGATGGTCATGATCCGGAAGAGATCAAGATTGCGATCGAGACAGCGCGTAAAAGCCCGCAGCCGACGCTCATCTGCTGCAAGACCACCATCGGCTTCGGTTCGCCGAACAAGCAAGGCAAGGAAGACTGCCACGGCGCCCCGCTGGGTGACGCGGAAATCGCCCTGACCCGTGCGGCGCTGAAGTGGAACCACGGCCCGTTCGAAATCCCGGCCGACATTTATGCCGAGTGGGATGCCAAGGAAGCCGGCCGCGCGGTCGAAGCCGAGTGGGACCAGCGTTTCGCGGCCTACTCCGCGGCGTTCCCGGCCGAAGCCAACGAACTGATCCGTCGTCTGAGCGGCGAACTGCCGGCCGACTTCAGCGAAAAAGCCGATGCCTACATCGCCGAAGTGGCTGCCAAGGGCGAAACCATCGCCAGCCGTAAAGCCAGCCAGAACGCCCTGAACGCGTTCGGCCCGCTGCTGCCTGAGTTCCTCGGCGGTTCGGCTGACCTGGCCGGTTCCAACCTGACCCTGTGGAAAGGCTGCAAAGGTGTCACCGCTGAAGACGCCAGCGGCAACTACATGTACTACGGCGTGCGCGAATTCGGCATGACCGCGATCATGAACGGGGTTGCCCTGCACGGCGGCCTGGTGCCTTACGGCGCGACCTTCCTGATGTTCATGGAATACGCCCGCAACGCGGTGCGCATGTCGGCCCTGATGAAGCAGCGCGTGATCCACGTCTACACCCACGACTCCATCGGTCTGGGCGAAGACGGCCCGACTCACCAGCCAATCGAGCAACTGGCCAGCCTGCGCTGCACGCCAAACCTCGACACCTGGCGTCCGGCCGATGCCGTTGAATCGGCGGTGTGCTGGAAGTATGCACTGGAGCGTAAAGACGGTCCTTCGGCCCTGATCTTCTCGCGTCAGAACCTGCAGCACCAGACCCGCAATGCCCTGCAGGTCGCCGACATCAGCCGCGGTGGCTACGTGTTGAAGGACTGCGCAGGCGAGCCTGAGCTGATCCTGATCGCTACTGGTTCGGAAGTCGGCCTGGCCGTTCAGGCGTACGACAAGCTGACCGAGCAGGGCCGCAAGGTGCGCGTGGTTTCCATGCCTTGCACCAGCGTGTTCGACGCTCAGGACGCTGGCTACAAGCAATCGGTCCTGCCGCTGCAGGTCAGCGCCCGTATCGCCATCGAAGCTTCCATTGCCGACTACTGGTACAAGTATGTCGGCCTGGAAGGTCGCGTGATCGGCATGACCACCTACGGCGAGTCGGCGCCTGCGCCTGCCTTGTTCGAAGAGTTCGGCTTCACCCTGGAAAACATCCTGGGTCAGGCTGAAGAGCTGCTGGAAGACTAAGCACAGCGCGGCGGTCTAATGACCGCCGCGAACCCTTGTAGGAGCGAGCATGCTCGCGATGGTCGTTAACGATAACGCTGGCTGTCTGGATGAACGCGTTGTCCTGAAGTCCATCGCGAGCATGCTCGCTCCTACAGGTGGGGTGTGTTGTTAAAGAGATTTCGTCTGACTGCGTCTATCGAGAACCCCCATGCCTCAACCGCGTCCCTACAAAGTTGCACTCAACGGCTACGGCCGGATTGGTCGTTGCGTATTGCGTGCGTTGTTTGAACGAGGCGATAAGGCCGGGTTCGAGATTGTCGCGATCAACGATCTGGCCGACATGGCCAGCATCGAATACCTGACACGCTTCGACTCCACCCACGGGCGCTTTCCCGGTGAGGTCAGGGTCGATGGCGATTGTCTGCATATTAATGGCGACTGCGTGAAGGTCCTGCGCAGTGCTACTCCCGAAGGCATCGATTGGGCGTCGTTGGGCGTCGATCTGGTGCTGGAATGCTCCGGCGCTTACCACACCCGCGAGGACGGCCAACGGTTCCTCGACGCTGGCGCTCCGCGCGTATTGTTTTCCCAGCCGATGGCCAGCGAGGCGGATGTCGACGCCACTATCGTCTACGGCGTGAACCAGGATTGCCTGACGGGCGATGAGTTGCTGGTGTCCAACGCTTCTTGCACGACTAACTGCGGCGTGCCGTTGTTGCGATTGCTGGATCAGGCCATCGGGCTCGAGTACGTGTCGATTACCACCATCCATTCGGCAATGAACGACCAGCCAGTGATCGACGCCTATCATCACGAAGACCTGCGCCGCACCCGTTCGGCGTTTCAGTCGGTGATTCCGGTGTCCACTGGTCTGGCGCGCGGCATTGAACGCTTGCTGCCGGAACTTGCCGGGCGAATTCAGGCCAAAGCCGTACGCGTGCCGACGGTTAACGTGTCTTGCCTCGACATCACGATGCAGACCGTGAGCGACACCGACGCCACCGAGGTCAACCGGATCCTGCGCGAGGCTGCCACCCGCGGCCCGCTCAAAGGCCTTCTGGCCTACACCGAGTTGCCCCATGCAAGTTGTGATTTCAACCACGACCCACATTCGGCGATCGTCGATGCCAGTCAGACTCGAGTTTCCGGCCCAAGGCTGGTGAACATCCTGGCCTGGTTCGACAACGAATGGGGTTTTGCCAACCGAATGCTGGATGTTGCGGAACACTATCTGCACACAGCCTCAAAAAAACCTGCTCTCTAAGAACAGCTACTCAGGAAATGCGACCCATGACCGTGTTGAAGATGTCCGACCTCGATCTGCAAGGTAAGCGCGTACTGATTCGCGAAGACCTCAACGTCCCAGTCAAGGACGGTGTAGTCACCAGCGATGCGCGAATCCTGGCTTCGCTGCCGACCATCAAGCTGGCCCTGGAAAAAGGCGCGGCCGTGATGGTCTGCTCGCACCTTGGCCGTCCGACCGAAGGCGAATTTTCCGCCGAGAACAGCCTCAAGCCAGTGGCAGACTACCTGAGCAAGGCTCTGGGCCGCGAAGTGCCGCTGGTGGCTGATTACCTCGACGGCGTCGACGTGAAAGCCGGCGACATCGTGCTGTTTGAAAACGTGCGCTTCAACAAGGGCGAAAAGAAAAACGCGGACGAGCTGGCCAAGCAGTACGCGGCTCTGTGCGATGTGTTCGTGATGGACGCCTTCGGCACCGCGCACCGTGCCGAGGGTTCGACCCACGGCGTGGCCAAGTTCGCCAAGGTTGCCGCCGCGGGCCCACTGCTCGCCGCCGAACTGGACGCGCTGGGCAAGGCCCTGGGCGCACCGGCCCAGCCGATGGCCGCGATCGTTGCCGGTTCCAAGGTATCGACCAAGCTTGACGTTCTTAACAGCCTGAGTCAGATCTGCGACCAGCTGATTGTCGGCGGCGGTATCGCTAACACTTTCCTGGCGGCGGCTGGTCACCCGGTCGGCAAATCGCTGTACGAGCCGGACCTGCTGGACACCGCCCGCGCCATTGCCGCCAAAGTCAGCGTGCCGCTGCCGGTGGACGTGGTGGTTGCCAAGGAATTCGCTGAAAGCGCGACGGCTACTGTCAAGTTGATCGCCGATGTTGCCGATGACGACATGATTCTCGATATTGGCCCGCAGACGGCGGCGAACTTCGCCGAACTGCTGAAGTCATCCAAGACTATCCTGTGGAACGGTCCGGTTGGCGTGTTTGAATTCGACCAGTTCGGTAACGGCACCAAAGTGCTGGCCCAGGCCATCGCTGACAGTGCCGCATTCTCCATTGCTGGCGGCGGCGACACCCTGGCGGCCATCGATAAATATGGCGTTGCCGAGCAAATCTCCTACATTTCTACCGGTGGCGGCGCGTTCCTGGAGTTCGTCGAAGGCAAGGTGTTGCCAGCCGTTGAAGTCCTGGAAAGCCGGGCCAAGGCCTGAGGGTCGCCCGTTTGACCAGGCAAGGGAGTGTTGACATGGTCAAGACCTTAGCGCTGTTGATCGTAGCGGGATTGCTGGCGGCTTGTGGGAGTAATCCCAAGGCTACGTCGGAACCCGCGCCGTCGGCGCCCCAGAACGGTTGCTATCAAGCCGACTGGCAGGCAGAAACCAATCCGGTGCTCAACAAGCGTTCCGGGCCTGACGGCCTGGACAAATACGAGACACAGGCTCCCGCCAAGGAACATGGTTGTCCTTGACGGGTCTGACTCTTTACTCAGCGCTGGCGGTGTCTGCCGTCAGTCGAGGGACACGGATGAAAGGCTTTATCGCCATTACGGCGTTGGTGTTGCTGGGCGGGTGCGCGAACTGGAACCCGTTCCAGTCGTCCACCCCTGCGGATGACTGGACTACCTGGACCTGCGACAGCCAGGCCAAGGTGGTTTGGCGCTACACCGACGACAGCCGCCAGGAAGTCGACGTGCGCCTGGGCGGAGCCGATCAGGTTCATCGCCTCAAGCAGGAGCCAGGCGCGTCGGGTTCGCTGTACAGCGACAACATGCTGGCGTTTCACATGAAAGGTGAGGAAGGCCTGGTTTACTGGGTCGCCACCAATGATTTGATTGGCCGCGGTTGTAAGGCGCAATAAACGGACTGTGCTGTACCTGTAGGAGCGGCGTTGAGATTGATGTAACACCGAATTCGCAGCCCGGGACCAACCCCCGATCTGCAATAACTTGAATAGCCGCCGCCGCTACGGCAGGCTGGCACGATTAACGACCCAAACCGGGAGAGAGACACACAATGGCACTTATCAGCATGCGCCAGATGCTGGACCACGCAGCCGAGTTCGGCTACGGCGTTCCAGCCTTCAACGTCAACAACCTTGAGCAGATGCGCGCCATCATGGAAGCCGCTGACAAGACTGACTCCCCGGTGATCGTCCAGGCTTCGGCCGGTGCTCGCAAATACGCCGGCGCACCGTTCCTGCGTCACCTGATCCTGGCGGCCATCGAAGAATTCCCGCACATCCCGGTGTGCATGCACCAGGACCACGGCACCAGCCCTGACGTCTGCCAGCGTTCCATCCAACTGGGCTTCAGCTCGGTGATGATGGACGGCTCCCTTGGCGAAGACGGCAAGACCCCGACCGACTACGACTACAACGTACGCGTTACTCAACAAACCGTGGCCATGGCTCACGCCTGCGGCGTATCGGTAGAAGGCGAGCTGGGCTGCCTGGGTTCGCTGGAAACCGGCATGGCCGGTGAAGAAGACGGAATCGGCGCCGAAGGCGTTCTGGACCATAGCCAGATGCTGACCGACCCGGAAGAAGCCGCTGACTTCGTCAAGCGCACCCAGGTCGATGCCCTGGCCATCGCCATCGGCACCAGCCACGGCGCCTACAAGTTCACCAAACCGCCTACCGGCGATGTATTGGCGATCGACCGCATCAAAGAGATCCACAAGCGCATTCCGAACACTCACCTGGTGATGCACGGCTCGTCTTCGGTTCCGCAAGAGTGGCTGGCGATCATCAACCAGTACGGCGGCGACATTAAAGAGACCTACGGCGTACCGGTTGAGGAAATCGTCGAGGGCATCAAGCACGGCGTGCGCAAGGTCAATATCGACACCGACCTGCGCCTGGCGTCCACCGGTGCGATGCGTCGCCTGATGGCCACCAACCCGAGCGAATTCGACCCACGTAAATTCTTCGGCGCCACCGTGACTGCCATGCGCGACGTGTGCATCGCCCGTTACGAAGCCTTCGGTACCGCAGGCAACGCTTCGAAGATCAAGCCGATCTCCCTGGAAGGGATGTATCAGCGTTATCTGAAAGGTGAGTTGAACGCCAAGGTTAACTAAGTCTTCAGTTTGGTAGCGCCTCGCAAGCTTCCTTGAATGACTGGCGGTTGACAAAAAATGCCCTTGTCGCAAAGACAAGGGCATTTTTTATGTTCGTTGAAAGTTTCTTGCAATTTCGTAATCTTATATTTCGTAGTTTCTCGGTTATATATTTTAGTAATTATTAATGTTGTTGAGTTTTGAAATAACCTGTCAAAACTGAGGGTGGACAAGTTTTTCTTTAGTGTTCAGTATCTGGGTTCAATTCAATGTGTGGAGTTTAAAAATTGAACTACTTAAGTTTTGATACTAATAATAGTAAGAAACACTTTTGGAGCCGTGGAGTGGTTTCACTGGGCCTTCTGGGTGTTATTGCCTTTGCTGGTAATGTAAATGCGGCTGATGAAATGTGCCCACAGGTCAGTCAAATCATGGCGCAGTCAATTACTCCGGAGCGCGGTTTTACCTATGCAGCCAATGCCATCAGAGGGGGCTGGAAAGGTGAGAATCCGGCCGCGACTGAGTCATATCTGGATAAAGTGAAGTTCACCTCGGCAGCCATTCGGCAAACTACTGATAACGGTAACCCGGTGTATTTTGTTGCCTGTGATTACGAGGGCGAAGGTAAGGCAGGTGTGAGGATGTCGCAGCGCATTCCTGCGCCAGCCAAGCCAGTCGGTAATGACTGGAAAGATAACTTCTGTTCTGCTGGTGTAAGCCAGTGTGCTTTCAAGTTTGATTGAATGAAAGAATAACTCAAAGTCAGCTAAAAGCCTTGATTGTTCAGGCTTTTAGTTGTTTAAGCTGAAGCTCGAGTCTTGGGGCTACCGATTATCGATCGACCAGGAATTTCGGGTTGGCGGCGCCCCACATCGTGTATACCTCGGCCAGCTACCGGCAGGCGCTGGCCGTCGATCAGGACGATGCCTTTGCAAGTCGTGTTCACTTATCGTGGTCAATAATTCAGGATGCTGTACGGGGTTCTTTCTCAAAGAGCGGGTTTTCTGAAAAATTCTATGTCAAGTATGTAGAGCGACTGGGTATGAGGGTCGCTATATACGCGTTTTCCCTTGAGGGATTCATAACGCCGATTGATGGCTTCGAGGATGAAGTATCCAGAGCGCGCGTTGTGGTCACGAGTGTTTGACCCGGCAAAGTAAATGTCGGTTTGAATGCCGTTCGCATTTCTGAAGCGATAGTCCCCGACCAGACCGTATTCGATCACGCCAATACGTAGAGTACCTGTCATGGCGCCGCTTCTGTCCGTGCTGGAAGTGATGTTCAGTTCGTAGGTTGTTCTCGCTTTATCGGTAGCGTTATAAACGGCAGTGATGCGGCCCAGCAGGCTGATGTCTTCCTTGGCACTCATGGAGTCTGTTCCTTGGGGTAATCTGCAGAAGGAAAACGGTAATGGGTTGCCAGCCAAGAATAATTTGCAGATGGCGAATTTTCACCTGTTATAAATGACAGTTACTTATTCGAATTTATTGTGTTATGTGAATTTTTAGCAATAAGAACTCCCGTTTGTGCAGAATGCGTCGATTCCCCTTCGAGTTTCACGCCAGTGGCGACTGTAAATGTTAATTCAATCTGTATTTGCTGTTATTGCGAAATCGTCTATTAGACTGTCATTTTGCACAGGTGATTTTGGAATGGGGTAGCCCTACTCTCGTTTGGGTGAAAAACTTAATCTGCACGAATCGAAATGAGGGGTGGATATGCGGATTAAACTTGAGCAGCTTTTTGAGGAAAATATAATCAAGACAGTAATGGTGGAGGTTTATGTTTAAGAGCGAATTTTATCCCGAGGTTCATTCCCGCGTGAGCGGAAATGAAACAATGGGAAGTGCTTTTTACTTATCGTGATCGATATCGAGTTTGCTGAATGTCACCTTACCGCCCTCTGTGGTGTATCCCGTGTTGTCCTGCACATACACCCCGGCCTTGAAGTACAGCGGTTTGACTCGCCAGGTCTGGCTGATGTTGGTGTCCCATTGGTAACCCGCGGCGCTGACCCCCAGCGCGCCGCCAGGACTGAGGTGAATGAGGTAGGAAAACTCCTGGTCCAGTTTCACGCCGGAGGCGACAGTGATTACCCGACCTTCGTCGTCATCGGGGTGCATGCGTACTTTGGCGACGATGTTGCCGCTCTTAGTGCTGGTCGTATATTGGTACTCGACCTTGACCAGAGGCTTCTGGCTTTGGTAGGCGTGGATCTGACCAATGACGATCTTTCCAGAGCTCGGCACCTGGTTCACCGCCAGGGTGGCACGCAGGAAGTTGTCGGCATTGGGGTAGTACCAGTTTTTCAGGGTGCCGTTGCTGTAGGTTTCCCGTAGTTCGGTACGTGGGTATTTGGCATTTTCGGTGCGCGTGCCAGTCACCGGGGTCCAGAAAATCAGTGTGCCGGTGTCGGAATGGAAGTATTGATCCTTGAAGCCATCTACCAGTTTGGATGTTTCAACGGTGTAGGGCGGGCTGCCGACGGGAACGCTGAGGTTCCAGGTTGCGAGATCGATCATAGTCAAAAGCTTCCACGAATTCATACTGCACGGGCGTGCCAAACGCTCTGGCACGCACTTTTTTGGGCGGCCTTTATAAGCGCAGTGAACTATTTTGTTAACGCCCATTGGGCAGGTTTTTGGCGTCAACATCCTGTCGAAATGCCATCCCTCCCGGTTTTGGCGGGCTGTAGCGCCGACCGTTAGTCGGCTAAATCTGCATCGGCCGAGTGATGGCGCACTGACACCTACTGCTTTCACTGATCACCGTCTAGAGTGAAGGCACAGTATCTGTCCGGTTTTCACGAGAAGTCGGCCTGACTTCCAGACCTAGAGAAGCAGCATGGAATGCGCGCACCCAATGCCAGCTGAAGGCCATTCAACCCTGTTGATCGTCGATGACTACCCTGAAAACTTGGTCAGCATGCGCGCATTGCTGCAGCGCCAGGATTGGCAGGTCATCACCGCTGCCTCCGGTTTCGAGGCGCTCGGGCTGTTGCTTGAGCACGATATCGACCTGGTGTTGCTGGACGTTCAAATGCCGGGCATGGACGGTTTCGAAGTGGCGCGCCTGATGCGCGGCAGCCAACGGACGCGCCTGACGCCGATCATTTTCCTGACCGCCAATGAACAGTCCCAGGACGCCGTGATCAAGGGTTACGCCAGTGGCGCAGTGGATTACCTGTTCAAGCCCTTCGACCCGCAGATTCTCAAACCCAAGGTCCAGGCGCTGCTCGAACATCAGCGTAATCGCCGGGCCTTGCAGCGACTGAGTCATGACCTGGAGGCCGCTCGCGCGTTTAACGCCTCGGTGCTGGACAACGCCGCCGAAGGCATTCTGGTCGTTGGCGAGGACGGCCTGATTCGTTTTGCCAACCCGGCGATGTCGCGGTTGCTCAGTGCTACGGTGCAGGAGCTGGAGGGCAGGGAGTTCCTGGATTTCCTGCAAAAACCACACATACCGGTGTGGGCCGATTCTGACGTGTTGAGCGGTTACAAGCGCGGCGAGACCTTGCGCCTGCACGACGCTTTGCTGCGTACCGCCCCCGGGCAACAGGTGCCGGTGGCACTGTCTTGCGCGCCACTGCCCTCTGACCAGCACGCGATGGTCGTGACAGTGTTGGACATGTCGGTGGTGCGCCACCTGCACCAGCAACTCGAATTCCAGGCGGTCACCGATCCGCTGACCGGGCTGCTCAACCGTCGCGGCTTCTACCAGACCGTGGAAAATCTGCTGTTGCGCGGCGAGCGCTCGGACAGCGCATGGGTCCTGCTGTACCTGGACCTCGATGGCTTTAAACGGGTTAACGATTCTCTCGGTCACGATGCAGGCGACCGGGTTCTTCGTTGGGTGTCAGAACAGTTGAAGGCCTGTCTGCGCCCGTTCGATATCCTGGCACGCATGGGGGGCGATGAGTTCACGGCGCTGCTGGACCTGGAATTTCCTGAACAGGCGGCAAAAATTGCGGAAAAACTCATCGAACGGGTATCGATCTGCCAGCAAATCGACGGTATGGATATCGTCCTTGGTGCCAGTATTGGTATTGCCACCTTTCCCGATTGTGGTGCCAATCTCGACGGTTTGATGCGTGCGTCCGATATTGCCATGTACGAGGCCAAGCGCGCCGGTCGTCAACAGTATCGGTTTTACGATCACGAAATGAACGGTCGGGCACGATCGCGCCTGATGCTCGAAGAAAGCGTACGCACGGCCATCGAAAACCGTGATTTCAATCTCGTGTATCAACCGCAGGTGGCTGTTGCCGATGGGCGAACTCGCGGGTTCGAAGCGTTGCTGCGTTGGCAGCACCCGAGCGTCGGCGACGTTCCGCCAGGATTGTTTTTGCCGCTGCTGGAAGAAGCGCGATTGATCAGTCGCCTGGGCAGCTGGATTTACCAGAACAGTGCCGGGCAGCGCAAAGCCTGGGAGGCTCTGTTTGGCGAGGATCTGGTGGTGAGCGTCAGTTTGAGCAGCACTCAGTTTGCCATGCCCAATCTGGTCACCGAATTGCGCCAGGTCGTGGAGCGCCATGGCTTGAAGCCGCGTCATCTGGAAGTCGAAGTGACGGAAGCGGCCCTGATGCACAACCCTGACGAAACCCGCAAACAGCTGCGTTTGCTGCGCAATCTGGGGGTGCGGGTGGCGCTGGATGATTTCGGTTCAGGCCCGTGTTCTTTATCCCACTTGCGCGATTTGGAGATGGATACGCTGAAGCTTGACCGCCATCTGATCAGCCGTATTCCTGAGTCTTCAAGGGATGCGGCCCTGGTGCGTAATGTGATCGACCTGTGCAAAGAGTACGGGATGCTGGTGATTGCCGAGGGGGTCGAAACCATGGCGCAATACCAGTGGCTGCAGGCCAATGGTTGTGAATATGTGCAAGGTTTCCTGGTAGCCCGGCCGATGATGGCCGAAGACACCGAAAGCTTTATGCAGCCCTTCGACTGGGGCGCGCTGACTCGCTGAATTCGCTACACTGGCTACCTTTTGCTGATTTGCGTTGCTGCTCCGATGACCGCGTTGAAGTACCTCCAGGCCTATCCGGCTACTTTGCAGGACCAAGTGCGCCAGTTGATCGCCGAAGGCCGGCTGGGCGATTACCTGAACCAACGCTATCCGCAAAAGCATGCGGTGCAGAGCGACAAAGCGCTGTATGCCTACGCGCTGGACCTCAAGCAGGAATACCTGCGTAACGCCCCCTCCATCGACAAAGTGCTCTTCGACAACCGTCTGGACCTGACCCATCGTGCACTTGGCCTGCACACCACGATCTCCCGGGTGCAAGGTGGCAAGCTCAAGGCCAAGAAAGAAATCCGCATTGCCTCATTGTTCAAGGAGGCGCCGTCGGAATTTCTTAAAATGATCGTGGTGCATGAACTGGCGCACTTCAAGGAGTCCGACCACAACAAGGCATTCTACAAGTTGTGCGAGCACATGTTGCCCGGGTATCACCAGGTGGAATTCGATGTTCGGGTGTACCTGACCTGGCGGGATATGCCGGTGGCTACAGGCGTGTAGGATCTGCCGCAGGTTCGGGCCGCGATCGGACGATCTTTTGATCTTAACAGGAGCAAACGTGACAGACGTAAGCAAGACCAAGAGCAGCTTCTACCGCCGCCTGTACGTGGCATACCTGATCGACAGCGGCCTGGCCAGCAGCGTTCCGGCATTGACCGAAGTCACCGGGATGCCCCGGCGGACAGCCCAGGACACCATCGCCGCCCTGGCGGATCTGGATATCGTTTGCGAGTTCGAACAGGAAGAAGGCGCGCGCAACCACGCCGGGCGCTATCGGATTCGCGGGTGGGGAGCAATCGATCGCGGCTGGATCGAGCGTAACCTTCGGCAGATCAAGGCGGTGCTGGAGTATCCCTGAGTTTCTACGGTGTTTGATCTGACGCCTTCGCGAGCAAGCCCGCTCCCACAGTAGATCTTCGGCATGACAAAGATCTGTGGGCCTGCTCGCGAAAGGAGCCCTTACGAACGACGCATACCGATATGTGGAATCCCGTCCTCGACATACACCTCGCCCGCGACTTCAAACCCGTACCGCCCGTAATACCCCTGCAAATGCACCTGGGCCGAGAGATAGACCGGCATTTCAGGCCAACGCTTCTCAATCTGCTTCAGCGCCTGGGCCATCATTTCATGACCCAGCCCGGTGCCTCGCGCCTGTGGCGCAATGATCACGCGGCCGATTACGACATCGCCGCCCTGTAGCTCGGGATCGAGCAGGCGCAGGTAGGCCACCAGCCGATCTTCGTCCCAGGCCATCAAATGACAGGTGTCGCCCTCCAGGTCCTGGCCATCGATGTCCTGATAAATGCATTTCTGCTCCACGACGAACACCTCGGCGCGCAGTTGCAAAATGGCATACAGCTGCTCTTTGCCCAGATCGCTGTGGTGTTTGCAGACCCAGTTGATTGTCATGTGCCGATTCCCTGAAAACGTCCTTGTGATACTAGGCGCCTGGACGATAGATGTCTCCATGGCGTAGTAATCTGTGACAAAGACCAAAATGCCATCATTCATTTATCGCGGTGCTGTCTTCTTTGTGTAATCTGAAACGGAGCGATGTGCAGTGCTGCAACGAGCTGACATCGAGTGCCTGGGGGTGCCGGTACGGAGTCTTGGCGTTTTCGCTGAAAACATGTCGGGCAGCCGCCCGCTAAGGATTTTCTGGCATGCCGCGATTGCATCGAGCCTTTGCCTTGTTTGGATTGCTGTTGCTGACTGACGCGGTGGCAGCAGAAAAGTTGCGGCTGGTGGCGGACGCCTGGCCTCCTTTCACCGACGCCACGTTGTACAACGGTGGGTTGGCCACGGATATTGTCAGTACCGCCTTGGCCCGAGCCGGCTATGCCAGTGATTTCGAGCAGGTGCCTTGGGCGCGGGCGCTGCTGGGGGTGGGCGAGGGTCGCTATGACGTTCTGGTCAATGCCTGGTTCGATGAGGAACGCACACGGCTCGGCCAGTTTTCGGGCGAGTACCTGATCAATCGCGTGCGTTTTCTCAAGCGTAAGGATGTACCCATCGAATTCAGCAATTTGCAGCAGCTATACACCTATCCGATTTCGGTGGTGCGTGGCTACGCCTATTCTCAAGCCTTCGATCAAGATGTTTCATTGCAGAAAATTCCGGTACATAACTTCGCCATGGCCGTACGCATGGTTGCTGCCGACAGGGTCAAGTTGACCCTGGAAGACGAATACGTCGCTCGTTACTACCTGGCCCGCGAATCTCCCAAAGTCCGTAACGCCGTGGAGTTCTTGCCCAAACCGCTGAGCGAGAACGGCCTGCACATTTTGGTCAGCCTGAAGAATCCGCAGCATGAGCAGATTGTCGCCGGTTTTGACCGCGCGATTGCGGCAATGAAGGCCGACGGCAGTTATGCGCGGCTGATGAAGCGACACGGCATGTAGGCGGTGGCTGTTGGTCCGGGCACCACCGCTCTCAATCTTCGCTGGTGTCCTTGATCAAATGCGCCGCCAGCGTACGCAATGGCCCCAACTGCCGGCAGATCAACGCCAGTTGCGTCTGCACCAATCGCTGGCCCTCGTCGATTTCATCGGGCATCTGCTCGAGCGTATTGGCCAACGCTTCCTCCTCATCGCTCTGAATGGCAATGGCGGATTTACTCGCCAGGCCTTGGGCAATTTCATCGATGCTGGCGGCCAGTTTCACTCCCGCGCCTTCGATCAGGTGTTCGCGTACATCCTGCGGTAATTGGGTTTCCCGATGCGCGCCCAGCCCGGACAAATAACTGAGCAAGGTGTGCGACAACACCAGGAAGCGGAACCCGACATCCGCTTCCTTACGGAAATGTCCCGGCTCCATCAGCATGTTGGCCAGGGTAGTCGACAGCGCCGCATCGGCGTTGTGAGCGTTGCGCCGCGCCAGGCGATACGCCAGGTCGTCGCTTTTGCCGGCGGCGTATTGCTGCATGATCTGGCGCAGGTAGATGCTGTTGCAGGTCAGGGTGTTGGCCAGCACTTTGTTCAGGCGACGACCCTGCCAGTCCGGGAGGAACAGGAACACCGCCAACCCGGCGATCAGGCTGCCGAGCAGGGTATCGAACAGGCGTGGCAGGAGCAGCCCGTAGCCGTCGCCCACCTGGTTGAAGCAGAACAGCACCATCAGGGTGATCGCCGCCGTCGCCAAGGTGTAGCGCGTGGTGCGGTTGGTAAAGAACACTACCCCGGCGGCAATCGCGAAACTCGACTGGATCAGCGGGTTCGGGAACAGGTCGAACAGGGCCCAGGCCAGGGTCAGGCCGATCGCGGTGCCGATGATCCGCTGGCCGAGCTTGCGCCGGGTTGCACCGTAGTTCGGTTGGCAAACAAACAGCGTCGTGAGGATGATCCAGTAACCCTGGGACGGGTGGATCAAGTGCACCATGGCGTAGCCGATGCTCAAGGCCAGGGGCAGGCGCAGGGCATGGCGGAACAGCAGCGAGGTCGGCGTCAGCTGTGTGCGCAAGCGTACCCAGACATCCTTTAGATTGCGCGGCGAGCGGTCGAGCAGGCTGCTGTCGGTGGCGTCGGCAAGGGTGTCGGGGTTGCTGGCATCGCTGAGCAGGCGGTCAAGTGTGGCCAGGTTCGCAGCCAGTGCCCGCAGTGAGCGCAACAGCCCGCGCCAGGCAGGATTGCTCTGAATGCGCAGGTGTTCGAGGGAGGCGTGCAGGTCGCCCAGGGCTTCGGCGAAACTCGCGTCATAGGTGAACGGCTGGCGCATCTGGATCGATTCGGCCAGCGCCCGGCAAGCCTTGCCTTGCTGGCGCAACAAGCGCTGGCAGCGGAACAGCACGTCGCTGTGGAAGAATGCATCGGCCAGGGCGTTGTAAGGGTAGTGCGAGGAACTGGCGCGTTCGTGGATGTCCTGGGCCAGGAAGTACAGCTTCAGGTAACGGCTGACTTTCGAGCCCGGTCGACCGTTGCCCACCCGGTGCAGGATGATTTCCTTGGCGGCGTTGAGTGCCGCAACCACGCGGCCGTTCTGCTGGGCCAGCTCCAATCGCCGAGCCTCCACGTCCATCTGCCGGATCGGCTCGAAAAGCGACGACTTCAACTTCAGGTAATAACCCAGCTCCCGGAACAGTTTCGCCAGGCTCTGCTGCACGGGCTGATTGGAAAACAGTGCCTGCCACAACACCGAGAGCAACCCGTACCAGGCGGCACCCGCCACCAGCAGCACCGGCTCATGCCAGAAATCGGTAACCGCGCCGCCGCGCTGATCGACACCGATCATGGTGTAGACCGAAAGAATCAGCGTCGCCGAGGCAATCGCCCCGTAACGCTCGCCAAGGGCGCCGAGCATGGTCAGGGCGAAGGCGGCCAGGGCGAAGGCGATGATAAAGAGTATGGGGTAGGGGAACAGCAGTTCGACCGACAGTGCGGCGACGGCAAAACACACCAGCGTCACTGCCAACGCGTTGAGGCGCCCCTGCCAGCTGTCATCGGTTTCGGCCAGGGCGCTGGCGATAATCCCCAGGAACAACGGGATCAGCAGCCCCATTTCATCCTGATACCAGCACAAGGCCATGGTGCCGGTCAGGGCGATGAATACCCGCACGCTGTAGCTGAATTTATCCAGTGCCCAAAGGCGGCGCAGAGACTGACGGAGTGAGGTCGATGACATGAAGTGCGAAGGCCTTCCGAGGCAATGACGCTAAATTGAGCCAGTAATGACGCCGACGCAATGGCGGCGATCACATCTGACAGCAAAATCTGTTCCTTTATCGATCAGTACACAGTCAGTGTGGGAGCGAGCCTGCTCGCGAAAGCGGTGGGTCAGCCAACATCAATGGAGGCTGACAGATTGCATTCGCGAGCAGGCTCGCTCCCACAGTTTTGATTCGTGTTTGTCAGACGTACTGCGCAGCCGCGTAACCCGAGGCCCAGGCCCACTGGAAGTTGAAGCCGCCCAGGTGCCCGGTGACGTCCAGCACTTCACCGATGAAATACAGGCCAGGGCTTTTGAGCGATTCCATGGTCTTGGACGACACCTCGTTGGTATCGACGCCGCCCAACGTCACCTCGGCAGTGCGATAGCCTTCGGTGCCTGCCGGCACGACTTTCCAGCTCGCCAGCTTTTCGGCAATGTTCGCCAGTTCGGCGTGGGTGTACTGCTTCATCGGTTTGGAAACGAACCAGTTGTCCGCCAGCAGGTTGGCCATCTTCTTGGTAAAGATTTCACCGAGCAGGGTTTTCAGTTCACTGTTCGGGCGTTCGGCTTGTTGCTGTTGCAACCAGCTTGGTACGTCGTGGTCGGGTAGCAGGTTGATTTCGACGGTGTCGCCGGATTCCCAAAACGAAGAAATCTGCAAAATCGCCGGTCCACTGAGACCGCGGTGGGTGAACAGGATGTTCTCGCGAAAGCTCTGGTCATTGCAGCTGACCAGGCAATCGACCGAGGTGCCGGACAGCTCGGTGCATAATTCCTTAAGCTGATCGGTGATGGTGAATGGCACCAGCCCGGCGCGCGTCGGCAGCAACTCATGACCGAACTGTTTGGCCACTTGATAGCCGAAACCGGTGGCGCCCAGGGTCGGGATCGACAAGCCACCCGTGGCGATCACCAGGGATTCGCAGGTAACCTGCCCCAAAGTGGTGTCCAGCAAATAGCCCTTTTCAAGCTTCTCGATGGTCTGGATCGAGGTGTCCAGGTGCAGGCTGACGCCGACCTGATTGCACTCATCGAGCAACATTTCGAGGATGTCGCTGGACTTGTTATCGCAGAACAGTTGGCCGAGCTTTTTCTCGTGGTACGGCACACCGTGCTTGGCCACCATGCCGATGAAGTCCCACTGGGTGTAGCGCGCCAGTGCGGATTTGCAGAAGTGGGCGTTCTGCGAGAGAAAGTTGCCAGGTTCGGTGTACATGTTGGTGAAATTGCAGCGGCCACCGCCCGACATCAGGATTTTCTTGCCAGCCTTGTTGGCGTGGTCGAGCAACAGTACCTTGCGCCCGCGCCCGGCGGCGGTCAGTGCGCACATCAAACCTGCGGCGCCAGCGCCAATGATCACGACTTCGGTAGAGCGCAAAACGGTGTCCTCTAAATGTGTCACCACAAAGCAAACTGTGGGAGCGAGCCTGCTCGCGAAAGCGGTGTGTCAGGCACCTTAATGTTATCTGACACTCAGTCTTCGCGAGCAGGCTCGCTCCCACAGGGGGTAGATGCGTTGTTGTTACAGGATGCGCACGCGCAACGAGCGGCCCTTGATCTTGCCGTCGTTCAGGCGCTGCAAGGCCTGCTTGGCGACAACGCGCTCCACTGCCACATAGGCCTGGAAGTCGAAGATCGCGATCTTGCCGACTTGGGCGCCGGGGATGCCAGCTTCACCGGTCAGTGCGCCAAGGATGTCGCCCGGACGAACCTTGTCCTTGCGGCCGGCAGCAATGCACAGGGTGCTCATCTGCGGCAGCAGCGGACCGCCACCCTGGGAGGTGAGGTTGTCCACCTGATCCCAGGTCAATGGGGATTTCTGTAGCTGTTCGATGGCTTGGGCGCGCTGGGCTTCAGACGGTGCGACCAGGCTGATGGCGAGGCCTTTTTCACCGGCGCGGCCAGTACGGCCAACGCGGTGGATGTGGATTTCCGAATCACGGGCCAGTTCGACGTTGATCACCATGTCCAGCGAGTCGATGTCGAGGCCACGGGCGGCGACGTCAGTGGCAACCAGTACGGAAGTGCTGCGGTTGGCGAACATCGCCAGCACCTGGTCGCGATCACGCTGTTCAAGATCGCCGTGCAAGCCGACGGCGGAGATGCCTTTGGCCGTCAGGTGATCGACGGTTTCCTGGACCTGCTGCTTGGTGAAGCAGAACGCCACGCAGGACGCCGGGCGGAAGTGGCCCAGCACCTTGGTCACGGCGCTCATGCGATCGTCCGGGGAAATTTCGTAGAAGCGCTGTTCGATCTGGGTGTCGTCGTGGAACGCCTCGGCCTTCACTTGCTGCGGGTTACGCATGAATTTCGACGCCAACTGCTTGATGCCCACCGGGTAGGTGGCGGAGAACAGCAGTGTCTGGCGACGCTCGGGGGCCTGCATGATGATTTCTTCGATGGAGTCGTAGAAACCCATGTCGAGCATGCGGTCGGCTTCGTCGAGGATCAGGGTGTTAAGGCCATGCAGGACCAGCGAGCCCTTGCGCAGGTGTTGCTGGATGCGTCCCGGGGTGCCGACGATGATGTGCGCGCCGTGTTCCAGCGAAGCGATCTGCGGGCCGAGGGATACGCCGCCGCACAGGGTCAGGACCTTGATGTTGTCTTCGGCACGGGCCAGGCGACGGATTTCCTTGGCGACCTGGTCAGCCAATTCACGGGTAGGGCACAGGATCAGCGCCTGGCAACCGAAGTAGCGCGGATTGATCGGGTTCAGCAGGCCGATGCCGAAGGCCGCGGTCTTGCCGCTACCGGTCTTGGCCTGGGCGATCAGGTCCATCCCCTTGAGGATCACCGGCAAGCTCTGCGCCTGGATCGGCGTCATCTGGGCATAACCGAGGGAGTCGAGGTTAGCCAGCATGGCGGCGGACAGCGGCAAAGTATTAAATTCGGTGGCGATGGTGGTCACGGGACTGGCCTGCAAAACAAAATGTCGCGCAGTGTACCAGCCCGATGGCCATTCGCCCTAAGGTTCGATGTGCTCTTCCGGACGCTTGACGCGCCGTCCGTCTTCCTTTGAGAGTTGGGAAAAGATCGCTGCCGCCAGCATGGCCATGATTCCGACGGTCACAAACGTCAGTTGGAACGCGCCCAACACCGTCTCCACGCCGTCATTGCCGATCCCTGCCGTGAAACCGCCTAGCAATGCGCCGGCGCAGGCCACACCCAGGCTCAGGGACAATTGCGCCACCACCGACAGCAGGCTATTGCCGCTGCTGGCACTGGCGTCGTCGAGGTCGATCAGGGTCACGGTGTTCATCGCGGTGAACTGCAAGGAGTTGATCGCCCCCAAAATTGCCAGCAGGCACAACAGCAGCCAGTAAGGTGTCTGCTCGCTGACCAGGCCCATGCTCGCCAGCATGATCCCCAGCGCCAGGGTATTTCCGGTCAGCACGATGCGGTAGCCCAGGCGTTCGATCAGCGGTCGCGCCACCCACTTGGCGATCATCGCGGCGGCCGCCAGTGGCAGCATGCTCATCCCGGCCTGGGACGGTGAATAACCCAGCGCCACTTGCAGCAGCAGCGGCACGAGGAACGGCAGGGCGCCACTGCCGAGCCGGGCGAAGAGGTTGCCGAGAATGCCAACGGCAAAAGTCCGGGTCTTGAACAGCGACGGCGCAAACAGCGGATTATCAACGTGGCCGGCGCGCAGCCAGTAGGCTGCCAGGCAAGCCATGCCGCCGAACAGCAGCAGCATCACCCGCAGGTGCGGCAGGTGCAGTTCGCCCAGGCCTTCCATGGCGATGGTGATCAGGATCATCGCCGCGCCGAACAGCAGGAAACCCAGGCTATCGAAGCGGGTACGCTCGGAGCCGCGCAGGTCCGGGATGAATTTCCACACGGCGTAGCAGCCCACGAGTCCCACCGGCAGGTTGATCAGGAAGATCCAGTGCCAGGTCAGGTATTCCACCATCCAGCCGCCCATGGTCGGGCCGAGCAACGGCCCGAGCAGGCCGGGGATGGTGATGAAGCCCATGATCCGCACCAGTTCCGAGCGCGGGTAGGCGCGCAGCACCACCAATCGCCCGACCGGCAACATCAGTGCGCCGCCCAACCCCTGGATAACCCGGGAGCCGATCAGCATGCTCAGCGTGTTCGACATTGCACAGAGCAACGAGCCGAGGCTGAACAGCAAGATGGCGCCGAAGAAGATTTTGCGGGTGCCGAAGCGGTCGGCGATCCAGCCCGAGGCGGGGATCAGCAAGGCGACCGTGAGCATGTAGGCAATGATTACGCCCTGCATGCGCAGGGGATCTTCCGCCAGGTCGCGGGCCATGGCGGGCAGGGCGGTGTTGAGGATCGTCCCGTCCAGGGACTGCATGAAGAAGGCAATGGCGACGACCCAGGGCACCCAGCGGGCGGTGACAGGATCGAGAGGCGGGCGGTTGGGCATGGGACCTCTTGTAGTTGAAGTTGTTAATGCAAGGCCATCGTCGGTCGCAGTCCCTGTGGGAGCGGGCTTGCTCGCGAAGAGGTCATCACGTTCAACATCAATGTTGACTGACCCACCGCCTTCGCGAGCAAGCCCGCTCCCACAGGGTGCCCTGTGTGCTGGGGATTTGTGTTTACAGGGTCAAGGTCAACCGGCTAATAAGCGCCCCCGGCAACAGCGCCGATGCCGTCGCCCGCTGGCTGTAGGTGCTCGCCGACAACAGCAGTTCGCGTTCCGCGGTCAGCGCTTCCAGCTGTGAGCCCAGCAAACTGTAGGCGCTGTCATCGAAGCGCATGGTGCTGACCGGAGCCTGGATCTTGCCATTTTCGACCCAGAAGGTCGCAAACCGCGTCATGCCGGTCAGGCGTGCGGCCGGTTGATCCGAAAAGTTCAGGTACCACAGGTTGCTGATGTACAAGCCTGTACCGAGTTGCTCGAGTATCTCTGCCTCAGGCAAATCCCCGGCGCGCATGTTCAGGGCGGTTGGCGACTCTCCACCACTGGCGCCGTTGGCGCTCAAGCCGTACTCTGCGGCGCTGCGTGAGCCCACGAGTTGCGCGCCGGCCTTGCCCTCGACGATCAACCCCAGGTCGCTGCGCGGATAACCTTCGTCGGAGAACGCCGGGCTCAGCGAACCACTGACTTTTTCCTCCAGCGAGACCAACGGGCTGAATGCTTGATCACCCCCGTAGAGCTTTTGCAGCGGACTGCTTTTGCTGGCAATCGACTGCGCCGAAAAACCGCCCCAGCACAGCATGCCCATGATTTCTTCCAGCGCGGCGGGCGCCAGGTAGGCGCGGTACTGACCCGGCGCCAAAGTGCGCAGCGGCCGTCCCAGGTATTCCAGCTGTTCACGTGCTTGCTGGAAGCGTCTGGCAAAGCCTTCGGTGTTCCAGTCGTGCCCGGCATAGCTGGCCTTGACCGCTTGGCCGTTTTCATGGAACAGGCTGAAATCGAAGTTGAAACTGTTGGCCTGATGCCAGCCGAAGGCGCCAGCGGAACTGGCGAAACCGCGGCTGATCGGCCCTGCCGCATAGAACCCGACCAGGTCCAGTCCTTCGGCGGCCTGGGTGATTTCGCCGACCACTTGCTCGGTGTCCGGTAGCGGGTGCTCCTGCACGTTCTGGCTTTGCCAGCCGTTGTGATTGAGCAGCAGGTAGGGGTCCTGGGGCAACAAAGGCAAGGTTTCGCGCAGTTGTTGCAGACCTTCGGCCAGACGCTGATGGTCGACTGCAGGGTCGCCTGCCAAGGTGATTTGCAGATCGGCGTGGCGGCCATCGTTGATCAATTTCAAACCGATGCTGGCCTGTTGCACCTGTCCGGCCTGACGCACCTTGGCGTGGTTGAAACGCACGAAGGCCGATGATTCGGCGGCGTAGCTCAGGGTGAACTGTTCCGGTTCGCGCAACGCTTCGCTTAACCCGGCCACCAATGCCTTGAAAGACTCGGCCTGTGCTTTCGACGTAGTCATCAGCTGTCTCCCCCAAAAACATCAACGTTGCTGAATACGCAGGCTGGCGAGGCATGGCCGACGCGAATCACTTGATTCGGTTCGCCCTTGCCACAATTGGGCGTACCCAGGACCTTGAAGGTGCTGGCATCGCCGACCGCGCTGAGGCTTTTCCAGAACTGCGCGGAAATCGCCCGGTAATTCGGGTTCTTCACCACGCCCTTTAATTCGCCGTTTTCAATCAACTGACCCCATTCGCAACCGAACTGGAATTTGTTGCGCGCATCATCAATGGACCACGAGCGGTTGGTGCTCATCAGGATGCCGTGCTCGATGTTGCCGATCAGTTGCGCAAGCGGCTGATCGCCAGGTTCGATGTTGAGATTGGCCATGCGGTCGATCGGCGGGCGGTTCCAACCGCAGGCACGGCTGTTGGCGACACCGTCCAGGCCCGCGCGAAATTGCGAGAGTGCACCGCCCAAGGGGCGCAGCAACAGGCCTTCGCGAATCAGGAATTGTTTGCTGGCAGCCGTGCCGTCGTCGTCATGGCCATAGCTGGCGAGCTGTTCGGGTATATCGGGGTCGAAGGTCACATTGAGAAGTTTAGAGCCGTATTGCAGGCGGCCAAAGTCTTCTGCCTTGACGAAACTGGTGCCAGCGTAATTGCGTTCATCGCCGAGGATGCGGTCCAGTTCCAACGGATGACCGATGGATTCGTGGATTTGCAGCATCATCTGGTCGGGCATCAGCAGCAGATCGCGTGGACCTTGCGGCGTGTTCGGTGCCAGCAGCAGTTGCAGCGCCTGATCGGCGACCAGCGGGCCGGCACCGACCAGGCCGCAGCGGCTGATCACATCCGCGCCACCCTGCTGGCCGAAATTCTCGCGACCCAGGCTGCGGGTCTGGCTGTCGTTACCGTCGTAGGCGGTGACATCGAGGCCCGGGTAGACGAAGCGTTGGGCCTGGCGCAGTTCGGCGCCGGCGCTGTTGAGGTAGATCTGCTCGACGTGGGTGATGCCGAGGCTGACCTGCCAGCTCACCAGGCGCTCGTCCTTGGGCACGGCGGCGGATTCGGCCCCCAGCAGCTGATAGCAGTCGCTCAGGGAGGGGAAAGGCTGGTCGAGGGTCGGCGAGAAATAGTCGGCACGGTCGCTGGAAACGGCGTGTTCGCGCAGGTCCAGCAGGGCATGGGGCTTGAGTCGGCGCGCCTGCTGTTCGGCGCGTTCGAGGGCGGCTTGCAGGCCCTGTTGCGACAGGTCATTGGTGGCCGCATAGGCTTCGACGCCATTGACTCGCACGGTCAGCATCGCGCCTTCGTCGCGGCTCAGGCTCGGCGGTTCGGCGACGTTCTTGCGCACCGACAGGTACTGGCCGGACTCTCGCACATAACGCAGGGAAAAGAATTCGGCGCCCGTGCGCAAGGCAGCAAAGCGCTGCTTGAGCTGGGGGTGGAAATCGAACATTCGGGAACCTCCTTGGTGTGGAGCATCGATGTTGCGCGGGGAGGGTGAAGCATTTGCGTGGCGCTAGAGTAGGCCTGCGAGGGGGATGGATCAAGGATGGAGCGGTGTCAGCGGGGATTGATCGTTCCCACGCAGAGCGTGGGAACGATCAGGGGGAGGCTTACTGTGCGGTGGCGCTGACTTCCCGCACAGGCTTGCCCTTCACCGGCGCATCGCCTGCTACGTAGTACTTGGCCTTGCTGCGCGGCAATGGCTTGCGACCACGGATCTTGTCGGCGATTTTCTCGGCCATCATGATCGTCGGCGCGTTCAGGTTGCCGGTGGTGATGATCGGCATGATCGAGGCATCGACCACGCGCAGGCCTTGCATGCCATGCACGCGACCCTCGCCATCGACCACGGCCATTTCGTCGGTGCCCATCTTGCACGAGCAGGACGGGTGGAACGCGGTTTCGGCGTGCTCGCGGATGAACTTGTCCAACTGCTCATCGGTTTGCACTTCGATGCCCGGGCTGATTTCGCGGCCACGGAAGGCGTCCAGTGCCGGTTGCTGCATGATTTCACGGGTCAGGCGGATGCCGTCGCGGAATTCCTGCCAGTCCTGCTCGGTGGCCATGTAGTTGAACAGGATGCTCGGGTGCTGGCGTGGATCCTTGGACTTGGCCTGGATGCGCCCACGGCTTGGCGAACGCATGGAGCCCATGTGTGCCTGGAAACCGTGCTCTTTCACACCGTTGCTGCCGTTGTAATTAATCGCTACCGGCAGGAAGTGGTACTGGATGTTCGGCCATTCGAATTCCGGACGGGTACGGATGAAACCGCCGGCTTCGAACTGGTTGCTGGCACCGATGCCGGTGCCGTTGAACAGCCATTCGGCACCGATCGCCGGCTGGTTGTACCAGAGCAGCGACGGGTACAGCGAGACGGGTTGGGTGCACGCGTATTGCAGGTACAACTCAAGGTGGTCCTGCAGGTTTTCACCGACGCCCGGCAGGTCGTGAACCACCGGAATGTCGAGCTTTTTCAGCAGTTCGGCCGGGCCGACGCCGGAGCGTTGCAGGATTTGCGGCGAAGCGATGGCGCCGGAGCACAGCAGCACTTCCTTGCGCGCCTTGGCTTCAACGCGCTCTTCGGCGGAGCCAACCAGGTAGCGCACGCCGACCGCACGCTTGCCTTCGAACAGGATCTTGTCGGTCAGGGCGTGGGTGACGATGGTCAGGGTCGAACGCTTCTTGGCGATGTCCAGGTAACCGCGGGCGGTGGAGGCACGACGGCCTTTGGGCGTCACGGTGCGGTCCATCGGACCGAAGCCTTCTTGCTGGTAGCCGTTCAAGTCTTCGGTGCGTGGATAACCGGCCTGTACGCCCGCTTCGACCATAGCGTGGAACAGCGGGTTGTTGCCGGCTTTCGGTGTGGTCACGCTGACCGGGCCGTCGCCACCGTGGTAGTCGTTCGGGCCGATGTCGCGGGTTTCCGCCTTGCGGAAATACGGCAGGCAGTCCAGGTACGACCAGTCCTCGAGGCCTGGCAGTTTTGCCCAGCCGTCGTAATCCATGGCGTTGCCACGGATGTAGCACATGCCGTTGATCAGCGAGGAGCCGCCGAGGCCCTTGCCGCGGCCGCATTCCATCCGGCGACCGTCCATGTGTGGTTCTGGATCGGTTTCGTAGGCCCAGTTGTAGCGACGGCCTTGCAGCGGGAACGCCAGGGCGGCCGGCATCTGCGTACGGAAATCCATGCGGTAGTCCGGGCCGCCGGCTTCGAGCAGCAGGACGGTGACGCCTTCATCTTCAGTCAGACGGGTCGCCAGGGTGTTACCGGCCGAGCCGGCACCGATGATGATGTAATCGAATTCTTGGGACATTGAATGCACCCTCTTGAAAGTTGGTCAGGTCAGGCCACGGCGAGTGCTGCGCACTCGATTCGCGAGCAAGCCCGCTCCCACATTTGATCTCTGGTGTACACAGGATCTGTGTCCACCTCTGGCCCCTTGTGGGAGCGGGCTTGCTCGCGAAGAGGCCCTCGCGAGCAATACAGGTCTCGGGTCTTAGAACACCGAGACGTAATCGCCCAGCTCGACCTGTACCGATTTGATGCGGGTGAAGTTGTTCAGCGAGCTAATGCCGTTCTCACGGCCAACACCCGACTGCTTGTAGCCGCCAACCGGCATCTTCGCGTCGGATTCGCCCCAGGCGTTGATCCAGCAGATACCGGCTTCCAGTTGATGAATCACGCGGTGAGCGCGGTTCAGATCCTTGGTGACGATACCGGCGGCGAGGCCGAAGTCGGTGTCGTTGGCGCGGCGGATCACTTCTTCTTCGGTCTCGTAGGTGAGGATCGCCATCACCGGGCCAAAGATTTCTTCGCGCACGATGGTCATGTCATCGGTGCAGTCGGTGAACACGGTCGGTGCGACGAACGCGCCCTTGGCGAATTCACCTTCGGTCAGGCGCTCGCCGCCGCACAGCAGGCGCGCACCTTCTTCCTTGCCCTTGGCGATATAGCCCAGCACGCTTTCCATGTGGGCGAAGCTGACCAGCGGGCCGAAGTTGGTGTTTTCATCTTCCGGATTGCCGACGCGGATGCGCGCAACACGTTCAACGATCTTGGCTTCAAAAGCGGCTTTCAGGTGCGCCGGTACGAACACGCGAGTGCCGTTGGTGCAAACCTGGCCGGAGCTGTAGAAGTTGGCCATCATCGCGGTATCGGCAGCACGGTCGAGGTCGGCGTCGTCGCAGATGATCAGCGGCGACTTGCCACCCAGTTCCATGGTCACGTCCTTGAGCGAAGAGCTCGAAGCGCTGGCCATGACTTTCTTGCCGGTGTCGGTGCCGCCGGTGAACGAGACTTTCTCGATGCGCGGGTGTTCGGTCAGCCAGGTGCCGACTTCACGGCCGCTGCCGGTCAGGACGTTGAACACACCCGCTGGCAGGCCGGCTTCGGTGTAGATCTCGGCCAGTTTCAGGGTGGTCAGCGAAGTGACTTCGCTTGGCTTGAAGATCATCGCGTTACCGGCTGCCAGGGCCGGTGCGGATTTCCACAGGGCGATCTGGATCGGGTAGTTCCACGCGCCGATACCGGCCACGACGCCCAGTGGCTCGCGACGGGTGTAGACGAACGAAGTGGTGCGCAAAGGGATCTGCTCGCCTTCGATGGCGGGTACCAGGCCTGCGTAGTACTCCAGCACGTCAGCGCCGGTGACGATGTCGACGTAGCGGGTTTCGGAGTACGACTTGCCGGTGTCCAGGGTTTCCAGTGCGGCCAGTTCATCGTTGCGTTCGCGCAGGATGTCCACGGCACGACGCAGGATGCGCGAACGCTCCATGGCGGTCATCGCAGCCCAGATTTTCTGGCCCTTTTCGGCGCTGACTACGGCGCGCTCGACGTCTTCCTTGGTCGCACGTTGTACTTTTGCGAGGACTTCACCGTTAGCCGGGTTGATGGCTTCAAACGTGGCATCGCTGCCAGCGTCACTGTAGCCGCCATCGATGTAGAGTTTTTGCAGTTCGAAACGGGCCATAAAGTCCTCGCAAGTGCATTGGTTATTGGCACGGTGCAGGTGTCGAGCGTTCTATGTGTGCTCTAACTCACCTGCTTGGCCAGTTGGATATCCATGTATTCGTAAGCGATCCGTTGTGCCTGCTCGGTGTCGAAAGCATCTCCCGACAGCGCGCCGCGCAACCACAAGCCGTCAATCAACGCTGCCAGGCCACGAGCCGCACTGCGCGCTTCGACAAGCGGCAACACGCGGCGGAACTGGCAGCACAGGTTGGAATACAGACGGTGATCGTTGATCCGCTGCAACCTGTGCAAAGACGGCTGGTGCATGCTGGTAGCCCAGAAGGCCAACCAGGTTTTCATTGCCGGGCCGTTGACCTGGCTGGCGTCGAAGTTGCCTTCGATGATCACCTGCAGATGCGCCCGCGGGCTGTCATCTGTCAGCGCCAATCGGCGCGCGGTGACGTTCTCGCTCAGGACGGTCATCAGGTACCCCATGGTGGCGGCGATCAGGCCGTTCTTGTCCTGAAAGTAATGACTGATGATGCCGTTCGAGACACCGGCCAAACGGGCGATCAGCGCAATGCTGGCGTCCCCCATTCCGACCTGGTCGACCGCCAGCAAGGTGGCTTCGATCAACTGTTGGCGACGGATGGGTTGCATACCGACCTTGGGCATCTTGCACATCTCCTTAGGCCTTCCGGCAGACGCAAGACGTCTATCGGTTTGAGGGCCAGTCTATTTTGTTTTGATTGAACGTTCAATCAACAAAGAATAAGATCTGCGACAAATCGTCGCTGCCTACAGATTTTTCCGACGCGTAGCGGCGAAAAAAAACGACTTCCGCAATTGCTCGAAACCCACGCGCCACGGCGTTAAAGGGGGTTCGAGCTTTATCGGGTTGTCTTTATATCACCCGCTGGTCGGCTGCCCACTAAGCGATTGGTCGGGTACCTCGTTTGTCTTGCGTTCTTCTCTCGCACTGCCCGGAGCATCTGTGCCATGAGTTCTGCCTCGCTAATAAAGACCCCACCCGAGAAGGTGACGGTCAACGGTTGGGTGTTCTACACCTCTACCGCGTTGATTCTGTTGTTGACCGCCATTCTGATAATTGCCCCGCAAGAGGCCGGCAGACTGCTCGGTACGGCGCAAGCCTGGTTGTCCCGCAGCTTCGGCTGGTACTACATGGTGGTGATTGCCGCCTACCTGATTTTCGTGGTCGGCCTGGCGTTCTCCTCCTACGGCAAGCTCAAGCTGGGCAGCAAGGACGACACCCCGGACTTCAGTTACGGCGCCTGGGCGGGGATGCTGTTCTCCTCGGGTATCGGCATCTCGCTGCTGTACTTCGGTGCGTCCGAGCCGCTGGACCATTATTTCAACCCGCCGGAAGGCGTGGCCGGCAGCAACCTGGCGGCACGTCAGGCCGTGCAGCTGACGTTCCTGCACTGGGGCCTGCATGGCTGGGCGATCTACGCCTTGGTCGGCCTGGCGGTGGCGTACTTTGCCTACCGGCATAACCAGCCGCTGGCGCTGCGTTCGGCGCTGTACCCGCTGGTGGGTGAGCGTTGGGTCAAAGGCGCGGCCGGTCATGCGGTGGACGGCTTTGGCATGTTCGTGACCCTGCTGGGCCTGGTGACCAACCTGGGGATTGGTTCGCTGCAAGTGTCGTCGGGCCTGGAAAACCTGTTCGGCATGGAGCACAGCAACACCAACCTGCTGATCGTGATCATCGTGATGAGCACCGTGGCGACCATCGCTGCCGTGTCGGGTGTGGAAAACGGCATCCGCCGCCTGTCCAACCTCAACATCGTGCTGTTCAGCGGTCTGCTGATTTTCGTGCTGCTGTTCGGCCCGACCCTGCACCTGCTCAACGGCTTCGTGCAGAACGTTGGTGATTACCTGAACGGTGTGGTGCTGAAGACTTTCGATCTTTATGTGTACGAAGGCGACAGTGAGAAGTCTGACCGCTGGCTGGGCCTGTGGACCCTGTTCTACTGGGCCTGGTGGATTTCCTGGGCCCCATTCGTAGGCATGTTCATCGCACGTATTTCCCGTGGTCGCACGGTGCGTGAAATGGTTGCTGGCGTGCTCCTGATTCCGCTGGGTTTCACCCTGGCGTGGCTGTCGATTTTCGGTAACTCGGCGCTGGACCTGGTGATGAATCACGGCGCGGTGGAGCTCGGCAAGACTGCGCTGGAACAGCCGTCCATGGCGATCTACCAGTTGCTGGAGCATTACCCGGCATCGAAGGTGGTGATCGGTGTATCGATTTTCGTGGGCTTCGTGTTGTTCCTGACGCCGGCGGATTCGGGTGCGGTGATGATGGCCAACCTGTCGTGCAAGGGCGGTAACGTCGACGAAGATGCGCCGCACTGGCTGCGGATCTTCTGGTCGGTGGTGATCACCCTGGTGACCATCGGCCTGCTGTTCGCCGGTAACTTCGAAGCCATGCAAACCATGGTGGTTCTGGCCGGCTTGCCGTTCTCGGTGGTGTTGGTGTTCTTCATGTTCGGCTTGCACAAGGCCATGCGCCAGGACGTGCAGATTGAACAGGAGCAGGCGGAGTTGGCAGCGCGCGGTCGTCGTGGCTTCAGCGAGCGTTTGACGCAGCTGGACCTGCAGCCGAGCCAGTCGGTGGTACAACGCTTCATGGATAAGCATGTGAGCCCGGCATTGCAGGATGCGACGACGCAAATGCGTGCCCAAGGCCTCGAAGTGCAGACGCTGCTGGGCAAGTCCAAGCGCTGCATGGGAGTGCGGGTCGAGATGGAAGAGGGCAACCCTTTTGTCTACGAAGTCAGCCTGGACGGGTATCTGGCCACTCCAACCGAGTCAGCCCAGTCCGATGAGGCGCGTCAGCGTTACTACCGCGCCGAGGTGTACTTGCACAACGGTAGCCAGGACTACGACCTGATGGGTTTCACCCAGGATCAGATCACCCGTGACGTGCTCGATCAGTTTGAAAGCCATCGCCAGCTTCTTGGCCGGGTGTATAGCTAAGTTCTGAACTGATGCGGTGTTTCAGTGACACCGCGTCGCCTTCTTTGCGAGCAAGCCCGCTCCCACATTTGGAATGCATTCCCCTGTGGGAGCGGGCTTGCTCGCGAAGGGGTCATCAGCCGCAATGCTGCATTACCCGATTTCACACAAATAAAAACGCCGCGATCTCTCGCGGCGTTTTTGTGTCTGTGGCCTTAGCCCAGGTTCTTGCCGAGCAGCGCGTGGTACAGCTCGCTGTCGCCGAGAATCCCGACCACTTTGTTGTTGTCGTGCAACACCAGTTTGTTGCCGGTCTGATAACGAATCTGCAATGCGTCGCGCATGCCGATGTTGGAATCCACCAGCGTCGGCCGACGGCCCAGGCCTTCGACCGCCTGACCTGGAATCCAGTTCTGCAGGTCCAGGCTCGCACCGTTCTGGCGTGCGCCCTTGATGGTGTTGCCTTCGGCGAGGTCAAGCCACGAATCGCCGCCCGGATCGAGGCACACCGAGCCGTTGATGCGCTTGCAGTTGTCCAGGGTGCGCATCAGGCTGCGCCCGCACAGTACGTTCAGCGGGTTGGTGTGGGCGACGAAGGTCCGCACGTAGTCGTCCGCAGGGTTGAGGACGATTTCTTCAGGCTTGCTGTACTGGATGATCCGGCCGTCTTTCATGATCGCGATACGGCTGCCGAGCTTCAGGGCTTCATCGAGGTCGTGGCTCACGAACACGATGGTCTTGCTCAGCTTGCGTTGCAGCTCCAGCAGTTCGTCCTGCAGGCCCTGGCGGATCAGCGGGTCGAGTGCCGAGAACGGTTCGTCCATCAGCAGGATGTCGGCGTCCATCGCCAGCGCACGGGCCAGGCCCACACGTTGCTGCATGCCACCGGACAGCTCATCGGGTTTCTTGTTGCGCCATTGGGTCAGGCCCACCAGCTCAAGTTTTTCATCGACCAGTTTCCGGCGTTCCTTCTCCGGACGGCCCTGCATTTCCAGGCCGAAGCTGATGTTCTCGCGCACCGTCAGCCAAGGCATCAGGGCGAACTTCTGGAACACCATCGCAATGCGCTTGGTGCGCATCATTTTCAGCTCGGCCGCGGAACAGGACGCGATGTTGATCTGCTTGCCTTCGTGTTCGACGAACAGCTTGCCACGGCTGACGGTGTTGAGACCGTTGATGCAACGCAGCAGGCTGGACTTGCCGGAGCCGGACAGGCCCATCAGCACGCAGATTTCACCTTTTTCGATATCCAGGCTGGCCTTTTCGACGCCAACGATTTGCCCGGTCTTTTTCAGGATCTCGCTGCGGGTCAAGCCTTGATCGAGAAGTTTCAGTGCTTCGCGTGGATCCTTGGTGAAGATCACGTCGACGTCTTCGAAGCGAATTATGCTCATGCGTCACCCCCTACTTTCGCGTCGGGTTGTTTGCAGATACGGTCGAGCATGATCGCCAGCAGTACGATCGCCAGGCCCGCTTCGAAGCCCAGGGCGATATCAGCAGTGTTCAGTGCGTTGACCACCGGTTTACCCAGTCCGTCGGCGCCCACCAGTGCCGCAATCACCACCATCGACAGCGACAGCATGATGCACTGGGTGATGCCGGCCGCGATGCTCGGCATGGCGTGGGGCAGTTCGATCCGTGTTAGTAGCTGGCGACGCGAGCAGCCAAAGGCCTTGCCGGCGTCCATCAGTTCTTGCGGGACATCGCGGATGCCCAGGTAGGTCAGGCGGATCGGCGCGGCGATGGCGAATACCACCGTGGAGATCAGGCCTGGCACCACACCCAGCCCGAAGAGGGTCAGGGTAGGAATGAGGTAAACGAAGGTCGGTACGGTCTGCATCAGATCGAGTACCGGACGCATAAAAGTGTAGAACATTGGCTTGTGCGCCGCGACGATGCCCAGTGGCACGCCGATGACCACGCAGACCAGGGTGGCAAACAGCACCTGGGCCAGGGTCTCCATGGTTTCCTGCCAGTACCCTAGGTTGAGGATCAGCAGAAAGGAGGCGATGACGAAAGCGGTCAGCCCCCATTTGCGCTGGATGAAGTGGGCCAGGAGGGCGATGAGGCCGATCAGTGCCAGCGGGTTGAACCAGGTCAGCGCGAAAGTCACGCCGTGGATCATCGTTTCCAGCGTCACGGCAATGGCGTCGAAGGTGTTGGCGCCGTGTTGCGTCAACCATTCGACAAAGCTCGCGATGTGCTGGCCTAAAGGGATTTTCTGATCAATCAGCATGGTAGTGAACGTCCGCATGCAAGGAAATTAACAGCCCGGACGGCGTGAGCCGCCCGGCATAAGCGATGCTCCCCGATTCAAGGCGCGAGTTTGGCTTTCACGGCCTCCAGGCCTGGTTTACCGTCAATGGTGGTCACGCCAGCGAGCCAGGTATCGAGCACCTGTGGATTCTTTTTCAGCCAGGCCTTGGCGGCCGCGTCAGGCTTCATCTTGTCGTCCAGGATGTTGCCCATCAGTTCGCTCTCCATGTCGACAGTGAACTCCAGGTTTTTCAGCAGTTGGCCCACGTTGCTGCACTCCTCGGCGTAACCCTTGCGGGTGTTGGTCGCCACGGTGGCAGCACCGAAATCCGGGCCAAAGAAATCGTCGCCGCCGGTCAGGTATTGAATCTTGAAGCGCTTGTTCATCGGGTGCGGCGCCCAGCCGAGGAAGACCACGGCGGTGTCGCGTTTCTGTGCGCGGTCGACCTGGGAGAGCATCCCCGCTTCGCTGGATTCGACGACCTTGAAGCCTGCGTCCTTGAGGCCGAAGGCGTTCTTGTCGATCATGCTCTGGATCAGGCGGTTGCCGTCGTTGCCGGGCTCGATGCCGTAGATCTTGCCGTCCAGTTCCTTCTTGAACTTGGCGATGTCGGCAAAATCATGCAGCCCTTTGTCGTACAGGGCTTGTGGCACGGCGAGGGTGTATTTGGCGCCCTTGAGGTTGGTGCGCACGGTTTCCACGGTGCCGGCGTCGCGGTAGGCCTTGATGTCGTTTTCCATGGTCGGCATCCAGTTACCGAGGAACACGTCCATGTTCTTCCCGTCGGCCAGGGACTTGTAGGTCACGGGCACGGAAATCATGGTGGTCTTGGTCTTGTAGCCGAGGGCGTTGAGCACGACGCTGGTGGTGGCGGTCGTTGCGGTGATGTCGGTCCAGCCGACATCGGAGAAGTTTACGGTGCTGCATTGAGCCGGTTCGGCGGCTTGCGCCATAACCGGCAGACTAAGCAGGGCGGCCAACAACAACGACGGGGAACCTTTCATGGATGGACTCCTTGGTGTTTTTTTTGGCAGTAGTTTCCGACTGGAACCACCGCACTTATAGGTTGCGGTTGGATGGCGTTCTGGAGACATCTCTACCACGGCGCCTTGCAATCGAGTCGTTACGATCATGTACCAGTGAAAATCTGACGCCTACAGGGTGCGTCGTAACCAGTACAGGGATGGTCGCATCCAGTGTCGGTGACGTCGTTTACAGATTTTTTCAGCCTCTTTTGTCCGTCTGAGCCGCAAAAAAACGGCGAAAACACGACGTGAAAGACACGCGGCGTTCGTGGACATGAGTGCGTCGGTGTGAGACGTCGAACGACAGGATAAAAGCCTGATGATGCGGCCATCACGACGGATTGCAGCTTGAGCGTAGCAGCTCCGTCACCGGGCGCTTCTGCGCCTGGAGTTGGCACATCCAGGAGTCCGGCAGTAATGGCTATCAGTGTTTTCGACCTGTTCAAAATCGGCATTGGCCCTTCCAGTTCACACACCGTGGGGCCTATGCGGGCCGCGGCGCTGTTCGTGCAGGGCTTGCGCGAACGCGGGCAGCTTGAGCAGGTTCGGCGCGTCGAAGTGCAGCTTTTTGGTTCGCTGTCGGCTACCGGCATCGGCCACGGCAGCGACAACGCGGTGATCATGGGCTTGATGGGGGAGTGGCCGGACGCGATCGATCCGTCGCAAATCGGCATCCGCATCGCCACTCTGCGCGAAACCGACACATTGCTACTCGATGGCCGCCAGCCGGTGCCGTTCATCTGGGCTCGGGATATGCGCCTGATCGACGAAAACCTGCCATTCCATCCCAATGCCATGACCCTGATTGTCGAGGGCGATGACGGCGAGTTGCATCGCGACACCTACTATTCGGTGGGTGGCGGTTTTGTCGTCGATGAGGCACAAGCCAGCAGCGGGGTGGTCGACATGGATCACACCGAACTGCCGTACGATTTTTCCAGCGCTGCCGAGCTGCTGGAGTTGTGTAAAAAGCACAACCTGCGCGTGGCCGAATTGATGATGGCCAACGAGAAGGTGTGGCGCAGCGAAGAGGAAATCCGCAGTGGCCTGATGCACCTGTGGCGCGCCATGCAGGATTGCGTCGAACAAGGCCTCAAGCACGAGGGCATCCTGCCCGGCGGGCTGAACGTGCGCCGTCGCGCGGCGAAATTGCATCGCAGCTTGCAGGAGCTGAACAAGCCTAACGTGATCGGCTCGACACTGAGCGCCATGGAGTGGGTCAACCTGTTCGCCCTGGCGGTCAACGAAGAGAACGCCGCCGGCGGGCGCATGGTCACGGCACCAACCAATGGCGCGGCCGGGATCATCCCGGCGGTGCTGCACTACTTCATGAAGTTCAGCGAGGACGTGACCGACGCCAATGTCGTCGACTACATGCTCGGCGCGGCGTCGGTCGGGATCCTGTGCAAGAAGAACGCCTCGATCTCCGGTGCCGAAGTCGGTTGCCAGGGCGAAGTCGGCTCGGCCTGCGCCATGGCGGCCGCGGGCTTGGCAGAAATTTTGGGCGCCACACCGGAACAACTGTGCAACGCGGCGGAAATCGGCCTGGAGCACAACCTGGGGCTCACGTGTGACCCGGTGGGCGGCCTGGTGCAGGTGCCGTGCATCGAGCGCAACGCGATTGCCGCGGTGAAGGCGATCAATGCGGCGCAGATGGCATTGCGCGGCGATGGCCAGCACTTTATCTCCCTGGACCGGGTGATCCGCACGATGCGCGATACCGGGGCCGATATGCATGACAAGTATAAAGAGACGTCGCGGGGTGGGTTGGCGGTGAGTGCGGTGGAGTGTTGATGTAGCTTCAGGAATCACTTGGATACACGTGAAGAACCTTTTCAGCAGTAGCGTATTCTAGAATGCCGGGCTCAATATCCTGGCATCGAGGACTTATGCTGACGACAACGCTATCCGGTTCTGCTCCAAATCTCACTGTGGTGCCTCTGGATCCGGGATTTCGCGCAAAAACAACGCTGGTCCACAAACAATTGGTTTCGACAGCAAACAATCCGGGCTCCCTTCATCTTGCTAGCAGCAGCAAGTCGACATGGGTAAAGCACGATTGCTCTCCAGCGACGTTGTTGCATAGTGTCGAAGTTCATGCCAAACGTGGTCTGTTGAATTTAAATGCTTCGAAGGATTTTGCCACTGGGGCGCTCAGTCAAGAGTGCAAGCGTGAGGTTGAGCGCGCAGTGACCTCGACGGTAGCCGCGCTGAACCAAGTTTTGGCCAGGAGCGACGCCGGATCACCGTTGATTACGATTCACGAAAACCACTTGCTCGGTGATGGTTTGGTTTACGAGGACCGCAATATTCCCCGGCGGGGTAACCCCGACGATTATGATCGTTACCACACTCTTGGCGTTCCTTTTGCCGAAAATGGTCGCATGCAGGCCCATTATCATCTTGAGCTCAGGGGTGGGTTAACTGCCACAATCGTCGCTGATGTACTCAATAGCCTTAACGATATAGGGACGGTCATTGCAGGAAGGGAGATTATTTCAGCAGACGATATCGAGCTGATCCTTGGCAAGCTGCCGGATCGTGAAACAGCGAAGTCATCGTTGCGTATGGAAATCAAAGCTGTCCGACAGTTGATCCCCACTGAGCTTGACGCAAAGGCCTCAAAAACGCAGGTTCGCGATGAGCTATTTGGAGCATTCACTGCGTTGGGAAGCGCTAATGTCGAGATAAGTACAGGCCATGTGTTTCGGAACGCTCATATGAACGGGTTTCGCATCGCGGAGCCTGACTGTCTGGGTAATGGCAATACTCGTTTGAGCGATGATCTTGCATTGGTTGAGTCTTTTGCAGATGGTGCTTCGACTACGCCTTTGACTACCCTGCAATTCTTGGACATTCATCTTTCTTTTCGTAAAGCGATGGCTGATCTACCCGCTGCGGATGGGGATGGGATTGAGGTGAAGGAACTTCAGGCATTTAAAGAGCGGTTGGAGGCAGCCTCTGAGCAGGTAATAAGGATGTTGAGGCGTTCTTGATCGTCAAAATAATGCGCTGATGCGAAGTATAACGCTTGGCAGAGGGGGGCTTTGTGATTCGGACCAGTCAAAACTGCGCGTTAAGTGAACAGGTAATACCTGATGCGCCTCCTTTTGGCGCGTCGCTAACAGATAAGTACCTGACCTCAAGATCAGGTCCTCCCCATCCCGGACCACCCGTCACCCCGTGCCTGCGGTGACACTCTTACAGAGCTCCCTGTAGCCCTGTTCCCACAAGTGCTACCGTTTTGCTCAAACGCAACGGGGCAGAGCGCTTGCAGCCATTGATGGCACTTATAACCCTTACTCCCTGCGCGTCATATATAGACACATTCCGACGTCGTTTTTAGGAGTTATTGAACGCGTATTCAAATTTAGGCATGGCATTTGCTCTGTCATTACAAAGCCCGTCTCCCATGCGAGAACGATGGCAATAACAAGAGCCTCCGCCTGAGGCCATCACCCGCTTTGTGTGAGGAGATACTGCGATGACGACGTTCAACTCCGGGGCCCAACCCCAGAACCGTGCGCCACAATCCATCGGCTTTCTGTTGCTGGACAATTTCACGCTGATTTCCCTGGCATCCGCAGTCGAACCACTGCGTATGGCCAACCAGCTGTCCGGTCGCGAGCTGTATCGTTGGACCACTCTCACCGTCGATGGCGGGCAAGTCTGGGCCAGTGACGGTCTGCAAATCACCCCCGATGCCTCCATGCACAAAGCCCCGCCAATGGACACCGTGATTGTCTGCGGCGGTATCGGAATTCAACGCACGGTTACCCGCGAACACGTGTCTTGGCTGCAGAGCCAGGCGCGGCAGTCCCGTCGCCTGGGTGCGGTGTGCACCGGCAGCTGGGCCCTGGCGTGCGCCGGCCTGCTCGACGGTTTCGATTGCAGCGTGCACTGGGAATGCCTGGCGGCGATGCAGGAAGCGTTTCCGCGGGTGGCCATGAGTACTCGCCTGTTCACCCTCGACCGTAACCGTTTCACCAGCTCCGGCGGCACCGCGCCGCTGGACATGATGCTGCACCTGATCAGCCGCGATCACGGTCGTGAACTGTCGGCTGCGATCTCGGAGATGTTCGTCTACGAGCGCATCCGCAACGAACAGGATCACCAGCGCGTACCGCTCAAGCACATGCTCGGCACCAACCAGCCGAAACTGCAGGAAATCGTCGCGCTGATGGAAGCCAACCTCGAAGAGCCGATCGACCTCGACGAACTGGCGGTGTACGTCGCCGTGTCCCGTCGTCAGCTGGAGCGGCTGTTCCAGAAGTACCTGCATTGCTCGCCTTCGCGGTACTACCTGAAGCTGCGCTTGATCCGCGCTCGGCAACTGCTCAAGCAAACGCCAATGTCGATCATCGAAGTGGCATCGGTTTGTGGCTTCGTGTCCACGCCGCACTTCTCCAAGTGCTACCGCGAGTACTTCGGCATTCCGCCACGCGACGAGCGCGTAGGTTCCAACACCACGCAGCAAGTGGCGATGATGCCGCTGCCACAGGCATTGGTGCTTTCACCGTTGTCCGGGCCGTTGTCGGCGCTGAGTCAGGCGCGTAATGAGTCGACGTTCGCCAGCGTAAGGCTCTAATAGCGAGTCGCTTCATTCGCGAGCAGGCTCGCTCCCACATTGACCGAGTTCCAACATTGGGATGCGGTCGAATGTGGGAGCGAGCCTGCTCGCGAAGGCGTTTTAGCGGGTGGTGTGGCTCTGTTGGTATTGCGCCAACGCTGGCAGCAATTGCTTGTCGATGGCCTGGCGCACAGCCGGCAGGATCGTCGCGCTGCTGGTGTACATCTCCTTGACCATCTTGCGAAGTTCATAGGCCCGAGCATCGTCCAGGCCCCTTACCGCGCATTCGCAAGCCTGTTCGGCCGTCGCGCCGCTCGGCACTTGAAAACCCAATGACTTGAGCTGGCCCAACAGGTCTTCCTGGTCTATCAAATCGGCGTGCATCATGACGCAAATCCTTCTTCTGGGAATGATGTCGTGGGTCGATTCTGGTAGTGGCACGCAGTGGCGGCAAGGGCGATTTGTCGTTATGGCAGCATTGACTATGAACAGGTCGTTTTCGGGCTATTTACCTGCGCTGAGAGTCGGCACACTGGACCCAGCTTGCTTCACGAGGGTTTGGTCACCTTCCCGCGGCAGCTCCTCAACAGTACCCTCTGCCTCGATCCTGTCACGGCTTGATCGGGGCTTTTTTTTGCCTGTGGTTTCTGTGTGGTCTGTACAGTCGCCTTCGCGAGCAGGCTCGCTCCCACATTTGATCTGCGTCATGCGCAAATCCCTGTGGGAGCGGGCTTGCTCGCGAAGAACGATGACGCGGTTTAACGCTGTAGCACGAGGATGCGCGACAACAACTCATCCCGATCCACATAACACCCCTGGAAATGGCGGGCACCCGTGGCAGGGTCGAAGGCGTTGCGCGCGTGCAGGGTACGGCGATTGTCGAAGCACCAGAGTTCGCCGGGGTTGAGCCTTTGCATCAGCCTGAATCGAGGCTCGCGAGTCATCGCGATGAAACGGCGATAGGCGTGATAGAGCCTGGGCATCTGCTCCACCGATGCATCGAACGGCCCTCGCAGAAAGTTCGCCATGCGGATTTCCGAGACCCGCCCCAAGGTATCCAGCGCGATGATCGGCGCCAGGCAACGATAGTCACTGAGGCGGTCTTTATTGCGAAATTCCACGGGGATTTCGCACAGGCTTCGGAACGACTCGGGGTCCTCCTCGCGTAACGCCTCGGCGATGGCAAAACCGTCGACGAAAATACTCTCGCCACCCTCGGCATCGTTGACCAGGCAATGCAGGAACTGCAGCCCCGGTTGCAACTCGCGCGTCGGCAGGTCGCTGTGCAGCGGCAAGTTGAAAGCGGTGTAGGCGTTGCTGTCGGCGTCGGCCTTCGATTGCACATTGAACAGCACGCCGAAATTGCTCTCGCGGATGAAGGAAATGCGCTGGGCGACCAGCTTCAGCGAGCCAGGCTCGGTGGGTACGCCACGGACCTGGGTCAGGCCGGTGTCACGCACGGCCAGCAGCCATTGCAATAGCGCCTGGTTGTCGTTCATCAGTGCTTGATACTCGAACACCGGCAACTGCAAATCACTGTGCCAAAGCCTGGCCTTGGGCTTGCTTGCCAGGCGCTCGGCGCGGGACTCGTCGTCATAGGCGTGGGCCCGCAGCCAGCCAGGGTCGAAGCGGCTGAGGTGGCCATCCTGCCACTGCACGCTCAGGCAACCATCAGGGTCGACACTGGTTTGGACAGGCTTAAGGTTCTCCGGCACATCGACGATTTCCAGCACCTGTTCGCGCGTCACCGTGTAGACGCATTGCGGACACGGGCAATTGTCCCGCAGCCATGGGTGGTGGAAGGGACTGACGCGGTTGTCGGCCCACGTCACCAGGATACGATCGGCCATGGCCTGCACGCCTGTCAGCGCGCTGATCAGCGGATAAGTACGGAAGTCGGCAAAAGCGGCGGCAGTGTTCATGGGATCTCCTTGTTATTTTTTTGGCGGCAATGCGATCACTCGGCCGATGCAGGCGGGGGCGGGCAGGTCGCTCTGTTCGGCGACCATGGCTTGCAGCCGGCCCAGGGTCTGCTCGCTGAATGGCGTGGAGCGTGGTCCGGCGAGGTCGACGTGCAACAGCATTTGCTCGTTGCCCGCCAGCTCCTTGGCGTCGCCCACCAAGTGCAGGCTGTGGTAGAGGTGCAGGCGTTTATTGTCGTGGCCGATGATTTGTGTGTGCACCTCGACCTCGGCGTCGAGCTTCACTTCGTGCAGGTAGTTGAGGTGCAGTTCCAGGGTGAACAGCGAGTTGCCGCTGGCTTCGCGGTTGCTGCTGTCCATGCCGAGGCGGTCCATCAGGGCGTCTGTGGCGTAGCTGAAGATCAGTAGGTAGAACGCGTCGCGCAGGTGGCCGTTGTAGTCGACCCAATCGGGGATGATGCGGGTTTGATAGGTGGTTAGTGCGGGCATCTTGCTCTCCAGAGATGATCGTTCCCACGCTCTGCGTGGTAACGCCTCCTGTGACGCTCTGCGTCACGATCTTTTGGGACGCCGAGCGTCCCGGGCTGCATTCCCACGCAGAGCGTGGGAACGATCAGTGGTACGGGTTACTCGCTGAAACTCATCCCATGCTTCTCTTTGGTGGTCTTCACGGCTTCCAGCACCGCCAGCAGGCAATCATCACGATAGCGCTCCAGCGCCGAAATGCTGTGTGTGCCCAACTGATCGCTGGTGCCATCCACCACATCGTCGATCAGTTTTTCCGTCAGTTCCGGCGCCGGCAGGTAGGTCCATGGCAACTGCAGGGCGGGGCCGAACTGTGCCATGAAGTGGCGCATCCCGGCGTCGCCACCGGCCAGGGTATAGGTCAGGAATGTGCCCATGAACGACCAACGCAGACCGGCGCCAAAACGAATCGCGTCGTCGATTTCGCCGGTCGTCGCCACACCGTCGTTGACCAGGTGCAGTGCCTCGCGCCACAGCGCTTCGAGCAAGCGGTCGGCGATGAATCCCGGCACTTCCTTGCGCACGTGCAGCGGGCGCATGCCAAGCGATTCGTAGACTTTCATAGCCGCCTGCACGGCTTCGGGGGCGGTATTCTTGCCACCGACCACTTCCACCAATGGCAACAGGTAAACCGGGTTGAACGGGTGGCCGACCACACAGCGCTCCGGGTGGGTCGAACTCTCGTAGAACTCGCTTGGCAACAGGCCGGAGGTGCTGGAGCCGATCAATGCATTGGGCTTGGCCGCGGCGCTGATCTTGCTGTGCAACTCCAGTTTTAGTTCCAGGCGCTCAGGAGCGCTTTCCTGGATGAAATCGGCGTCGCGCACGCATTCTTCGATGGTTGCGACAAAGCGCAGGCGATCCTGCGAGGCTCCGGGCGCCAGGCCTTGTTTCTCAAGGGCGCCCCAGGCATTGGCGACGCGTTTGCGCAGGGCGGCTTCGGCACCGGGGGCCGGGTCCCAGGCCACCACGTCGAGGCCGTGGGCGAGGGCGCGGGACACCCAGCCGCTGCCGATGACACCGCTGCCCAGTGCGGCGAAGGTTTTGATTTCGGTAATGAAGGTCATGGCAATTTCCTGAAGAATTCGATGATTCCCTTGTGGGGCAGACCCTTGCCACAAAAGCCCACACCCACAAGGGGAAAAAGGGTGGGGAGGATTAACCGCGCTGTTTCAGGCCCATTTTCTTGCGGCCCTCAGCAGGCGTGAGCACACGGGCACCGAGGCGGCTGAGGATTTCGCTGGCGCGTTCGACCAGTTGGCCATTGGTCGCCAGTACGCCCTTGTCCAGCCACAAGTTGTCTTCCAGCCCAACTCGCACGTTGCCACCCAGCAGCACGGCTTGCGCGGCCATCGGCATTTGCATGCGGCCGATGCCGAAACCGGCCCACACGGCGTCGGCCGGCAGGTTGTCGACCATGGCTTTCATGGTAGTGGTGTCAGCCGGCGCGCCCCACGGGATGCCCAGGCACAGTTGGAACAGCGGGTTGTCGAGCAGGCCTTCCTTGATCATCTGCTTGGCGAACCACAGGTGACCGGTGTCGAAGATCTCCAGCTCGGCCTTAACGCCCAGTTCCTGGATGCGTTTGGCGCCCGCACGCAGCTGTGCCGGAGTAGAGACGTAAATGGTGTCGCCATCGCCGAAGTTCAGGGTGCCGCAATCGAGGGTGCAGATTTCCGGCAGCAGTTCCTCGACATGGGCCAGACGAGTCAACGGGCCGACCAGGTCAGTGTTCGGGCCGAACTCCATCGGGTTCTCGCCCGCGCCGATTTCCAGGTCGCCGCCCATGCCGGCAGTGAGGTTGACGATGATGTCCACGTCGGCCTCGCGAATACGCTCCATCACTTCGCGGTACAGCGCCACGTCACGGCTGAACTTGCCGGTTTCGGGATCGCGAACGTGGCAGTGAACCACGGTAGCGCCGGCCTTGGCGGCCTCCACGGCTGCGGCTGCAATCTGTTTCGGGGTGACCGGCACATGTGGGCTCTTGGCGGTCGTGTCGCCAGCACCGGTGAGTGCGCAGGTGATGATGACGTCGTGGTTCATTTGGCGGTTTCCTTCAGGCGTGGTGGTCCCGTTCGCAGCCCGTTCGGGCCGCGAATCGGTGGTTCAATTGAGGGTTACTTGCTGGTCAGCTTGAGGTTTTCAGCCGCAGGCTTGCCGTCGAAGGTGGTCACGCCTTCCAGCCAGCGCTGCTTGTCTTGCGGGTGATCCTTCAGCCACTGTTTGGCGGACTCGAAGGCGTCCTTGTGATCCAGCAGCGGCTGCATCATCCGGCTTTCATCTTCGGCGGTGAACGTCAGGTTGCTCAGCAGGCGACCGATGTTCGGGCACTGCTCGGCGTAGGTCGGCGAGGTCACGGTCCAAACCGTGGCCATGCCTTCGTTAGGGCCGAGGGCGTCTTCACTGCCGGTGAGATAGGTCATCTGTACGTTGACGTTCATGGGGTGCGGTGCCCAGCCGAAGAACACCACGGCTTCCTTGCGGCGCACGGCGCGATCCACCGCCGCGAGCATGCCCGCCTCGCTGGATTCGACCAGTTGGAATTTGCCGAGGCCGAACTGATTCTTGGCAATCATCGCCTTGATCTGGGTGTTGGCGCCTGAGCCTGGCTCGATGCCGTAGATCTTGCCGCCCAGCTCTTTTTCGAACTTGGCGATGTCGGCGAAGGTCTTCAGGCCCTTGTCGGCGAGATAGGTCGGAACGGCGAGGGTGGCACGTGCGTCTTTCAAGTTGGGCGCTTCAAGCACCTTGACCTGATTGGCGTCGACGAACGGGGTGATGGTCTGGGTCATCAGCGGGTTCCAGTAACCCAGGAACAGGTCCAGGCGCTGATCGCGAATCCCGGCGAAGATGATTTGCTGGGAGGCGCTGGTTTGTTTGGTGCTGTAGCCGAGGCCGTCGAGCAATACCTGGGTCATCGCACTGGTGGCGATCACGTCGGTCCAGTTCACCACGCCCATGCGCACGTTCTGGCACGACGCCGGTTCGGCTGCCATGACACTGGCGCTCAGCAAAGCGGTACCACTGAGTGCAAGAACACAGCTGCTGATCAGTCGTTTCATTCTCAGGTTCCTCGGCAGTTTCATTATTGTGGGTCCGGTCGTCTGTGCGCCGGTGATGTCACGTTACGCAGCTAATCTGTCATGAAAGCGCACTGCGGCGACCGACTCTTGCACTGCAGCGACCTGTGCTCTTGAATGCCTTCTGCAAGTGGCGTATCAACGTCTTCACGCTACCCGTCGAACGAGTGCGCTCCATGTCCCAGGATTTCTATTTCTTGTTGATGCCGGGTTTCTCGGCGATTGGATTTATCTCGGCCATCGAGCCATTGCGGGTTGCCAATCGCTTTCGCGGCGAGCTCTATCGCTGGCATGTATTGAGCGCCGATGGTGGGGCGGTGCTGGCCAGTAACGGCATGTCGGTCAACGCCGACGCGGCGCTGGAGCCGTTGAAAAAAGGCGCGACGTTATGGGTGGTCGCCGGCTTCGAACCGCTGAAATTCGCCACTCCGGCGCTGGAGCACTGGCTGCGTCGCCTCGACAACGAAGGCGTGACGCTCGGCGCCATTGACACCGGCAGCTTCATCCTCGCTGAGGCAGGTTTGCTCGACGGTCATCGCCTGACCCTGCACTGGGAGGCCATCGACGCCTTCAAGGAGTCCTATCCGCAGCTCAGTGTCACCCAAGAGTTATTCGAGATCGACCGTCGACGCATCACCAGCGCTGGCGGGACCGCGTCGATCGATTTAATGCTGGATCTGATCGCCCAGTCCCATGGCCCGGAACTGGCAATCCAGGTCAGCGAGCAATTCGTGCTCGGGCGCATCCGTCCGCGTAAAGACCACCAGCGCATGGAAGTCGCGACGCGTTATGGCATCAGCAACAAGAAGCTTGTTCACGTGATTGGCGAGATGGAGCAGCACAGCGAGCCGCCGCTGAGTACGTTGGAATTGGCGGAATCGATCAAGGTCACCCGGCGTCAGCTGGAGCGCTTGTTTCGCCTGCACCTGAACGACACACCGAGCAATTTCTACCTGCGCCTGAGGCTGGAGAAAGCCCGGCAACTGCTGCGCCAGACCGATATGAGTGTGTTGGAGGTGAGTATTGCCTGCGGGTTTGAATCGCCGTCGTATTTCACCCGCAGTTATAGGGCAAAGTTCGAGCGGTGCCCGAGGGAGGATCGGCGTACCGCCAAAGCATAACCACCCCGAAAACCTGTGGGAGCGAGCCTGCTCGCGAAGAGTCCGGCACATTCAACATGGATGTTGACTGAACCGCCGCCTTCGCGAGCAGGCTCGCTCCCACAATGGGCAACTTATTTCTTCAGAAGTGCCGAGCAGGCTGCCTTGTACGCCTCATGCTGATACTTGTTCAGCGTCTCCGGCGGCTCAAAACCATGCTTCTTGGCCTGTGCATTGATCGTCTGCGGCGACAGCAGCGTCACCTCGCAATTCTCCAGCAACTGGAAAACGCCCTCGATCTTGAACGTGGTCGGCCCACCGGCAAACTCACCTTTCTTGCTGCGCTTCTTGATCACGATTCGATCTATCGAGTTCTCGCGAACAAAGGATGCGACCTGAGCGGCAAACACTTTGACATTGGCGGCTTCGTCGTCATCCTCCAGGGCGATTTTCTTGGTCGCAAGCGCGACATGGCTCAGCGTGGAACCGTCGAGAGCTGCCACGGCGATGATCGCTTCGCTGCCTTTGATTTCGATGCCGCAGACTTTCATGGTGAATCCCTTTTCTGGCTGAAGGCGTGAAGCTTACAGCTCCAGTTGAATAGCAGGCGTTACTCCTGCCCAATCGTCTCCAAAAACTCCGACCGCTCGTCACTCATCCGCGCCACGCAATCATTCTGCGCAATAGTGAATGCCTTGCTGCCGGCGGTGGCCGGGAAGGCTTCGATGGCGCAGTCAGCGTCGCGGGTTTTCAGCCATTGTTGCTGGGCGGCCTTGATCTTGGCGGTGATCTCGGCCAATTGCGACGGGTTCTTGCCGTAGAGCGACTGCATGCGTTCGTTCAGGCTTTTGTAGTTTTCGCTCAGCAAGTCTTCGGCGGTGGTTTTGCTGAAGGCGGAGCATTCCAGGGTCTGTACGTCGTTTTCGACTTTGTCGCAGGGGGTGTCTTCAGACTCCTCGGCGGCGTGTACGCCGGTCGCAATCAGTGCCAAGGCCAGGACGATGAATTTCATGTGGTTGCCGCTCCCATCCAGTGAAGCATCAAGAGATGTGGCGAATTCTGGCCCAAGCGGATTGCCTTGAACAGGTCGGCAATTGTGCCTTGCGACGACCCTTTGTCGCGGATTGACGCTTTCGGCAATTCCCCTGTCGTTTTTGCACCCGGCTACCAATGCACCGAGGCATATGCTGGCCCCAAAGCGCCGACAGACGATTCGGCGCATGAATCGCTAACAAGGGGACAGCCTGATGAGCCCAGCCGAATTGCACGCCGACAGCATCGTTATCGACGGGCTGATTATTGCCAAGTGGAACCGTGAACTGTTCGAAGACATGCGCAAGGGCGGTTTGACCGCAGCCAACTGCACCGTGTCGGTATGGGAGGGCTTCCAGGCCACCGTCAACAACATCGCCGCCAGCCAGAAGCTGATCCGCGAGAACAGCGACCTGGTGATTCCGGTGCGCACCACCGCCGACATCCGCAAGGCCAAGGAGCAGGGCAAGACCGGCATCCTCTTCGGTTTCCAGAATGCCCATGCGTTTGAAGACCAGATCGGCTATGTCGAAGTGTTCAAGCAGCTGGGCGTCGGTATTGTGCAGATGTGCTACAACACCCAGAACCTGGTCGGCACCGGTTGCTACGAGCGTGACGGCGGCCTGTCGGGCTTCGGTCGTGAAATCGTAGCCGAGATGAACCGCGTAGGCGTCATGTGCGACCTGTCCCACGTCGGTTCCAAGACGTCCGAAGAAGTCATCCTCGAATCGAAAAAGCCGGTGTGCTACTCCCACTGCCTGCCGTCGGGCCTCAAGGAGCACCCGCGCAACAAGTCCGATGAAGAACTGAAGTTCATTGCCGACCACGGCGGTTTCGTCGGTGTGACCATGTTCGCGCCATTCCTGGCCAAGGGCATCGATTCGACCATCGACGACTACGCCGAAGCCATCGAATACACCCTGAACATCGTCGGTGAAGATTCGATCGGTATCGGCACCGACTTCACCCAGGGTCACTGCCAGGACTTCTTCGAGTACCTGACCCACGACAAGGGCTATGCCCGCCGCCTGACCAGCTTCGGCAAGATCATCAACCCGCTGGGCATCCGCACCGTCGGCGAGTTCCCGAACCTCACCGAAACCCTGCTAAAGCGCGGCCATTCCGAGCGCGTGGTGCGCAAGATCATGGGCGAGAACTGGGTGAACGTCTTGAAAGATGTCTGGGGCGAATAAGCCACCGCTCTTCTGAATCCTTTCCTGCGGCCGTCCGCGCCGCAGGCAACAACAAAATTTTTCTGGAGTTAAGTTTCCATGGCCAAGATCGCCCCGCAATTGCCTATCGAAGTCGACAGCGAAACCGGTGTCTGGACGTCCGACGCCCTGCCGATGCTGTATGTGCCCCGTCATTTCTTCGTCAACAACCACATGGGCATCGAGGAAGTGCTGGGCGCCGAAGCTTACGCCGAGATTCTCTACAAGGCCGGCTACAAGTCCGCCTGGCACTGGTGTGAAAAAGAAGCCGAATGCCATGGCCTGGAAGGCGTTGCGGTGTTCGAGCACTACATGAAGCGCCTGTCGCAGCGCGGCTGGGGCCTGTTCAAGATCCAGGACATCGACCTCGACAAAGGCACCTGCAGCGTCAAGCTTGAACACTCGGCATTCGTCTACGTGTACGGCAAGGTCGGGCGCAAGGTCGACTACATGTTCACCGGTTGGTTTGCCGGCGCGATGGACCAGATCCTCGCCGCTCGTGGCAGCAAGATCCGCACCGTGGCCGAACAAGTCTACGGTGGCTCCGAAGAGGGCCACGAAGACGGCTTGTTCACCGTCAAGCCGTTGTAAGTCGAGGAACCCGCCATGGCTTTCGAAGCAATGTTCCAGCCGATCCAGATCGGCAAACTGACCATCCGTAACCGCGTGCTCAGCACTGCACACGCCGAGGTCTATGCGACCGACGGCGGCATGACCACCGACCGGTACGTCAAGTATTACGAAGAGAAGGCCAAGGGCGGGATCGGCCTGGCGATCTGTGGCGGTTCGTCCGTCGTCGCCATCGACAGCCCGCAGGAGTGGTGGAGCTCGGTGAACCTGTCCACCGACCGCATCATCCCGCACTTCCAGAATCTTGCGGACGCCATGCACAAGCACGGCGCCAAGATCATGATCCAGATTACCCACATGGGCCGTCGCTCGCGTTGGGACGGCTTCAACTGGCCGACGCTGATGTCGCCGTCCGGCGTACGCGAGCCGGTGCACCGCGCCACCTGCAAGACCATCGAGCCGGAAGAAATCTGGCGGGTGATCGGCAACTACGCGCAAGCTGCGCGTCGCGCCAAGGCCGGTGGCCTGGACGGCGTGGAATTGTCGGCGGTGCACCAGCACATGATCGACCAGTTCTGGAGCCCGCGGGTCAACAAGCGTACCGACGAATGGGGTGGCACCTTCGAAGGCCGCATGAAATTCGGCCTGGAAGTGTTGAAAGCGGTGCGCGCGGAGGTCGGTGACGATTTCTGCGTGGGCATGCGTATCTGCGGTGACGAGTTCCACCCGGATGGCCTGTCCCATGAAGACATGAAGCAGATCGCCAAGTATTACGACGACACCGGCATGCTCGATTTCATCGGCGTCGTGGGCTCGGGTTGCGACACCCACAACACCCTGGCCAACGTGATTCCGAACATGAGTTATCCACCGGAGCCGTTCCTGCATTTGGCCGCCGGTATCAAGGAAGTGGTCAAGGTTCCGGTGCTGCATGCGCAGAACATCAAGGACCCGAACCAGGCCACCCGTATCCTGGAAGGCGGTTACGTCGACATGGTCGGCATGACCCGCGCGCACATTGCCGACCCGCACCTGATCGCCAAGATCAAGATGGGCCAGATCGACCAGATCAAGCAGTGTGTCGGTGCCAACTACTGCATCGACCGCCAGTACCAGGGCCTGGACGTGCTGTGCATCCAGAACGCCGCGACTTCCCGTGAATACATGGGTCTGCCGCACATCATCGAAAAAACCACCGGCGTTAAACGCAAAGTGGTGGTGGTCGGTGCCGGTCCTGCCGGGATGGAAGCCGCTCGTGTGGCTGCCGAGCGCGGCCACGACGTAACCCTGTTCGAGAAAAAGGACTTTATCGGTGGCCAGATCACCACGGCGTCGAAAGCGCCGCAGCGTGACCAGATCGCCGGTATCACCCGCTGGTATCAGCTGGAGCTGGCGCGGTTGAAAGTCGACCTGCGCCTGGGCACCGCGGCGGATGCGCCGACCATCATGGACCTGCGTCCGGATGTGGTGGTGCTGGCCGTCGGCGGTCATCCGTTCATCGAGCAGAACGAGCACTGGGGCGCGGCTGAAGGCCTGGTGGTCAGCAGCTGGGACATTCTCGACGGCAAGGTTGCACCCGCCAAGAACGTGCTGGTCTACGACACCATTTGCGAGTTTACCGGCATGTCGACTGCCGACTTCCTCGCCGACAAGGGCAGCCAGGTCGAGATTGTCACCGATGACATCAAGCCAGGCGTGGCCATTGGCGGTACGTCGTTCCCGACCTACTACCGCAGCATGTATCCGAAAGAAGTGATCATGACTGGCGACATGATGCTGGAGAAGGTCTACCGCGAAGGCGACAAGCTGATAGCGGTGCTGGAAAACGAATACACCGGCGCCAAAGAGGAGCGGGTGGTGGACCAGGTGGTCATCGAGAACGGCGTGCGTCCGGACGAGGAGATCTACTACGCGATGAAGGAAGGCTCGCGCAACAAAGGCCAGATCGACGTCGAAGCCTTGTTCGCGATCAAGCCGCAGCCATGCCTGGAGCAGAAAGGCGACGGCTACCTGTTGTTCCGCATCGGCGACTGTGTGGCCCAGCGTAACGTGCATGCGGCGATCTATGACGCGCTGCGGCTGTGCAAGGACTTCTAAAATCACACCGAACCAATGTGGGAGCGGGCTTGCTCGCGAAGAACGATAACGCGGTACACCTGATACACCGCGTCGCCGGATTCGCGAGCAAGCCCGCTCCCACATGAGACCCCGCGGTCTTTGGGAGCTTCACCATGCTCAACACCCTTCTTCCCATCCTGATCTTTGCTGCCCTGGGCCTCGCGGCTCTCGGTGCATTGCGACGGGTAAACATGTGGCGCCGAGGCCGGGCCTCGAAGGTCGATCTGATCGGCGGCCTGTTCGCCATGCCCAAGCGCTACATGGTCGATCTGCACCATGTAGTGGCGCGGGACAAATACATTGCCAACACCCACGTCGCGACGGCCGGCGGCGCAGTGGCGTCCATCGTGCTGGCAATTCTGGTGCATGGTTTCGGATTGCATAACCGCTTCCTCGGTTATGCATTGTTGTTGATGTCGGCGGTGATGTTCGTCGGTGCGGTCTTTGTTTACCTGCGTCGGCGCAATCCACCTGCGCGCCTGTCGAAAGGTCCGTGGATGCGCCTGCCGAAAAGCCTGATGGCATTTTCGGTGTCGTTCTTCCTCGTGACCCTGCCGGTGGCCGGTATCCTGCCGGAAAACTTCGGCGGCTGGCTGTTGGCGGTGATCCTCGGGATTGGCGTGCTGTGGGGCGTGTCCGAGCTGTTCTTCGGCATGACCTGGGGCGGGCCGATGAAGCATGCCTTCGCCGGTGCCCTGCACCTGGCCTGGCACCGTCGTGCCGAGCGCTTTGGCGGCGGTCGTTCCACCGGTCTGAAACCCTTGGATCTGAACGACCCAAGCGCGCCACTGGGCGTGGAAAAACCCAAGGATTTCACCTGGAACCAGTTGCTCGGCTTCGACGCCTGCGTGCAGTGCGGTAAATGCGAAGCCGCGTGCCCGGCCTTCGCCGCCGGCCAGCCGTTGAACCCGAAAAAATTGATCCAGGACATGGTCGTCGGCCTGGCTGGAGGCACCGATGCCAAATTTGCCGGCAGTCCGTATCCGGGCAAGCCAATCGGTGAACACGCCGGTAATCCGCATCAACCGATCGTCAACGGTCTGGTGGACGCCGAAACCCTGTGGTCGTGCACCACCTGCCGCGCCTGTGTCGAGGAATGCCCGATGATGATCGAGCACGTCGATGCCATCGTCGACATGCGTCGCCATCTGACCCTGGAAAAAGGCGCTACCCCGAACAAGGGTGCCGAAGTCCTGGAAAACCTGATCGCCACCGATAACCCGGGCGGTTTTGCGCCAGGCGGGCGGATGAACTGGGCGGCGGACTTGAACCTCAATCTGCTCAGCGAAAAGAAATCCACCGACGTGCTGTTCTGGGTGGGCGATGGCGCCTTCGACATGCGCAACCAGCGCACCTTGCGTGCGTTCGTCAAAGTGCTGAAAGCGGCAAAAATCGACTTCGCCGTGCTTGGCCTCGAAGAGCGCGACAGCGGTGACGTGGCTCGCCGCCTGGGCGACGAGGCAACCTTCCAGTTGCTGGCCAAGCGCAACATCCAGACCTTGGCCAAGTACAGCTTCAACCGCATCGTCACCTGCGATCCGCACAGCTTCCACGTGCTGAAAAACGAATACGGCGCTTTCGATGGAAACTACCTGGTGCAGCACCACAGCACCTACATGGCGGAAATCATCGACGCCGGCGCGCTGAACCTTGGCCAGCACAAGGGCGACAGCGTGACCTATCACGATCCGTGCTACCTCGGCCGCTACAACGGCGAGTACGAAGCGCCGCGCCAGGTTCTGCGCGCGCTCGGCATCGAGGTCAAGGAAATGCAACGCTCCGGTTTCCGCTCGCGCTGCTGCGGCGGTGGCGGCGGTGCGCCGATCACCGACATTCCGGGCAAGCAGCGTATCCCCGACATGCGCATGGAAGACATCCGCGAGACGGGCGCCGAACTGGTGGCCGTGGGCTGCCCGCAGTGCACCGCGATGCTTGAAGGTGTGGTCGAACCACGACCGTTGATCAAGGACATTGCCGAACTGGTGGCCGACGCGCTCCTGGAGGATCAGGCCCCAAAGTCGGCTACGCCGGCCAAACGTGAACCCGCGGAGGTGCACTGATGAGCGACATTATCCGCCGCGACCCCCGTGCCGAATGGATCGCCCGTAACCGTTTGCACCCTCTGCACGCCGCCATGCAACCGGCGCAGCACAGTTGGATGGGGCCTAACGGCGTCATTCGCAAGAACCCGCACGGCATCGGTTTCATCGGCCCTAACGGCATCAAGCGAATCGACCGTAGCGGCGCTCAGCAGGGCGGGACGACGAAACGTTCGGCCGCCGTTGAAGTGCAATTACCGCTGCATCAAGTCTCTGCGCCGGCATTCTTCATCTGCGTGGTGCCGGACATGGTCGGCGGCCGCTTGAGCAGTCACGACCGAGATCTGCTGGGACTGGCCCATCAACTGGCCGGCAGCGACGGCGCGGTGTTGGCCGTGGTCTTTGGCGAACATAAGGAAAACGCGTTTTCCACAGCCGGCGTCGATCGCCTGCTGGTGCTGGAAGGCGAAGAGTTCAGCGGTTATGCACCGGAACAACGTGTCCAGGGCCTGCGGGCTGTGGATAACCAGTTCAACCCACGTCACTGGCTGCTGCCGGACAGTCGCAGCGGCGGTGGCGAATTGGGTCGGCGCTTTGCCGCTGCCTTGGGCGAACGCCCGGCCACGCGGGTCTGGCAGGTCAAGGATCAGGAGTGTATTGGTCGCGCCGGTGCCGGTTTGCAAGATCTGGCGCGTCCGGTTGCACGGTTGATCCTGGCCGCCGTCGAATGCGCCGAGCCGGTCAGCGAAACTCGTCACGAAGTTTTGCCGGTGGAGTTATCCACAGCCGTCGCCCGCAGTCTCTCGCGCATCGAGGACCTGGGGGCGGTGGCAGTGGACCCGGCGGCGATTCCCATGGCCGAAGCCGAATTCATCTTCTCCGGCGGCAATGGGGTCAAGGATTGGGACTTGTTCCACCAGGCCGCCGCCGCCCTTGGCGCCACCGAAGGCGCGTCGCGGGTGGCAGTGGACGACGGCTTCATGGCGCGCGACCGTCAGGTCGGCGCGTCCGGCACCTGGGTCACCGCGAGGGTCTATGTGGCGGTGGGGATTTCCGGGGCAATCCAGCACCTGCAGGGCATCGGTGCCTGCGACAAGGTGGTGGCGATCAACCTCGACCCGGGTTGCGACATGATCAAACGGGCCGACCTGTCGGTAATCGGCGAAAGTGCGGAGATTCTTCGGGCCTTGATCGCGGCGGTAGAAGCCTACCGCAACGACGCCAAGCGCGATGCGGCTTAAGGGAAGGAAAGGGTTATGAGCACGAAAATCATCAGCCTGGTGTCCATCGGCGCCCACCCGACTTCCGGTCGACCACGTCGCGCGGAACAGGATGCACGGGCGGTGGAGTTGGGCTTGCAGCTGGCTGGGGATAACTTGCAGGTGCTGCACGCCGGCGACGTTGGCGAACCGGCCTTGCGCGCTTATCTGGGCATGGGGCTGGAACAATTGCATGTGCTTGAACAACCGCAGGGCGCCGATGCGCTTCCGGCGTTGACCGCTTATTTGCGCGATGCCGGGGCACAGGTGGTCCTGACCGGTAGCCAGGCGGAAACCGGCGAGGGCTCGGGCATGCTGCCGTTCCTGCTGGCCGAAGGCCTTGGCTGGCCGCTGGTGGTGGGATTGGCGCAGGTCGAGTCGATTGATGGGGGTTCGGCGCTGGTACTGCAGGCTCTGCCGCGCGGTCAGCGGCGTCGCTTGAAGGTTCGCTTGCCGTTTCTCGCCACTGTGGATAACGCTGCGCCAAAGCCTCGGCAAAGCGCCTACGGTCCGGCCCGGCGCGGAGTTTTGCAAGCCAATGAGGTGGAAATCGTCGACGATGAATTGCTCGCGGTCGCCACCCTGCAACCGGCCAAGCCACGGCCGAAGCGCTTGAAGGTAATCAAGGCCAAGAGCGGCGCCGATCGCATGAAAGCCGCAACGGCGAAAGCCAGTGGTGGTGGCGGACAAGTGCTCAAGGGCGTGACGGCACAGGCGGGGGCTGAAGCCATCCTTAAGTTGCTGATCGAAGAAGGTGTGGTCCGCTAGCGGTCCGTTTGGGGGCAGGTCAATGGCAGTAGAATTTCGTCCGGCAGTGCGCGCGGATGCGCGCGAGATTGCGCGTTTGTTCCAGATTTCATCGGAGGGTGCTGCGGATTACATCTGGAGCCAGATAGCAGAACCGGGGCAGGATCTGTTGGACGTCGGAGCCCTGCGTTACGCCCGCGACGATGTGGATTTCTCCTGGCAGAACTGCCTGATCGCCGAAGCTGAAGGTAAGGTCATTGGCATGCTGCACAGCTACGTGATGCGTCACGATCCGTTCGCGGCACCGGTGACCGACCCGGTGCTGGCGCCGTACGCCAAGATGGAAATCCCCGACACCCTTTATATTTCCAGCCTGGCGCTGCACGAAGGCTGGCGCAACCAGGGGCTGGGCAAGCAGTTCCTTGCCTACGCCTACGACCGCGCAAACCGGCTCGGGCTCAATGGCTTGAGCCTGATCGACTACGCCGCAAACACCGGTGCCCGACGGTTCTATGAGCGCCATGGTTTCCGTGTTGTCGATACCTGCCAGATTGCGCCGCATCCGATGATTCGAGTCACGGGAGAAGCCTATTTGATGTATCGGCCTTGACGGGCTGCCCGGTGGCGGGCGGTCCTATCAGATCTGATAGTGTTGGCTTTAGTGGCGCTTTGTTAGGGTAGTTAACAGTTTGTACCCACCATCTTCGGCAGTGCCGTTAAAACACAGTGAGTCGTTTTAACAAGATATTGCCTGGTTTACCCACAATCCCTGTTAGCTCTTCTGTGGATAACATGTTCGCCCCTCGCTATACCTCTCTAAAACCGTGGGCTGCAAGCCATAGGTCAAATTATAACCAGCATAAGATACGGTTTTTTCACACTTTTTTATCCAAATCAGGCCCCTAGTTGCCCCCAAAGTCTGTTGGCGATTCTGTGGATAAGATGTTCGCTTACCGCTGAGGGCCTTATAAACAGCGGCTTTCAGGCTTCTGGTTAAAAATTGATCAAAGATGGCTTTTTAACGGTTATCCCCTGCGTAAACCCTCAAAAATCGCGGCTTTCAGCGCTTTTCCACAGATGAACAATAGTTGCCCCCAAAGTCTGTTGGCGCTTCTGTGGATAAGGTGTTCGCCATCCTCTGAAGGCCACGTATTTCGTGCTTTATAGAGGTTTGATCAATAAGTGATCAGGCTCTGTGAAAAACCTTGATTCTGGATAAGTCACGGATTTTCTTTGAGTTCTGTGGAGAAAGTTATCGACATTTCCACAGTTGTCCCCATTTGCTGTGGGTGGATATGTGGATAACTTGTTTGCGGAAGGCTGGGAGGCACACAGGGTATAGCTCTGAACGCAATAGATCATATTTCGTACAGTGCTAAAGAGGTGATATGAGATATGAATTCGGAAGAGAACCCGTCCCTGTAGGAGCGAGCATGCTCGCTCCTACAGGGGGCGTGGGCGTTAGCCCTGGACAGGGACGCCTTTGAGGTACGGCGCAGGCTCGGCGCCCAGGTTGCTCAGCAGGCGCTCGCTGTACCAATCCACGAAGTTCACCACGCCGAATTCGTAAGTCTTGGAGTACGGACCTGGCTGGTATGCCGTGGAGTTGATGCCACGCTGGTTCTCTTCGGCCAGGCGACGGTCCTGGTCGTTGGTGGCGTCCCAGACCTGCCGCATGCGGTCAACGTCGTAATCCACACCTTCAACGGCGTCCTTGTGCACGATCCACTTGGTGGTGACCATGGTTTCCTGCGCGCTGATCGGCCACACGGTGAACACGATGATGTGGTCGCCCATGCAGTGGTTCCACGAGTGTGGCAGGTGCAGGATGCGCATCGAGCCCAGATCCGGGTTCTTGATGCGGCCCATGAGTTTGGCGCAGCCTTGTTTGCCGTCCAGGGTCATCGACACGGTGCCCTTGAGTAAAGGCATGCGCACGATGCGGTTACGCAGGCCGAAGCTGGCGTGGGCGTAAGGGATCTTTTCGGCTTCCCAGGCAGCGGCAGAGGCGGCCACGTGGTCCTTGAACGCCTGGTCGGCGCGCGGGTCGGTGACGTCGTCCCATTCCAGCAGGGTTTTCAGCAGTTCCGGGTGCGACGCATTGCAGTGGTAGCACTCGCGGTTGTTTTCCAGCACCAGCTTCCAGTTGGCTTTCTCCATCAAGGTGGTGGTGATTGCCACCTTGGTGTTTTCCATGTCGTACGGTTCCATGTAATGGCTGAGCGTCGACAGGAAGTCATCAATGGCTGGCGGATTCTCCGACAGGCTGATGAAGATGTAGCCACCGGCGGTCTTTACGTTCACCGGCTTGAGGCCGTACTGCTTCATGTCGAAGTCGGCGCCCATTTCGGTACCGGCAAACAGCAGGCGACCGTCCAGTTCATACGTCCACTGGTGGTAGTGGCAGACCAGTTTGGCGACCTTGCCTTTTTCGCTGGTGCACAGGCGCGAACCACGGTGGCGGCAGACGTTATGGAAGGCATGCACCACGCCTTCGGCACCACGAATCACGATGATCGGGTTCTTGCCCACTTGCAGGGTCAGGTAGTTGCCCTTGGCTGGGATTTCGCAGGTCATGCCGGCGATCAACCACTCTTTCTGGAAGATTTCCTGCATGTCGATATCAAACAGGCGCTCGTCAGAGTAGAAAGGCTGCGGCAGCGAGAACGTGCGTTCGCGCTCTTGCAGCATCTGCGCGGTGGCCTTGCGTGCGGGTTCCAGCGGATCGCCCAGGCTCAGGGTAGTAGTGACGTCCATCGTTTAATCCTCAAGGCCATCTGCGTGGCCGGCGAAAGTGGCTAATCAGGTGTACTGCTAAGGGTGCTACGCAAGGTGTAAAGATTGTGTCTTGGTATGGGGCGAGTGTGGGGCCGGCGCTGGCCAGAACCTTATCCATGGGCGACATGGTGCAATCTGTTCCCGACGCGCAAGCCCCGGTCGTTGGGGGCTGGTCGCGATAAGCATGTGAATGTCGCAGATAGGTAAATGGCTGTTTCGCGCTATACGCAGAATCGCCAACATGAAGGCCGACAGTCGGCCGTGGAGATCAGCATGTCCAACAGCTTCCTGAACCCGGTAACCACCCAGACCTGGGCCAATGGTCGGCACATCGTCCGTTGTGTCAAAGTCATCCAGGAAACCTGGGATGTGCGCACCTTCTGCTTTATGGCCGACCAGCCGATCATGTTCTTCTTCAAGCCGGGGCAGTTTGTCACCCTGGAGCTGGAAATCGAAGGCCAGCAGATCATGCGTTCGTACACCATTTCCAGCTCGCCGTCGGTGCCGTACAGCTTTTCGGTGACCATCAAGCGAGTGCCGGGCGGCAAGGTTTCCAACTGGCTGCACGACACCTTGCACGAAGGCCAGGAGCTGGCGGTACACGGGCCGGTCGGGCTGTTCAACGCCATGGATTTCACTGCGCCAAAGGTGCTTTACCTCAGCGGCGGCGTTGGTATCACGCCAGTCATGTCCATGGCGCGCTGGTTCTACGACACCAACGGCAATGTCGACATGGTGTTTATCCACAGCGCCCGTTCGCCCAAGGACATCATTTACCACCGCGAGCTGGAACACATGGCGTCGCGGATCGACAACTTCAGCCTGCACCTGATCTGCGAGAAGCACGGTATGGGTGAGCCTTGGGCCGGCTATCGCGGTTACCTCAACCATAGAATGCTTGAATTGATGGCGCCGGACTTCCTGGAACGGGAAGTGTTTTGCTGCGGCCCGACACCGTATATGAATGCGGTGAAGCGCCTGCTGGAAGCCGCCGGATTCGACATGAAGCGTTATCACGAGGAATCCTTCGGCGCGACGCCGCCAGAGGCGCGTGCCGACGCTGTGGAACACGCCGAACAAGCGGCCGAAGCACCGGAAGTCGACGTGGCGGATCTGCATCAGGTGGAGTTCATCTCGTCCGGCAAGAGCATTCGCGTGGCGCCTGGCGAAACCGTGCATGCGGCAGCGGCCAAGGTCGGTTTGCTGATTCCCAAAGCCTGCGGCATGGGCATCTGTGGCACATGCAAGGTGCTGAAGCTGGGAGGTGAAGTGGAGATGGAGCACAACGGCGGGATCACCGAGGAAGACGAAGCCGAAGGGTACATCCTGTCGTGCTGCAGCGTGCCGAAGGGGGATGTGCGGATTGAGTTTTAGATCATTCGAAAGGAGTGTCGAACAACTTCGGTAGGAGCAGCCTTCGGCGGCTCCTACAAGAAGTAGAGGCGTGAGAGTAGTTACTTGACGGGTGTGGTTTTAACCTCAATCTCGTACTGGTCACCACCAAGACTCAAAAACGTTTTCTCCTTTACTTCGAAAGTCATGCCTTGGTACTTGTAAAAGTTACCTGGCTGAGCAAGTTCCAAGTACCGTTGCCGATCGATGGGTTCAGATTTGAGCGTGGTGCGTTCAGCTTCCATTTTTCGTTCTCCCAGGGTTGAACACTATGGCTTGTCGAGTCTCGACAGGCCTTGCGGTGGATCCCGAAAGACTGCTTAGGCTCCTTTTCAGGTCGTCTAAAACTACTCGCCCGAAGTCTGGTGACGGTACTGTCAGAAATACCAGTGCCGACAAACGGCCAAATCTGTAGCAGCTGGCGAAGCCTGCACTCGGCGGCTGCTACAGAGAGTGCGTCGCGGGCGGGCAGGCGTGTGAGATTAGTGCGACATCACTTCGCGAATATCCGCCGCCAGTTCCCGCACACGCTCTTCTTCGGTATCCCACGAACACATGAAGCGTGCGCCGCCGTTGCCGATGAAGGTGTAGAAACGCCAGCCCTTGGCGGTCAGTGCAGCGATGGCCGGTTCCGACAGTTGCAGGAATACGCCATTGGCCTGCACCGGGAACATCAGTTCCACACCTGGAATGTCGCTCACCAGTTCAGCCAGCAATTGCGCGCAGCTGTTGGCGTGGCGCGCGTATTTGAGCCAGGCATCGTTTTCCAGGATGCCGACCCACGGCGCCGAGAGGAAGCGCATTTTCGACGCCAGTTGCCCAGCCTGTTTGCAGCGGTAATCAAAGTCTTCAGCCAGCTTATGGTTGAAGAACAGAATCGCTTCGCCCACGGCCATGCCGTTTTTAGTACCGCCGAAACACAGCACATCAACACCGGCCTTCCAGGTCAGATCCGCTGGCGTACACCCGAGGAACGCACAGGCGTTGGAGAACCGCGCGCCGTCCATGTGCAGGTTCAAGCCCAGCTCCTTGCAGGTGGCACTGATGGCGCGGATTTCGTCCGGGGTGTAGACACTGCCGACTTCGGTGGCCTGGGTGAGGGTCACGACGCGGGGTTTGGGGTAGTGAATGTCTTGGCGCTTGAGGGCCACTTCGCGGATCGATTCCGGCGTCAGTTTGCCGTTTTCGGTACGGGCGATCAGCAGCTTGGAGCCGTTGGAGAAGAATTCCGGGGCGCCGCATTCGTCGGTTTCGACGTGGGCGGTTTCCGAGCAGATCACACTGTGGTAACTCTGGCACAACGACGACAAGGCCAGCGAGTTGGCGGCAGTGCCGTTGAAGGCGAAGAACACTTCGCAGTCAGTTTCGAACAATTTGCGGAAATCGTCGGACGCGCGGGCGGTCCATTCGTCGTCGCCGTAAGCGCGCTGGTGGCCATGGTTGGCCTGCTCCATGGCAGCCCAGGCTTCAGGGCAAATGCCGGAGTAGTTGTCGCTGGCGAATTGTTGGCTCTTATCGGTCATGGCCTGCTTCCGTGGTCGGGACGCTTATGGTGAAGCGTCTCGTGGTCAATGATGGTGCGCACTGTACCGAAGATCATCCGGGGAGCGCACGGGATGTCACTGTCAGAACATTACAAGGATGTCGGGCAATTATGCACACGGCTACACACTTAAAGCAGCGCGACCGTGCACTGGATTTGCTCAAGTGGCTGGCGCTTTTGAGCATGGTGCTCGATCACCTGCGATATGTCGGTTACTCCGCCGATTGGCTGTATGTGCCGGGGCGCTTGGCGTTCCCGTGGTTTTGCCTGGCGATAGTGATCAATCTGACGCGCAAGCCGGCGGTGGCGACCAGCGGACAGTGGCGCTATCTGAGTTGGTTACTGATGTTTAGCGCAGTGAGTGAAATTCCCTACCGAATGTTCATTCCCAGCCCCGACACGTTGAATGTGATGCCCACGCTGGCACTCGGTCTGCTGGTGGTGCTCGGCTGGCAGGACCGGACCCTGCAGGCGCGTCTGGTCGCGGCCGGCGCCGTCGTGCTGGCGGCACTGTTTGCGCGACAACTGATGTTCGGATTTTTCGGCGTGATGTTGCCGCTGGCGATGCTGCTGGTGATCCGGCGTCCCTGGTATTTCGCGCTGTTACCGGGGGTGGTTTGTCTGGCGGCCAATCAATGGCAGGTGCTTTATTACTCCGTTCGACAGGGTAATGAGGTGGCGATGGCGGCCATCGCCACTTGTCTGATTGCGCCATGGCTGGGGCTGTTCCTGTTGCGACATGCCAGTGACGTAAAACCACCGCCGATGCGGCGCTGGGCGTATGCGCTGTATCCCGTGCATTTCCTGGTGTTGCTAGCACTGCGCCAAGCCCTCGCATAACCCCGGGAAAGCTTGTGGGAGCGAGCCTGCTCGCGAAGAGGGAGTGTCAGGCGACATCAATGTTTCTGACTCATCGCCTTCGCGAGCAGGCTCGCTCCCACAGGGGATTGCAGTTGGTTCGCGGGTCGTGTCCGACCTGCCTTTTCCCGCCATGTCGTAAACGCACCTTTACGTGGCGCGCGTAGGCATTTGACGACTCGAAGCCGGTCATACCATCGCTATCAAAGGGCACTGCCGAAAAGCCAGTGCCTCACCGAGACGAATGGCGCAGTGCCGCCGCTGGGAGAGACGCGATGTTCAGCAAGCAAGACCAGATCCAGGGTTACGACGATGCACTGCTGGCGGCGATGAATGCCGAGGAGCAACGCCAGGAAGATCACATCGAGCTGATCGCGTCAGAGAACTACACCAGCAAACGTGTGATGGAAGCGCAAGGCAGCGGCCTGACCAACAAATACGCCGAAGGCTATCCGGGCAAGCGCTACTACGGTGGCTGCGAGCACGTGGACAAGGTTGAAGCACTGGCCATCGAACGCGCCAAGCAACTGTTCGGCGCCGACTACGCCAACGTCCAGCCGCACTCCGGTTCCTCGGCCAACAGCGCCGTGTACCTGGCGCTGCTGCAAGCCGGCGACACCATCCTCGGCATGAGCCTGGCCCACGGTGGTCACCTGACCCACGGTGCGAAAGTGTCGTCCTCGGGCAAGCTGTACAACGCCGTGCAGTACGGCATCGACACCAAGACCGGCCTGATCGACTACGACGAAGTCGAGCGCCTGGCCGTCGAGTGCAAGCCGAAGATGATCGTCGCCGGCTTCTCGGCCTACTCCAAGACCCTCGACTTCCCACGTTTCCGTCAGATCGCTGACAAAGTCGGTGCGCTGCTGTTCGTCGACATGGCCCACGTTGCCGGCCTGGTCGCCGCCGGCCTGTACCCGAACCCGCTGCCTTACGCCGACGTGGTCACCACCACCACCCACAAGACCCTGCGCGGTCCACGTGGCGGGCTGATCCTGGCCAAGTCCAACGAAGAAATCGAGAAGAAACTCAACGCTGCAGTGTTCCCCGGTGCCCAGGGCGGCCCGCTGATGCACGTGATCGCCGGTAAGGCGGTGTGCTTCAAGGAAGCGCTGGAGCCAGGCTTCAAGGCCTACCAGCAGCAAGTGATCGACAACGCCCAGGCCATGGCCGGCGTATTTATCAAACGCGGCTACGATGTAGTGTCCGGCGGCACCGACAACCACCTGTTCCTGGTCAGCCTGATCCGTCAGGGCCTCACCGGCAAAGAGGCGGATGCAGCCCTCGGTCGCGCCCACATCACCGTGAACAAGAACGCTGTCCCGAACGATCCACAGTCGCCGTTCGTGACCTCCGGCCTGCGTATCGGCACCCCGGCGGTGACCACTCGCGGCTTCAAGGTGACCCAGTGCGTGACGCTGGCCGGCTGGATCTGCGACATCCTCGACAACCTCGGCGATGCCGACGTCGAGGCCAATGTTGCGCAGCAAGTGTCGGCTCTGTGCGCGGACTTCCCGGTTTATCGCTGAGTGCGGTTTTGGAGTAAATGACTATGCAACGCTATTCGGGCTTCGGCCTCTTCAAACACTCTCTCAGTCACCATGAAAACTGGCAGCGCATGTGGCGCACGCCGACCCCTAAAAAGGTCTACGACGTAGTCATCGTCGGCGGTGGCGGGCACGGTCTGGCCACGGCCTACTACCTGGCCAAGGAGCACGGCATCACCAACGTGGCCGTGGTCGAGAAAGGCTGGCTGGGTGGCGGTAACACCGCGCGCAACACCACCATCGTTCGCTCCAACTACCTGTGGGACGAGTCTGCGCACCTGTACGAACACGCGATGAAACTGTGGGAAGGCCTGTCCCAGGACCTCAACTACAACGTGATGTTCTCCCAGCGTGGCGTCTACAACCTGTGCCACACCCTGCAGGACATCCGTGATTCCGAGCGTCGGGTCAGCGCCAACCGCCTCAACGGCGTGGACGGCGAGCTGCTCGATGCCAAGCAAGTGGCCGATGAGATCCCGTACCTCGACTGCTCGAAGAACACCCGCTACCCGGTGATGGGCGCTACCGTCCAGCGTCGCGGCGGCGTGGCCCGTCACGATGCCGTGGCCTGGGGCTTTGCCCGTGCCGCCGACGCCTTGGGCGTGGACCTGATCCAGCAGACCGAAGTGATCGGTTTCCGCAAGGAAAACGGCGTGTGCATCGGCGTGGAAACCAACAAGGGCTTCATCGGCGCCAAGCGCGTTGGCGTAGTGACCGCCGGTAACTCCGGGCACATGGCCAAGCTGGCCGGTTTCCGTCTGCCGATCGAATCCCACCCGCTGCAAGCGCTGGTGTCCGAGCCGATCAAGCCAATTATCGACAGCGTGATCATGTCCAACGCCGTACACGGCTACATCAGCCAGTCCGACAAGGGCGACCTGGTGATCGGCGCCGGTATCGATGGCTACAACGGCTATGGCCAGCGTGGTTCGTACCCGGTGATCGAGCACACCATCCAGGCCATCGTCGAGATGTTCCCGGTCTTGTCCCGCGTACGCATGAACCGTCAGTGGGGCGGCATCGTCGACACCACGCCGGATGCGTGCCCGATCATTTCGAAAACCCCGGTCCCGAACATGTTCTTCAACTGCGGTTGGGGTACCGGTGGCTTCAAGGCAACACCTGGCTCGGGCAACGTGTTTGCCGCAAGCCTGGCCAAGGGTGAAATGCACCCGTTGGCCGCACCTTTCTCCATCGACCGTTTCCACAACGGTGCGTTGATCGATGAACACGGCGCTGCTGCGGTTGCCCACTAACAGGAGAAATCCCCATGTTGCATATCTTCTGTCCTCACTGCGGCGAACTGCGCTCCGAAGAGGAATTCCATGCATCCGGCCAGGCGCACATCCCGCGTCCACTGGACCCCAACAGCTGCACCGACGAGGAGTGGGGCGACTACATGTTCTTCCGCGATAACCCTCGCGGCCTGCACCACGAGCTGTGGGATCACGTCGCCGGTTGCCGCCAATACTTCAACGTCACCCGCGACACCGTGACCTACGAGATTCTCGAAACCTACAAGATCGGCACCAAGCCACAATTCACCGACAAGACCGATAGCCCGAAAGCGGCCACCACGGCTCTGGGAGAGAAGGTATGAGCCAGATCAATCGCCTGTCCAACGGCGGACGGATCGACCGCAACAAAGTCCTGACGTTCACCTTCAACGGTCAGAGCTACAAAGGCTTTGAAGGCGACTCCCTGGCCGCAGCACTGCTGGCTAACGGCGTCGACATCATCGGTCGCAGCTTCAAGTATTCCCGTCCGCGCGGCATTTTCGCCGCCGGTGCCGAAGAGCCGAACGCGGTGCTGCAGATCGGTGCCACCGAAGCCACGCAAATCCCGAACGTGCGCGCTACGCAACAAGCGCTGTACCAGGGCCTGGTCGCCACCAGCACCAACGGCTGGCCAAGCGTGAACAACGACATGATGGGGATTCTCGGCAAGGTCGGCGGCAAGCTGATGCCACCGGGTTTCTACTACAAAACCTTCATGTACCCGCAATCGTTCTGGATGACCTACGAGAAGTACATTCGTAAGGCAGCCGGTCTTGGCCGCTCGCCGACCGAGAACGATCCGGACACCTACGACTACATGAACCAGCACTGCGACGTGCTGATCGTTGGCGCCGGCCCTGCAGGCCTGGCCGCTGCACTGGCGGCTGCGCGCAGCGGTGCCCGGGTGATCCTGGCGGACGAACAGGAAGAGTTCGGCGGCAGTCTGCTCGACTCCCGCGAAAGCCTCGACGGCAAGCCTGCGACCGAGTGGGTTGCCAGCGTCATCGCCGAGCTGAAGAACACCCCGGACGTGCTGCTGTTGCCGCGCGCCACGGTCAACGGCTACCACGACCACAACTTCCTGACCATTCACGAACGCCTCACCGATCACCTCGGTGACCGCGCGCCGATTGGCCAGGTACGTCAGCGCATCCACCGTGTTCGCGCCAAGCGTGTCGTGCTGGCGACCGGCGCTCACGAGCGTCCACTGGTCTACGGCAACAACGACGTGCCGGGCAACATGCTGGCCGGTGCCGTCTCGACTTATGTGCGCCGCTACGGTGTAGCACCGGGCAAGAAACTGGTGCTGTCGACCAATAACGACCACGCCTATCGCGTGGCCCTGGACTGGCTCGATGCCGGCCTGCAAGTGGTGGCCGTCGCCGACGCCCGCAGCAACCCGCGCGGTGCGCTGGTGGAAGAAGCACGCGCCAAGGGCATCCGCATCCTCACCGGCAGCGCCGTGATCGAGGCCCGTGGCACCAAGCACGTGACTGCTGCCCGCGTGGCCGCGATCGATGTCAAAGGCCACAAAGTCACCAGCCCTGGTGAATGGCTCGACTGCGACATCGTCGCTAGTTCCGGCGGTTACAGCCCGGTGGTTCACTTGGCCTCGCACCTGGGCGGCAAGCCGATCTGGCGCGAAGATATACTTGGTTTCGTACCGGGCGAAGCACCGCAGAAACGTGTATGCGTCGGTGGCATCAACGGCGTCTACGGTCTCGGCGATTCCCTGGCTGACGGTTTTGAAGGCGGTGTTCGCGCTGCCAGCGAAGCCGGTTTCGGTGCGGTCGAAGCGACCTTGCCAAAAGCCCTGACCCGTCTGGAAGAGCCGACGCTGGCGCTGTTCCAGGTGCCGCACGAAAAGAACACCGCACGGGCGCCGAAGCAATTCGTCGACCTGCAGAATGACGTCACCGCCGCCGCCATCGAACTGGCGACCCGCGAGGGCTTCGAGTCGGTCGAGCACGTCAAGCGCTATACCGCGCTGGGCTTCGGCACCGATCAGGGCAAGCTCGGCAACGTCAACGGCTTGGCCATTGCTGCCCGTTCGCTGAACGTGACCATCCCGCAGATGGGCACCACCATGTTCCGTCCGAACTACACGCCGGTGACCTTCGGCGCGGTGGCTGGTCGTCACTGTGGGCACATTTTCGAGCCTGTGCGCTACACCGCGCTGCATCAGTGGCACCTGAAAAATGGTGCCGAGTTTGAAGATGTTGGCCAGTGGAAACGTCCATGGTACTTCCCGAAATCCGGTGAAGACATGCACGCGGCAGTCAAGCGCGAATGCAAAGCCGTGCGCGACAGCGTCGGCCTGCTGGATGCTTCGACCCTGGGCAAGATCGACATCCAGGGCCCGGATTCACGCGAGTTCCTCAACCGCATCTACACCAACGCCTGGACCAAGCTCGACGTGGGCAAGGCCCGCTACGGCCTGATGTGCAAAGAAGACGGCATGGTCTTCGACGACGGCGTAACCGCCTGCCTCGCCGACAACCATTTCGTGATGACCACCACCACTGGCGGCGCTGCACGCGTGCTGCAATGGCTGGAGATCTACCACCAGACCGAATGGCCGGACCTGAAGGTGTACTTCACTTCCGTGACCGATCACTGGGCGACCATGACCCTGTCCGGGCCGAACAGCCGCAAGCTGCTCAGCGAAGTCACCGACGCCGACCTGAGCAACGAAGCCTTCCCGTTCATGACCTGGAAAGAAGCCCTGGTCGGTGGCGTGCCGGCGCGGATTTTCCGGATTTCGTTTACCGGTGAGCTGTCGTACGAGGTCAACGTGCAAGCCGACTACGCCATGGGCGTGCTGGAAAAAATCGTCGACGCGGGCAAGAAGTACAACCTGACGCCGTACGGCACCGAAACCATGCACGTGCTGCGGGCCGAGAAGGGCTTCATCATCGTCGGCCAGGACACTGACAGCTCGATGACCCCGGACGACCTGAACATGGGCTGGTGTGTCGGTCGCAACAAACCGTTCTCGTGGATCGGCTGGCGCGGGATGAACCGTGAAGACTGCGTGCGTGATCAGCGCAAGCAGCTGGTCGGCCTCAAGCCGATCGATCCGAACAAGTGGCTGCCGGAAGGTGCGCAGCTGGTGTTCAACACCAAGCAGGCCATCCCGATGACCATGGTCGGTCACGTGACCTCCAGCTACCTGCACAACTCCCTGGGCTATTCGTTTGCCATGGGCGTGGTCAAGGGCGGCCTGAACCGCATGGGCGAACGTGTGTTCGCGCCACTGGCGGATGGCAGCGTGATCGAGGCGGAAATCGTTTCTTCGGTGTTCTTCGATCCGAAAGGCGAACGCCAGAACGTGTAATTGCCCAGGCCCTGTGGTGAGCCTGCCGACGCTTTCGCGAGCAGGCTCGCTCCCACAGAGATTGCGTAACCCTTGTGGGAGCGAGCCTGCTCGCGAAGGCGGCGGAACAGCCTCCACAGGGCCAACAGAATTCAGGAACAGGTGCTTTATGACCGCAGCCAATGTTTACCAACAGCGCCCAACCAACGGGGCCAAGGCCGAGTCGTCGCTGCATCACGCCGACCTCGCCAGCCTCGTGGGCAAGGGTCGCAAGAACGCCGGCGTGACCGTGCGTGAGAAAAAACTCCTTGGTCACCTGACCATCCGTGGTGATGGCCACGACGCTGCATTTGCCGCGGGCGTGCACAAGGCCCTGGGCATCGAATTGCCGGGCGCTCTGACCGTCATCGTCAAAGGCGAGACCAGCCTGCAATGGATGGGGCCGGATGAGTGGCTGCTGATCGTCCCGACCGGCGAAGAATTCGCCGCCGAGCAAAAACTGCGCAAAGCGCTGGGCGACCTGCACATCCAGATCGTCAACGTCAGCGGTGGCCAGCAGATCCTCGAACTGAGCGGCCCGAACGTGCGCCAGGTATTGATGAAGTCCACCAGCTACGACGTGCACCCCAACAACTTCCCGGTGGGCAAGGCTGTTGGCACGGTGTTCGCCAAATCGCAACTGGTGATCCGTCACACCGCTGAAGACACCTGGGAGCTGCTGATCCGTCGCAGCTTCTCGGATTACTGGTGGTTGTGGTTGCAGGATGCGTCTGCCGAATACGGGCTTAGCGTCCAGGCTTGATTAGAGCCAGTCATGGAGGCGATCAACTGTGGGAGCGAGCCTGCTCGCGATGAACTTGAGGGCAACGCGTTGATTCAGGAAATACGCGTTATCGTTAACGTCCATCGCGAGCAGGCTCGCTCCCACAAGATGCAGCTTTCGTTTATCGATGCCTCAGGAGTCACCGCACTATGAGCCGCGCCCCAGACACATGGATCTTGACCGCCGACTGCCCCAGCGTGCTCGGCACCGTGGACGCGGTGACGCGCTTTCTGTTCGAGCAGGGCTGTTACGTCACCGAGCACCACTCCTTCGATGACCGGCTCTCGGGCCGTTTCTTCATTCGGGTGGAGTTCCGCCAGCCGGAGGGTTTCGACGAACAGTCGTTTCGCGCAGGCCTCGCTGAACGCGGTGCATCTTTCGGCATGGTCTTCGAACTGACGCCGCCGCATTACCGGCCTAAAGTGGTGATCATGGTCTCCAAGGCCGATCACTGCCTCAACGACCTGCTCTACCGCCAACGCATCGGCCAATTGTCGATGGACGTAGTCGCCGTGGTCTCCAACCACCCGGACCTCAAGCCGCTGGCCGACTGGCACCAGATCCCGTACTACCATTTCCCGCTGGACCCGAACGACAAACCATCCCAAGAGCGTCAGGTCTTGCAGGTGATCGAGGAGTCCGGTGCCGAGTTGGTGATCCTTGCCCGCTACATGCAGGTGCTGTCGCCGGAGCTGTGCCGCAAGCTCGACGGCAGGGCGATTAACATCCACCACTCCCTGCTGCCGGGTTTCAAGGGTGCCAAACCCTATCACCAGGCCTACAACAAAGGCGTGAAACTGGTCGGTGCCACGGCGCACTACATCAACAACGACCTGGACGAAGGACCGATCATCGCCCAAGGCGTCGAGGTGGTGGATCACAGTCATTACCCGGAAGACCTGATCGCCAAGGGGCGCGATATCGAAGGGCTGACCCTGGCGCGGGCGGTCGGTTATCACATTGAGAGAAGAGTGTTTTTGAACGCCAATAGAACCGTCGTTCTTTAGACCGCTATCGCGGGCAAGCCCGCTCCCACAGGGTTTTGTGTCGTTCACACATCCGATATTTATCCCGGATCACTGTGGGAGCTGGCTTGCCAGCGAAGAGGCCATAACAGGCAACACAAGAAACAGCATCTGTACCCGAGCACTTAACGCGCTGCCTGCCTGGGCAACGCGGTTCCATAAAAACAACAGCGAGGTGAAAGCATGTCTGGCAATCGTGGTGTGGTGTATCTCGGCGCTGGCAAGGTCGAAGTACAGAAAATCGACTATCCGAAAATGCAGGACCCGCGCGGCAGGAAAATCAACCACGCCGTCATCCTGCGCGTGGTTTCCACCAATATCTGTGGTTCCGACCAGCACATGGTGCGCGGCCGTACCACTGCGCAAACCGGCCTGGTCCTGGGTCACGAGATCACCGGTGAAGTGATCGAGAAGGGCAGCGACGTCGAGAACCTGCAGATCGGCGACCTGGTGTCTGTTCCGTTCAACGTGGCTTGCGGGCGCTGCCGTTCCTGCAAGGAAATGCATACCGGCGTGTGCCTGAGCGTTAACCCGGCGCGTCCCGGTGGTGCTTATGGTTACGTCGACATGGGTGACTGGACCGGTGGCCAGGCTGAATACGCGATGGTGCCTTACGCCGACTTCAACCTGCTGAAACTGCCGGACCGCGATCGCGCGATGGAAAAAATCCGCGACCTGACCTGCCTCTCCGACATCCTGCCGACCGGCTACCACGGCGCAGTGACCGCCGGCGTTGGCCCAGGCAGCACCGTATACATCGCCGGTGCTGGCCCGGTCGGCTTGGCGGCGGCCGCTTCCGCTCGCCTGCTGGGTGCGGCGGTGGTAATCGTCGGTGACGTCAATACCGTGCGCCTGGCCCACGCCAAGGCCCAGGGTTTCGAAATCGCCGACCTGTCCCTTGACACTCCACTGCACGAGCAAATCGCCGCACTGCTGGGCGAGCCAGAAGTGGATTGCGCCATCGACGCCGTAGGCTTCGAAGCCCGCGGTCACGGCCATGACGGCGTGAAACACGAAGCTCCGGCCACCGTGCTCAATTCGCTGATGGGCGTAGTACGCGTAGCCGGCAAGATCGGTATCCCAGGTCTCTACGTCACCGAAGACCCGGGCGCCGTGGACGCCGCCGCGAAAATGGGCAGCCTGAGCATTCGCTTTGGTCTGGGCTGGGCCAAATCCCACAGCTTCCACACCGGCCAGACCCCGGTCATGAAGTACAACCGCCAGCTGATGCAGGCGATCATGTGGGACCGTATCAACATTGCTGAAGTGGTGGGTGTGCAGGTGATTAGCCTGGATCAGGCGCCGGAAGGGTATGGCGAGTTTGATGCGGGCGTGCCGAAGAAATTTGTGATTGATCCGCATAAGTTGTTCAGCGCGGCGTAAACGCTGTATAGGTAAAAAAGGGCGATCTTGGATCGCCCTTTTTTTGTAAGTTGCATTTGCTCAATGCGCGTTTTTTAGAGCTGCGTGTGCACATCACTTTTTCGTTTGAAAATCTGATATTGCCGCAGGCTTCAGGGCTCCTTTGTGACGAACGGATGAGAAATGGATGCAGGCCTGAGGAACATGCCCGCGGCTACCCGGTCAAACCGGCAGCTTTGCGCCCGAAAGCCGGGTGTTTTTTCTCGACGCAAGAGGATGTCTGAATGAAGATTTCACGCGGTTTTGTCCTGGCATCGCTCATGACCCTGGTGGTCAGCCCGGCTTTTGCACAATTCAGCCTGAGCGATGCGGCCAGTGCCATTTCCGGCATGAAGGGCAACGCGGCCACGGAGGCTGCGCCGACCTCTGAGACAGCAGACCTGCTGGGCGCGCTCACCCAATTGAACATCACGCCAGAGCAAGCCGTCGGCGGCGCCGGGGCGATGCTTGGGTTGGCGAAGAATCAGCTGAGTTCGACCGATTATTCGGAGCTGGCCAAAAGCGTGCCGGGCATCGACATTCTCTCGGGTGGGGGAGAGTTGGGGGCGCTCGCCGGTTTGCTCGGTTCGAGCGGCAAGGCCGCAGGGCTGGATAACGCCCTGGGCAACGTCAAGGACACCAATGACCTGAACAACGCCTTCAGCGCCCTGGGCATGGACACCGGCATGATCGGGATGTTTACCCCGGTGATCCTGCAGTACCTAGGTCAACAAGGCGTCGGCGGTTCCCTGCTGAGTAGCTTGGGCAGCATCTGGGGCACAGGCACAGGCACAGGCACAGGCACAGGATTCGGCACCAGCACCGGTAGCTGATTCAGCGACTCTCGGCGCGCAAATCGTCGATACGCCGGTCCTTCTCGTTCCAGAGCTGGTTGACCCAGTTCTGGACTTTCTCGCGAAACAGTGGATCGTTTTCGTAGTCGCCCTGCCAAAGCGCCGGGTCGAGTTCGCGGGTCTTGATGTCAATGATGACCCTCGGAACGTTGCCGCTGATCAAGTCCCAGAACCCCGGAATCGCTTGCTGTGGATAGACCACGGTGACGTCGAGAATGGCATCCAGTTGTTCGCCCATCGCTGCCAGCACAAAGGCTACCCCACCGGCCTTGGGCCTGAGCAGGTGAGTGAAGGGTGATTGTTGCTGGGTGCTTTTGGCGCTGGTGTAGCGAGTGCCTTCCAGATAGTTGACCACGGTCACGGGCTGGCGCTTGAACAGTTCGCAGGCCTGTTTGGTGATCTCCAGATCCTTGCCGGCCAGTTCCGGGTTCTTCGCCAGAAAAGCCTTGGTGTAGCGCTTCATGAATGGGTAATCCAGCGCCCACCATGCCAGGCCGAGGAACGGCACCCAGATCAGTTCTTTCTTGAGGAAGAATTTGAAAAACGGTGTGCGTCGGTTCAGCGTCTGGATCAGCGCCGGGATATCGACCCAGGACTGATGATTGCTGATCACCAGATACGAAGTGTCACGACGCAGATCGTCACCGCCGCGGATATCCCATCGGGTGGGAATGCACAGGCGAAAGATCAGCTTGTCGATTTCCGACCAGGTCTCGGCAATCCACATCACCACCCAGGACGCATAATCGCGAAAGCGGCCGGGCAGGACCAGCTTGAGCAGGGCAAACACCATCAAGGGTCCGATCAGGACCAGGGTGTTAAGTAACAGCAGCAATGTGACAAAACAGCCGGTGAGCAGGCGGCGCATAAAGAACTCTTGGAAGCGTTTGGGCGCGCCATGATAAGCAGCTTCGGGCGACAGGCCAAATCACCGGTGACGAATGTTTCACCTTTGACGCGCTAACCTCCTGACACCGATCGTTCCCATGCTCCGCGTGGGAATGCAGCCCGGGACGCGCTGCGTCCCAAATCAGGGGCCGAACGCAGAGCGTACGTTGAGGCAATCCTTTGCGCTGCGTGGGAACGATCTATTCGACAACGGTCTAAAATTGCGCTGCCCATCTCTCAAGGACTCCCCGTACGTGAAATCCCTTCTTGCACTGTTTTCACTCATCGCCCTGCCGGTCATGGCCGCCGAGCCGACCCTGTACGGTCGCTACGAATACATCGCGCTACCGGAAATCGGCGGCGAAGTGCTCAAGGCCAAGATGGACACCGGCGCCCTGACCGCGTCGCTGTCGGCCAAGGACATCGAAACCTTCACCCGCGACGGCGAAGACTGGGTGCGCTTCCGTCTCGCCACCAAGGGCGCGAGCAATAAGGTTTACGAACACAAGGTCGCGCGGATCAGCAAGATCAAGACCCGTTCCGAAGAGGACGAAGATGACAGCGAAGTGATCGCGCCCACCAAGCGACCGGTGGTGGATCTGGAGTTGTGCCTGGGCAATGTCAAACGCACGGTCGAGGTTAACCTCACCGATCGCAGTAGCTTCAATTACCCATTGTTGATCGGCGCCAAGGCCTTGCGCGAGTTTGGCGCGGCGGTGAATCCGGCTCGCAGGTTTACGGCGGACAAGCCGGATTGTTGATCGGTTCACAGGGTGTTGGTGTAGCTTCATCAAACCTTCGGCATCGTCGCCAACATCGAAGGCCTTTGACTCACCTCGAAATACCACGCCGCCAACTGCGGATTGGCCGATCGCCAGTCCAGGTCCGGATGGCGCAAATCCAGATACCCTAACGCACAGGCCACTCCGATCGCGGCGATGTCGAAATGGCTGGCCAGCTCGGCCATCGCATCTTTTTCCAGCAACGCCAGGGCACGGCGGATTTTGTCGCGCTGGCCGTCGAGCCATTGGTCCCAGTGTTTTTCCGGGGCGCGCAGGGCGACTTCGTAGCGCACCAGTACCGCGGCGTCCATGATGCCGTCGGCCAGGGAGGCGAGTGTCAGGCGCCGCCAGCGGGCCGAGCCTTCGCGGGGGATCAGCGGGTTGCCGACGTGCTGGTGATCCAGATAGTCGAGGATCACCCGGCTGTCGTGGATGATGCTGCCATCGGCCAGTCGCAGGGCGGGGATCTTGCTCAAGGGGTTGTCGTCGATCAGGGTCTGGTCCGGATCAACCGGTGTGAGCACGCAATTCTGTAGGGCAACGCGGTCCTGTTGACCGGTTTCGTGCAAGAGCACCATGACTTTGCGGACGAAGGGGGAGAGGGGGTTGTGGTACAGGGTCATGCTCGGGGTGGACATGGCAGTGACTCGGTTGGTGGCGGTGTCACGCAGCATAACGTGTGGAGGCGAGAGCTCAAGATCACATTCAATTGTGGGAGCGAGCCTGCTCGCGAAGAGGCCGTGTCAGTTGACATCAATGCTCTCTGACACACCGCTTTCGCGAGCAGGCTCGCTCCTACAGGGGGATGTCCGTTACCGGCATTGCAGGAGGCCGCGCAGGGCGAGGACGGCAGGGATGCCTAATCCAAGCCAGCTCAGGGCATCCCAAACGCCATCGCCGAGCAACGCGGCAAATAACCCGCCCGCGCTGAACAAGGCGATAACAGTTGGGGTGGCGAACACCTTCCAGAAACTCGACTGGCGGGGCCTCATGCCACGCTCTCCGCTTTCTCCAGTACGGGTTTCACCGCCTTGCGCCGCACCACCCACAGGTAAACGCCACTGCCGAGCACAATGATCGTCAGCACATCCAGGGTGGCCCAGAGGATTTGCATCGGCATGCCGCCGTAGTCACCGAAATGCAAAGGCTGCGACATGCCCATGGCGTCCATGTACCAGGGACGCTCGGCCACGGCGGTGACTTTCAGGGTGCTGGCGTCGATCAGCACCGGTGTCAGCAAGTGCGAGGTCAGGTGCGTGCTGCCTTTCATGAACACAGCGTAATGGTGTTCGCTGGAGAACCGCGTGCCGGGAAAGGCAATGAAGTCCGGTTGCATGCCGGGTGCGACTTCCTTGGCGATATCGAGCAAACGTGTAGCCGACGCCAGTTGCGACAGCGGGGGCGCATCGCGATACGGCGCAACCATCGCGCTCAGGCTGTCGTTGCGCCACGCGGCGATCAACAGGTCGGCGCAGGCACTGATCACGCCGGTTACGCCGACCACCAGGGCCCAGGTCAGGGTCACCACGCCGATCAGGTTGTGCAGGTCGAGCCAGCGCAGGCGGGTGGATTTGTCCTGGCGCACGGTGGCGAATTTCAGGCGACGCATGAACGGCAGGTACAGCACCGTGCCGGAAACGATCGCGACGACGAACAGCAAACCCATGAACGCCAGCAACAACTTGCCCGGCAGCCCGGCGAACATGTCTACATGCAAGCGCAGCATGACCATCATGAAGCCGCCATTGGCCGATGGCATCTCCAGCGCTTCGCCGGTGCGGGCGTCGAGCATGAAGGTGTGGGAAGAGTTCGGCTCGGTGCCGGCGGTGGCCGCCATGATCGCGATTGCGCCGTTGGGCTCATCATCGTCGAAACCGAAATACTGCATGACGTCACCGGGACGATGCTTTTCAGCCGCCTGCACAAGCTGTTGCAGATTCAGTTGCGGTGTGTCTGCCGGCATTTGCTTCAATTCGGCGGCATCGCCCAGCAAATGGTCGATCTCATGGTGAAAGATCAACGGCAGGCCGGTGAGTGCCAGCATCAGCAGGAACACCGTGCAGATCAGGCTGGTCCAGGTGTGGACAAAGGACCAGCGGCGAATTGTTTTACTTTTCATTTCGTAGCCTCCAGAAATACCCAGGCCGTCCTCGAAGGACGGCCTGGGTACCGGGCGTGTCAGATCAAGTCGTTACCACTTGTAGTCAAGGCTGGCCATGACGTTGCGACGGTCGCCGTAGTAGCAGTAGAAACCGTCACAGGTCGAGATGTATTCCTTGTCGAATACGTTGTTGGCGTTGACGCTGACACTGACGCCCTTGAGTGCATTGTCCAGGCGGCCCAGGTCGTAATGAACGGCCGCGTCATAGACGGTATAGGAATCGCTGTGGCCGTCTGACGGATCGCGTACAAAGGCCATGCTGCCGATGGCGATGTTGTCGGTTTCGCCGATATAGCGCACACCAAAGCCGATTCCAAAGCCATCCAGAACACCGGTATGCCAGGTGTAGTCAGCCCATGCCGCGGCCTGGTTTTCCGGGGTCAGTGGCAGCGGGCGATTTTTGTCCAGCGGATCGGTGACTTTGGTCATCTTGCTGTTGGCGTAGGTGTACGAAGCCGTCAGATTCAGGTTTTCGTTGACGTTGCCGGTTGCCTCCAGCTCGAAGCCTCGGACTTTCGCTTCACCCAGCGGGCGAGAAACGCCCAGGGTGTCGCTGAGTACGATGTCCTTGCGGGTCAGGTCATAGGCGGCAGCCGTGAACAGCATGTCGGTGCCCGGTGGTTGGTACTTGAGTCCGATTTCATATTGCTTGCCGGTGCCAGGGCGGAATGCCTCGCCGTTGGCGCCACCTGCTTCTGCCTGGAAGGATTCGGCGTAGGAGATGTAGGGAGTGAAGCCGGAGTCGAACACATAGCTGATGGCCGCGTTGCCGCTGAAGTTGGTGTCGTCGCGGGTGTCCTTGGCATTGTTCATGTTGTAGAACGTCGATTCCGTGTGCAGCCAGTCCTGACGACCACCCAGGGTCAGGCGCCAGTTGTCGAGGGCCATCTGGTCCTGGACATAAAGGCCTGTGTCATGGGTCTTCTGGTTGTAGTCATTGAACGCGGTGTATTGGACGTTACTGAAGTCCTGCCCGTAGATCGGGTGGGTGATGTTGCTGGTTGGCGCGTTGCCGAACAGCCATTTGTAGTTGGTGTTGACGCGTTGGTGATCCAGCCCCAGCAACAGTGTGTGCCTGATGGCAGCGGTGTCGAAATCGGCCTGGAAATTGTTATCCACGGCAAACTGGCTGAGGTCTTCGTCAACTACGTTGGCACCCCGGGACAGGGTGCCGTCGTCTTCGACCGAACCATAGAAACCGCCCGCGGTAATGCTCTGGAAGGACAGATCGCTCTTGGTATAGCGAAGGTTCTGACGGAACTGCCAAACGTCGTTCATCCGGTGCTCAAAGGCATATCCCAACGCGTAATAGGTCTTGTCGTAGAACTCCCATTCCGGATCACCGAGATTCTTGTGGAACTTCACTTCTCCAGCGGGCGAGGACAGTTTGGTGCCCTGTAGCGGAAGGAACTGGCTGGTGGTACCGGTATCGTCACGGTTGTACTGGCTGAGGAAAGTCAGCGTGGTATCGGGATCGATGTTCCAGGTCAGGCTGGGAGCGATGTTGTAACGCTTGTCGTCGATGTGCTCGATGGTGGTGTTGCTATCACGCACCACACCGCTGACGCGGTACAAAAAACGCCCTTCGTCATCGACCGGACCGGTACTGTCGAAACTGATCTGCTTACGCTCGTAGCTGCCAACTTGCAATTGCACTTCGTTGCTGGCCAACGCATCAGGGCGTCGGCTGACCATGTCGAGCAAGCCGCCAGGCGGTGTCTGGCCGTAAAGCGAGGAGGCAGGGCCACGCAGCAGTGCTACTCGCTCAAGGTCCCAGGTCTCTATTTTCGGCATGGTGTAAGTGCCCTTTGGCAGCGGCAATCCATCGAGGAACTGAGTGGGCTCAAATCCACGAACTTTCAGCCACTCGGCACGGCTATCGCTGCCGTAGCTGCTGGCAATGACCCCGGGCATGTAGCGTACAGCGTCATCGAGATTCTGTACGGCACGGTCTTGCATCTGCTCGCGGGTGGCAACAGAAATCGAGCGTGGTACTTCTGCCAGTGCCGTGTCGGTCTTGGTGCCGGCAGCGGTGCGCTTGGCCAGGTAACCTTGCACCGGACCCCAGGCGTTTTCAGTCTCTGCTTCTACACCGATGACGCTGGTTGCCGGCAAAGCCATCACACCCTCAGGCACGGCCACCAGGGTGTAGGTGCCGCCGCTTTGCTCCAGTTGCAGCCCGGTGCCACGCAGGGCTTCGCGCAGGGCGCCGGCAGCGTCGAACTGGCCCTGGACCGGGGCCGAACTCTTGCCGGCTGCCAGCGACGGGTTCAACGACAACGCCAGGCCGGCCTGGCTGGCAATCTGGTTCAGGGTGCTGGCCAGTGGTGCGGCCGGCAGGTTGTAGGCACGAACGCTGGACGCCTGTTCAGCGGCGATCAATTGGCTGCTGGCCAAAGGCGTGCAAAGAGCAATGGCAAGCGCCAGCAAACCGGGGCGCAACAAGGCGTCTAACGAACGGGACATACAGCGGCTCCTGAAAGTGAATACTTCTCAATTGCCTAAGTACCGAACGAAAATCAAAAAGTGATAGGGCTGGATGGAAATAATTTCGATTCAGTAAACAAAGTTGGGTTTTGTGGCGGATCTGATGGCCTCACCGCGGGCAAGCCCGCTCCCACAGGTTCCGCACTGACCGGTAATTTTGTGACCGACACGAAACCTGTGGGAGCGTGGCTTGCCCGCGAAGGCGGCTTCACTGACACAGCACCTTTTAGGGCTTGGCCTCGGTCTTCGCCACCACCGTCACCCACCATTGCGTACGATGCTCAATCTGCACCGGCAGCGTTGGCAACAGCGCGCTCAGGGCCAGGTCGGTGTTTTGCAACGGGAAGCTACCGGTGATCCGCAGGTCGGCCACTTCCGGTGCCACACCCAGTAGACCAGGGCGATAGCGACCGATTTCACGCACCAGATCTTCCAGTCGCGCGTTGTCCACTACCAGCATGCCGCGGGTCCAGGCATCGGCGCCGAGGTTGAGCGCGACAATCGGGCCCAGGCCGTCGCTGCGGATCAGCATTTGCTGGCCTTCGCGCAGGACCTGCTCTTCAGGACTCGATTGCGGATGGGCAGCCACCGCCGATTGCAACACGCTCAGGCGCGTACCTTGCTCTTCACGCTTGACCAGGAACCTTGTGCCCAAGGCACGCATGCGGCCTTCGCGGGTTTCAACGATGAACGGCCGTGCGTCGCCGTGGCCGGTCTCGATCAGTATTTCGCCTTCCTGGAGGATGACCCGCCGCTGCTTGTCATCGAAGCGCACGTCCACGGCACTGTGGGTGTTGAGGTTGATCCGGGTGCCGTCGTCCAGGCGAATCGTGCGTTGTTCGCCGGTGGCAGTGCGCTGGTCGGCCAGCCAATAATCGATCGGCAAATAGCGCTCACCGGCAAACAGTGCCAGCCCGAACACCGCAACGATGCTGGCCAGGCCGCTGCCGAGCTTGCGCACCCGGCGGCGAATGCCTTCGCGCGATTGCAGCAGGGCGGCGCGGGCGGGGCCGCTGGCGACGCTGAAACGCTGGTCGAGCATGCCCAATTGACGCCAGGCGCGGGCATGTTCTTCGTGGGCGGCGTGCCATTTGGCGAACTCTTCGCGTTCCACAGGGCTGCCGGAGTCCAGGGACAGTTGCCAGGCGATGGCAGCGTCGAGCACCTGTGCCGACACCGGTTTGGAACTAACCGGGTTCATGTCGGCTCCCCGTACAAGGCGATGTAGCACTGACGGATGCCTTGGGCCAGGTACTGGCGCACTCGCGGCACCGATACACCAAGGCGCTCGGCGATTTGCGCGTGGCCGAGGCCATCGAGTCGATTGTAGAGGAACGCCGCACGGGCCTTGCTCGACAGCTTGCCGAGCAGGCGATCGATGTTTTTCAGGTCTTCGAGGATCATTTGCTGTTCTTCCACCGACGGTTGTTCGGCTTCTGGAATCAGCATCAGTTCGGTGAGATAAGCCTGCTCCAGCGCGGCGCGGCGGAAGTAGTCGAACAGCAGGCCCTTGGCAATCGCCACCAGCAATGCCCGCGGCTCGCGCGGCTCTTTCAGTTCTTCGCGCCCGAGTAAGCGCACGAAAGTGTCCTGGCTCAAGTCCTCGGCCCGTTGCGGGCAGGTGACATTGCGACGTAGCCAAGCCAATAGCCAACCACGGTGGTCGCGATACAACGCACCGACGAGCTCACTTTGGGGGCTTGGAACTGACGACACGCAGCATCACCGATTGGGAAATGTTAACTAACGAGAATTGTTCGCGATTGTGTCAGAGGCGGGGGAGTGAAAGCAATCGGCGTTGGTCGGGCAGGAGATTGTCGTATGACCCTGTAGGAGCTGCCGCAGGCTGCGATCTTTTGATTTTGATTTCCAAGATCAAAAGATCGCAGCCTGCGGCAGCTCCTACACGGGACGGCGTGACCGTTAGAAAGAATGTGTTTGCTGCCGCCGCTTCCACTGGTTCAACCGCTGCTGCAGATTCAGCGGGCTGTGAATCTGCTGCTGACGTGCACGGCTGAACAGGATCAGCGCCAGTTCGGCGGTTGCCAGGGCGTCGGCGCTGGCGTTATGCCGCTCGAAGACTTCCAGCTTGAACCAATCGATCCACTCGTCCAGGCCGGCCTCGCGGATATTGGCCTGCGGACACAGCAGCGGGGCGATGTCCGCCACATCCATAAAACGATGTTGCAACTTGTAGCCCAGGTGCTCTTTCAATGCGCGTCCGAGCATGTGCTGGTCGAAAGGCGCATGAAAGGCCAGCACCGGGCTATCGCCGACAAACTCCATGAACTCGAGCAACGCCTCAGCCGGGTCACTGCCGGCGGCGATTGCACTGGGCCCCAAGCCGTGAATCAGCACACTGGGGCCGAGTTTGAGTTCGTCGCACTGCAAGGTGCGCTCGAACTGCCGGCTGAAATCGATCGCGCCATCCTCGATCACCACGGCGCCGATGGACAGTACCCGGTCCTTGTTCATATTCAGCCCGGTGGTTTCCAGGTCGAGCACTACCCAGCGCTGTTCGCGCAGGCTGCATTCACTTAATCCCTGGACCACAGGCAGGCGTTGAAGGCGTTGTTGCAGGTCCGCGGACAAGCTCGGGCCGGCGGGGCGCAACCATGAAAAAAGACTCATAGTTGGTAGCTCATAATTGGTATCGCAGGGACAGGCTGCTTTGCAGGCGTTGGGCCTGGCGCAGGGATTCGCGCAGGATGCGTCGATCCAGATGATTGAGGCTGTCGGGGTCGACCCGGTTGGAGTAGGGCAAATTCTCCCGGGTCTGTAGCTGATGTTGCTGCATGCGGGTTTGCTGGATGAAGTGATAGGCCTCTTCATACGCCGCACCGTCCAGTGGCTCGATGACCTCTTTGGCCACCAGTTGGCGAAAGCGCTCCAGGGTATTGTTCGCTTCGATGCCGTGGGCGAGGGCGAGTAACCGCGCCCCGTCGACAAAGGGGGTCAGGCCCTGGATCTTCAGGTCCAGCGTGGCTTTTTCGCCATTTTTACGCGCCAGCACGAACTCACGGAAACGTCCTACAGGCGGACGATTTCGCAACGCGTTTTCAGCCATCATGCGCTGGAACAGTCGGTTGTCGGCCACCTGGTCGAGAATCGCACGGCGCAGTTGTTCGCAGCCTAGCTCGCTGCCCCAGACCACGCGCAAATCGAAATAGATGCTCGACCCTAACAGGTTCTCCGGCGTGGCTTCGCGAATGAACGCGCTGAAGCGTCGGGCCCATTCGACCCGCGACAGGCACAGTTCTGGATTGCTGGCCATGATGTTGCCTTTGCACAGCGTGAAACCGCAAAGCGCCAGGCTTTGGTTGATCTGATGGGCAATGGGCAGCAATTTCCCACGAATCTCGGCGGCGTGGGCCGCGTCCCGCGCTTCGAACAGAATGCCGTTGTCTTGATCGGTGTGCAGTGTCTGTTCGCGGCGACCTTCGCTGCCGAAACACAGCCAACTGAACGGGATGCCCGGATCGCCTTTCTCAGCCAGGGTCAGCTCGATCACCCGGCACACGGTGTGGTCGTTGAGCAGGGTAATGATGTGGGTGATCTGGGTCGAAGACGCACCGTGGGCCAGCATGCGCTCCACCAGTTGACCAATTTCGCCACGCAGCAGCACCAGGTTTTCCACACGCTGGGCGCTGCGGATGGTGCGCGCCAGGTGAACCAGGTCGACCCGTTGCAGGGAAAACAGATCGCGTTCCGAAACCACACCGCACAGGCGCTGATCCTTGACCAGGCAGACGTGGGCGATATGCCGCTCTGTCATCGCAATCGCGGCATCGAAGGCACTATGGTCTGGAGACAGGTAAAACGGCGACGGGGTCATGTGCCGCTCGATCGCCTCGCTGAAATCGCCGATACCGTTGGCCACGACATGGCGCAAATCGCGCAGGGTGAAAATGCCCAGCGGCGCTTTATGTTCATTGACGATCACGATGCTGCCGACCTGCTGCTCGTGCATTTGGGTCACGGCTTCACGCAAGGGTGTGGTTGGGGCGCATGTCACCGGATGGCGCATGGCCAATTCGCCCAGGCGGGTATTAAGCGAGTATTGGGTGCCGAGGGTTTCCACGGCTTTTTGCTGGACCTGCTGGTTGACCTGGTCCAACAGGCTGCTCACTCCGCGTAGGGCAAAGTCGCGGAAGGTGCCGGAAATGGCGAACAACTTGATGAATGCAAGTTTGTTCAGCTGTAGGCAAAAGGTATCTTCGGCGGCCAGGTGTTCGGTGCGAGTTGCACGTTCCCCCAGCAGCGCAGCGAGGGGGAAGCACTCGCCCGTGGTGATTTCGAAGGTGGTTTCGGTCCCGCCCTTGGCCGAGTGCGGGCGTTCACCGACAACGCGACCCTGTTTGACGATGTAAAAATGCTCAACCGGGCCGTCGGCGGGTTTGATGATGCTCTCGCCGGGGGCATAAAAACGCAGCTGACATTGCTCGACCAGATACGCCAGGTGGGCATGTTCCATCTGGTCGAAGGGCGGGAAGCGCTGAAGGAATTGCAAAGTGCCCTGGATGTTCTGCAACACCGCGGTTTTCCCTGCCTGGGTGAAGGCGTCCGCTTTACTCATAACCATTACCGCAGTCTTTTTTTGAATTGTTGTTGTCGGATGACTCACCCATGGTCGACCCCTACGGTCGGGGTGCCCATTGGACGTAAGTCTAGGTAGGCGGGAAAAGTGATGCATTGTCGGAAAGAACCTACCTAAATGTGAGAAAAACCTCACCTTTCCCCATTGGAAAATTATCCGACGGAGTGCACATTGATGGTGTGCTTAGCGATGTCTTACCACTGTGCTAGGGAATTGAATTGAACATGTAGAGAATGCCATGTCCGACCACGATATTTTGAGTGATGCCGAGCGCCAGGCGCTCAGTGACGTCATGCTGGAACCCGACCTGCCGCCGCAGCGGGTGCTGATCGTTGACGACGACAAGGATGCCCGGGAACTGTTGTCGGAGATTCTGGCACTGGACGGCATTCGTTGCATGACGGCAGCCAGTGGCGAGACCGCACTCAAGATGCTGGTGGCAGAAGCGGAGATCAAGAAACCTTCAATTGGCCTGCTGATTACCGATTTGCGCATGGGCAATGTGGATGGTCTGGAACTGGTTCGGCAGATTCGTGAAACCGTACGAGCCGCGCTGCCGATTATCATCGTTTCCGGCGATGCCGACGTTAAAGACGCCATTGCCGCGATGCATTTGAGCGTGGTCGACTTTTTGCTCAAACCGATTGATACCGGAAAGTTGTTAGCACTGGTCAGACATGAGTTGGGGATTGAGTAACCAAAGATTTGTAAGTGATAGTTGCCTGAAAGCCAACGCGGAGAGGTATTCGAGTTAAGTCTGCGTCTATTCGGTGTAATGAAGTTTTTCTGCCGCGGTTGAGAAATATCCATTCATAAATGTCTGTCAGCTGCGGCTGTAGTTTCAGATATCGTCGTGATGATTGAAGTGCGGGTGGCTGTTTATAGTTAGCCTTTGTTTTAATCAAATTCGAAAATATTAATTTATTATTCCACGCTGAAGTTTACGCCCGTGCTTGTGACCTCCTTGAGGAGGACCATTGAACGAACGTTTGTTTCCATGCGCCTGAAAAACTATGGCTTGATCGGGAAAGGCGATTTTCCTGGTTTGCATGCGTGTGAATGATAATCAGGACACAACATGATAAAAATGGATTTGCGCGACCTGCTCCTGATTCTTGTTGTAACGGTTATGTGGGGAAGTAACTACTCGGTCATTGATATCAGTCTCGACGGTATAGATCCGTATATGCTGACGGCCTTGCGTTTAACTTTCTGCGCCTTTCCGTTGGTGTTCTTCGTTCCCAAGCCGAAAAACATCAGTTCCTCAACTATCGCTTTATATGGTTTTTTGTTCGGAGTCGGGATGTGTTGGCTGATGAACTACGGCATGTTTCTCGGGGTCAGTGCCGGTGTGACTTCTCTGCTCCTGCAATTCAGTGCCTTTTTTACAGTCATCTGGGGGGTGATGTTGTTCGGCGAAAAAATGTCGGGGATCCAGGTGGCAGGAATTCTCCTGGCATTGGTGGGGCTTATGTTCATCATCAATGTGACCGAGACGCAAGGCCAGAGCCATGGTCTGTTTCTGATACTGCTGGCAGCTTTGTGCTGGAGTCTTTGCAATGTCGTGATCAAGAAAAGCAAGGTAATCGACATTTTTTCCTTCGTTGTCTGGTCGAGTCTGTATGCAATTGCGCCGTTGTACTTGATGACCTACTGGGCCAGGGGGGCTGCGCCTTTCCAGGCGTTATTGACGGAATTCAAGGCTCCGGTGCTGCTGTCCATTCTGTTCCAGGCCTATGTGGCGACGATTTTCGGTTATTGGGCATGGAACCGCTTGATCAGGAAATATCCGGCGAGCCAGGTTGCCCCATTGTCGATCATCATTCCGATATCCGGCATCGTGACTTCCTGGTATGTGCTCGACGAACCCATTGGGGGCGAGAAACTGTTCGCCCTTGTGCTTACGGTCCTGGGTATTGCCTTGTTCATGTGTGCACCGAAAATCGCTAACTGCATCGCTGAAAGCGCCTTGCGCCACAGGAAATGACCGGTCAGAAACTACAATCCCCCGGTCGTGAGGCCGGGGGATTGTTGTCTGGCAGACTATTTTTTACAGCGCGTTCCTGGCCTTGAACTCGCGACGACGACGGTGCAGGACCGGCTCGGTGTAGCCGTTGGGCTGCTTGGTACCTTCCACCACCAGCTCGACAGCCGCCTGGAAGGCGATGTTGCTGTCGAAGTTCGGTGCCAGCGGACGGTACAGCGCATCACCGGCATTCTGACGGTCCACCACCGGCGCCATGCGCTTAAGGCTGGCCATCACCTGCTCTTCGGTAACGATGCCATGACGCAGCCAGTTGGCGATGTGCTGGCTGGAAATACGTAGCGTCGCACGGTCTTCCATCAGGCCGACGTCATTGATGTCCGGCACCTTCGAGCAACCAACGCCCTGGTCGATCCAGCGCACCACATAACCCAGAATGCCTTGGCTGTTGTTGTCCAGTTCGTTCTGGATCTGTTCTGCGGTCCACTGTGGGTTCACTGCCAGCGGGATGGTCAGGATATCGTCCACCGACGCAGGAGCACGCTTGGCCAGTTCGGCCTGACGGGCGAACACGTCAACCTTGTGGTAGTGCAGCGCGTGCAGCGCGGCAGCGGTCGGCGAAGGCACCCATGCGGTGTTGGCACCCGCCAGTGGGTGAGCGATTTTCTGTTCCAGCATCGCCGCCATCAGGTCGGGCATGGCCCACATGCCTTTACCGATCTGCGCACGGCCTTGCAGGCCGGTGCTCAAGCCGATATCAACGTTGGAGTTCTCGTAGGCGCCAATCCATTTTTCGGCCTTCATGTCGGCCTTGCGCACCATCGGGCCGGCTTCCATGGAGGTGTGGATTTCATCGCCCGTGCGATCGAGGAAGCCGGTGTTGATGAACACCACGCGCTCGCTGGCAGCCTTGATACAGGCCTTGAGGTTGACCGTGGTACGGCGCTCCTCGTCCATGATCCCGACCTTCAGGGTGTTGCGAGGCAGGCCCAGCACGTCTTCGATGCGCCCGAACAGCTCGTTGGTGAACGCAGCTTCTTCAGGACCGTGCATCTTTGGCTTCACGATGTAGACGGAACCGGTGCGGGTATTTTTGCGCGAAGTATTGCCGTTCAGGTTGTGCATCGCCGCCAGAACAGTCACCAGACCGTCGAGGATGCCTTCCGGTACTTCGTTGCCATCTTTATCGAGGATCGCATCGATGGTCATCAGGTGACCGACGTTACGCACGAACAACAACGAACGACCATGCAGGCTCAATTCGCTGCCGTCGACGGCGGTGTAGGTGCGGTCGGCGTTCATGGTGCGAGTAAACGTCTTGCCGCCCTTGGCGACTTCTTCCGCCAGGTCGCCCTTCATCAGGCCGAGCCAGTTGCGGTAGATCACTACCTTGTCATCGGCGTCGACGGCGGCGACGGAGTCTTCGCAGTCCATGATGGTGGTGAGTGCGGCTTCCATCAGGATGTCTTTGACACCGGCAGCGTCGGTCTGGCCGACCGGGGTGCTGGCATCGACCTGGATTTCGAAATGCAGGCCATTGTTTTTCAGCAGGATCGCGGTGGGTGCCGCCGCATCGCCCTGGAAACCGATCAGTTGGGCGTCGTTGCGCAGGCCGCTGTTGCTACCGCCTTTAAGGGCGACGACCAGTTTGCCGTCAACGATTTTGTAGTGTGTCGAATCGACGTGGGAGCCGGCCGCCAATGGCGCCGCTTCGTCGAGGAAGGCCCGGGCGAAGGCGATGACCTTGTCGCCGCGAACCTTGTTGTAGCCTTTGCCTTTTTCCGCGCCGTCAGCCTCGCTGATGGCGTCGGTGCCGTAGAGCGCGTCGTACAGCGAACCCCAGCGGGCGTTCGAAGCGTTAAGCGCGAAGCGGGCATTCATCACCGGCACCACAAGCTGTGGGCCGGCCATGTGGGCGATTTCTTCATCGACGTTTTGCGTCGTTGCCTGGAAATCGGCCGCTTCTGGCAGCAGATAACCGATGTCTTGCAGAAAGGCTTTGTAGGCCACGGCGTCGTGCGCTTGACCTGCGCGTTCCTGGTGCCAGGAATCGATACGAGCCTGGAAATCATCGCGTTTGGCGAGTAGGGCTTTGTTCTTCGGCGCCAGGTCATGGATGACCTTGTCGGCACCGGCCCAGAATTGGTCGGCGGTGAGGCCGGTTCCGGGAATGGCTTCGTTGTTCACGAAGTCGAACAGGACTTTGGCGACCTGCAGGCCACCGACTTGAACGTGTTCAGTCATTGCTTGCCTCACTCTGCTCAGCTATTTCGCTTTTCAGCTCTTCAATTTAACAATGAAGCCTCTGGCCATTTAAACCACAAACCCTGCGACCAGTACATGCCATTTCTGACGGCTGGGTGGGGACCAATCAACGGCTTTAGGGCCTTGCTGACAGGGCTTTCAGGGATGCGTCTGCGCCTGTGGCGGACATCGATCCAACGTTATGTAGTGCGCGCAGCGGCATACTACATGATGAGTTGCGGTTGTGAAAATTAGACTAATGACGTCGTTCTGCGACCCCATGACGCATTGCAGTCACGCTGGGGATGAGGATGTTCTCAAAAAAGCATGAGATTGTTCCAGTTAAATATAAAAAGTTGTACACGATTTATGTTGCGCAGGTTCTTGGGCGGGACTCATTCGCGAGCAGGCTCGCTCCCACAAAGCCCTGCGCCGACCTTGTGGGAGCGAGCCTGCTCGCGAAGAGGTAGGACCTGCCAGCGCCGAATCAACCCTTGCCTATACTTCTCTTTCAATAACAAAAGAGGGCTGCGCCATGGACCACCTCGTACTCACTGTTTTTGCACCGGACAAGCCTGGGCAGGTCGAGCGCATAGCCCAATGCATCGCCGAGCATGGTGGCAACTGGCTGGAAAGCCGCATGTCGCGCATGGCCGGGCAATTCGCCGGGATTCTTCGGGTGGGGGTCCCGGCGGAAGCCTACGACTCACTGGTCGACGCCCTGCAAGGATTATCGTCCCACGGCATTCGCGTCTTGATCGCCGAAAGCGGTATCGAACAGTCGTGCACCTGGAAGCCGATCGCCATGGAGCTGGTGGGCAATGACCGGCCGGGGATCGTGCGCGACATCACGCGCTTGCTCAGTGAGCAGGGGGTGAACCTGGAGCGGCTGGTGACGGAGGTGCGTCCGGCCCCCATGAGCAGCGAGCCGCTGTTCCACGCCGAAGCGATACTGGCGGTGCCCCTGACGCTGTCTCTGGACGTGCTGCAATCGCGCCTGGAAACCCTGGCGGACGACCTGATGGTGGAATTGGTGCTGCGCAGTGAACCTTGATCAGGTTATCCAGTTTAAACGTGCACCTGCCTGTGGATAACCTGTAGAGACAGCCCGCCAGGCCACGCCGGCCGTGGCTCTTCAAAGATTGATCAAAAAACCAGCAGTTTCAGTAACTTGCGCACAAACGGCGGGGATCACGCTGTGGATAACCTTGGGAAGGATCTATGCAGGCCACGGATAACGTGGCCTGTAGAGAGTTGTGTATTTTTTGATCAGCTGCGGCGGCGCAGGCTGAACCAGGCATCGACGCTGTAAACCGCCAGGCCTGCCCAGATGAAGATGAACGCAACCAGCGTACTCGACGATAGGTGCTCATCAAACAGCAGGACGGCCTGCAGCAGCACCAGGGTCGGTGCCAGGTATTGCAGGAATCCCAGGGTCGTGTAGGGCAAATGCCGCGCGGCAGCGTTGAAGCAGACCAGCGGCACCAGCGTTACCGGACCGGCAGCCACCAGCCACCAGGCTTCGGAGGTGGTCCAGAATTCAGCCTGGGCGCTGCTGGCGGTTGGATTGAGCAGTAACCAGGCCAGCGCTATCGGCACCAACATCCAGGTTTCGACCACCAATCCCGGGAGCGCCTTGACCGGCGCCTGCTTGCGAATCAACCCGTAGAAACCGAAGGTCAATGCCAGCACCAGCGACACCCAAGGCAGGCTGCCCACTTGCCATACTTGTTGCGCCACGCCAACCGCCGCCAGCCCCACGGCAATCCATTGCATGCGTCGCAGCCGCTCACCGAGGATCAGCATCCCCAGCAGCACGTTCACCAAGGGGTTGATGTAGTAACCGAGGCTGGCCTCCAACATGCGCCCGTTGTTCACCGACCACACATACGTCAGCCAGTTGGCGGCGATCAGCGTACCGCTCAGGGCCAGGATCGCCAGCCGACGTGGGTTCTCCCGTAGCTCGCGCCACCAGCCCGGATGTTTCCAGACCATCAGCAACAAGGCGCCGAACAACGCCGACCACAGCACGCGGTGAATGATGATCTCCACGGCGGGCACGTTGGCGATGGCCTTGAAGTAGAGCGGGAAAAGTCCCCAGATGATGTAGGCACTCAGGCCCAGAATGTACCCGCGACGCAGGTTGGCGGCTTGCATGCAGAATCCTTGCTTAGGCAGCTAACAAAGGAGGGATTGTAGGGCGGTTGTATAGATGTGTCGCTTCTGAAAGCAAAAGATCGCAGCCTGCGGCAGCTCCTACAGGGAATGGTGTACACCCGTAGGAGCTGCCGCAGGCTGCGATCTTTTGATCCCGGATTAAAAAAGCTTCAGCGGTTCTTCATTCAGCGCCGCGAGCTGCTCGCGCAACGCCAACACCTGGTCGCCCCAATAGCGTTCCGTGCCGAACCACGGAAAGCTGCGCGGGAATGCCGGGTCGTCCCAGCGACGGGCGAGCCAGGCGCTGTAGTGCATCAGGCGCAGCGCGCGAAGGGGTTCGATCAGCGCCAGTTCCCGGGGATTGAAATCGTGGAATTCGTTGTAGCCATCCATCAATTCCGACAACTGGCCCAGGCATTCCTGGCGATCGCCGGCCAGCATCATCCAGATGTCCTGTACCGCCGGGCCCATGCGGCAGTCGTCGAGGTCGACGATGTGGAACATCTCATCACGGCACATCATGTTGCCGGGGTGGCAATCGCCGTGCATGCGGATGTTCTGGTGCGGCGTATTGCTGTAGACATCCTCCACACGCTTGAGCAGATCGCGGGCCACGGACTCGTAGGCCGGCAGCAGGCTGCGGGGAATGAAGTTGCCTTCGAGCAAAGTCGTCAGCGAATCATGGCCAAAGTTTTTCACCGCCAGCGCCTCACGGTGCTCAAACGGTTTGGTCGAGCCCACTGCATGCAGTCGGCCGAGCAGTTGACCCAGGCGATACAGCTGATCGAGATTGCCAGGTTCCGGCGCGCGTCCGCCGCGGCGGGGGAACAGGGTGAAACGGAAGCCGTTGTGCTCGTGCAGGGTTTCACCGTTGTGGATCAGCGGCGCGACGACCGGTACCTCGACCTCGGCGAGCTCGAAGGTGAACTGGTGTTCTTCCAGAATCGCTTCGTTGGTCCAGCGCTGCGGGCGATAGAACTTGGCGATCAACGGTTCGGCGTCTTCGATACCAACCTGGTAGACACGGTTTTCGTAGCTGTTGAGCGCCAGAATGCGGGCATCGCTGAGAAAGCCGATGCTTTCGACGGCATCGAGCACGAGGTCTGGGGTGAGCGTTTCAAACGGGTGGGCCATGCTGACTCCTGCGCGCAGCAGGCTGCTGCGTCCGGCCAGGCATGGTAGCGCAGACGGGGCTGCTTTAGGGGGTGGGTTGAGATGTGTGTTGTCTGGACTGACGCCATCGCGGGCAAGCCCGCTCCCACAGTGATTTGTGTCGTTCACTAAACCTGTGGGAGCGGGCTTGCCCGCGATGATGGCCGATCAGGCGCCGACGACCCCTCCGTCTTCACGCGAAATGGCAATCACCGAAGACCGCGGCTTTCCATTCGGCAAGTGCTCAGGGAAGGTCGAACCGCCGTTCTCCCCCGGGTGCTGAATGCCGACGAACAAGGTCTTCTGGTCCGGCGAAAAGCTGATCCCCGTTACCTCACAACCAATCGGCCCGACCATGAACCGACGGATCTCGCCGGTCGTCGGGTCGGCGCAGAGCATCTGATTGTTGCCCATGCCGGCGAAGTCACCGGCATTACTCGAATCGCCGTCGGTTTGAATCCACAGCCGCCCAGCGTTATCGAACGCCAAGCCATCCGGACTGTTGAACATGTTCTGCGGGGTAATGTTCGACGAACCGCCCTTCGGCGTACCGGCGTGCACTTGCGGGTTGCCGGCGACCACGAACAGGTCCCAGGCAAAGGTGTTCGAGGCGTGGTCGTCGCGGTCGGTGCGCCAGCGCAGGATCTGCCCGTAGACGTTCTTCTCGCGCGGGTTTGGCCCGCCTACCGGTTGCCCTTCTTCGCCACGCTTGGCGTTGTTGGTCAGGGTGCAGTAAACCTGACTGTCCTTGGGGCTGACGACAATCCATTCCGGGCGGTCCATGCGCGTGGCCTTCACCACGCTGGCTGCCAGGCGCGCGTGAATCAGCACTTGGCCCTGGTCGGCAAAACCGCTGCTGGCGTCGATGCCGTTTTTACCATGGGTCAATTCGATCCATTGCCCTTGGCCCTTGGGGTGATCGGCATTGCCGTCGCCCGCGTCGAAACGTGCCACGTACAAGGTGCCGTGGTCCAGCAGATCGCGGTTGGCCTTGGGATTCTGGTGATTGATCTTGTCGCGGCTGACGAACTTATAGATGAATTCGCCGCGCTCATCGTCGCCCATGTAAACCACGGCGCGGCCGTCTGTGGTTTCAGCCAGGGCTGCGTTTTCATGTTTGAAGCGGCCCAGTGCAGTGCGCTTGACCGGGGTCGACTGCGGGTCGAACGGGTCGATCTCGACGACCCAGCCATGACGGTTGAGCTCGTTGGGATTGTGCGCCATGTCGAAGCGCGAGTCGTGTTGATGCCAGTTGATGTCTTTGCTGGTTGCCACCACGCCGTAGCGTTTCTGTGCGGCATCGAATTTCTGTTCGGCATCGCTGCTGCCAAAGCAGTCGGTAAAGTTCTCTTCGCAGGTCAGGTAGGTGCCCCATGGCGTCTTGCCGTTGGCGCAGTTCTGGAACGTGCCGAGGACCGTTTTACCTTGTGCATCTGCACGGGTTTTCAACAGTTCGTGACCGGCGGCCGGGCCGCTCAGATGGATCGGCGAGTTACCGTGAATGCGCCGGTTATAGCGCGAGCCCTGCACAAACTGCCAATGACCATTCTCACGCTGTACTTCGATTACCGACACGCCTTCGCAAGCCAGGGCCTTATGCACTTCCTGCGCCGATTGCGGCATGCCCGCGTGGGGGTAGAGGTAGCGGTAATTGGTGTATTCGTTGTTGATCGCCATCAGCGCCCGATTGTTGTCATCCGGGAAGGCAAACAGGCTCATGCCATCGTTGTTGTCGCCGAACTGGACTTCCTGATGCTCGGCGGTGCCGTTGCCACTCATGTCGAACGCCGGGCCGTTTTTCTGCAGGGGCTGACCCCAACTGATCAGTACCGAAGATTTGTAGCCGGGGGGCAAGCTGATCGCGTCGGCAGTCGCGGCGGGAATGCTTTCGAAACCCAGCAACTGGCTGGTGCCGGCGCTGACGCTGGCGGCCAGTACGCTGCGGCTCAGCAGGTTGCCGCCGAGGAACATGGCGGCACCGCACAAGGCGCCTGCGCTGATAAAGCCACGACGGCTGAGGCCGACCATCTGTTCGAGGTCGGTGGACTGGTTTTCTTCTAATAGGCTCACATCAGGCTCCCTGCGAATTTTGCAGTCACCTTAATGGTGGGTGATGAAGCTTTTGTTGCAGTAGGAGCTGCCGCAGGCTGCGATCTTTTGATCTTGATCTTGAAAAGCAAAGTCAAAAGATCGCAGCCTGCGGCAGCTCCTACAACGGAGTGCCGAGCAATACATTGGAGGGAGAGAACTGCGCGCGTACCGATGTTCCGCGGGTCAGCTTGCGTGATTGCAAATGCCGGGGTTCGTCCAGAGCACAGAGCGTCTGGCCATTAGGCAAACTGATTCGCACTTCGCAGGGGCCGTCTTCGGCGTCGAGGATTTCCTCGATGACACCTTCGAGGCAATTGTGACCGGGTGTTGCCTCGTCGCGGCCGCCCAGCAGATCGAGCCAACCGGCCTTGATCAGGGCGACAACTTCAGTGCCGGTTTGCAGGTCCAGGCGCACGGTACTGTCGTGGGTGATCTGCGCCGCGATACTCAGGCCTTCGGGCAGCTCAAGGCGAACCCGATCGTTATGGCCCTGGGTTTCAATGGCCGCGACTTTTCCATGCAACTGGTTGCGTGCGCTGGTCCTGAGCATCAGGCGACCGAGCAGGTCAAGGTCGCTTGCGTCTTCAGCGGCTTCCAGTACCTGGGCTTGCAGCGCCTGCAGCTTTTGATAGAGGCGCAGCACACGCTCGCCTTCAGCTGACAGTTTGGCGCCACCCCCTCCTTTGCCGCCGACACTGCGTTCCACCAGCGGTTTCTGCGCCAGGTTGTTCAGCTCATCGATAGCATCCCAAGCGGCCTTGTAGCTCAGGCCCGCGCTTTTCGCCGCGCGGGTGATCGATCCCTGCTCGGCGATGTGTTGCAGCAAGGCAATGCGTTGCGGGCGACGGACAATGTGCTGGGACAACAACGTAGGCAAGGACATGGCAAGACGCTTTGGCTATGACGGTGGTGAGGACGTTGGCGGCTCGGGACCCGGGAGTCAAGTCACGGCGACTCGCCAGGTTTGGGGGTGCGCGCCAGGCAATAGACGTCGACCCGTATGGCGCCTGCGTCCAGCAGCAGCAGGGCCAGTGCCTGCGCCGTGGCACCGGTGGTCAGAACGTCGTCCACCAGCGCCAGGTGGCGACCCTTCACTGATGCGTCGCTTGCCATGGCGAAGGCGTGGTGCAGGTTGCGTTTGCGTGCCTCGGCGTTCAGGTCTTGCTGGGCGTTGGTGTCTTGAGGCCTCAATAGCAATCGTTCATCAATAGGCACGTCGAGGCGTTCGCTGAGCCAGCGCGCCAGCATGGCAGCCTGATTGAAGCCGCGTTGGCGCAGGCGCCGGGTAGACATCGGCACGGGTACCAGCACATCGGGACGCGGCAGGTCATCGTTGAAGCGATGTTGCAGTGATTGAGCGAGAAGGTCGCCGAGCAGATGGCCATACGGCCATTTCGCGCTGTGCTTGAAGCGAGTAATCAGGCTGTCGATCGGGAAGTTGTAAGTCCAGGGCGCGACCACTCGCTCGAAGGCCGGTGGCTGCATGAGGCATTGGCCGCACGTCATGCCCGCAGCGGGCAAGGGCACTGCGCAGCGCTGGCAATGATCGCCGAGCCATGGCAACTCGGTTTCGCAAGCCATGCAAACGGGCGTGGTGCCATCGGCTACTTCATCACACAGTAAACAGTAGTGGTTATTTTTTAACCAGATGTAAACCGGCCTATCGTATCGTGGTTGACAGCGCATGACTCTTCCTTAAATATGCCGAAACACCTGTGATGCGCCGGTGGAAATTCCATTTCCCGGTCGCCTGCCAAAGCATAAAACAAAGGAAACGCCCATGAGCGCCAGCACCTCTGCAACTTTGCGTCATGACTGGTCTTTGGCCGAAGTCAAAGCACTCTTCGTTCAGCCATTCAATGACCTGTTGTTCCAGGCGCAGACGGTGCACCGCGCGCATTTCGACGCTAACCGCGTCCAGGTATCGACCTTGCTGTCGATCAAGACCGGTGCTTGCCCGGAAGATTGCAAATATTGTCCGCAGTCGGGTCACTACAACACCGGCCTGGAAAAAGAAAAGCTGATGGAAGTGCAGAAGGTCCTCGAAGAGGCCGCGCGGGCCAAGGCCATCGGGTCGACCCGTTTCTGCATGGGCGCGGCGTGGAAGCACCCGTCGGCCAAAGACATGCCGTATGTGCTGAAGATGGTCGAAGGCGTCAAGGCCCTTGGCCTGGAAACCTGCATGACCCTCGGTCGCCTCGATCAAGACCAGACCGAAGCGCTGGCCAAGGCTGGCCTTGACTACTACAACCACAACCTCGACACCTCGCCTGAGTTCTACGGCAGCATCATCACCACCCGCACTTACAGCGAGCGCCTGCAAACCCTGGCCTACGTCCGTGAATCGGGGATGAAGATCTGCTCCGGTGGCATCCTTGGCATGGGCGAGTCCCTCGATGACCGTGCCAACCTGCTGATCCAGCTGGCCAACCTGCCGGAGCACCCGGAGTCGGTGCCGATCAACATGTTGGTGAAAGTCGCCGGCACGCCCTTGGAGAATGCCGACGACGTCGACCCGTTCGACTTCATCCGCATGCTCGCCGTCGCGCGGATCCTCATGCCCAAATCCCACGTGCGCCTGTCCGCTGGCCGCGAAGCCATGAACGAGCAGATGCAGGCACTGGCGTTCTTTGCCGGTGCCAACTCGATTTTCTACGGCGAAAAACTGCTGACCACCGCCAACCCGCAGGCCGACAAGGACATGCAACTGTTCGGGCGCTTGGGGATTTTGCCGGAAGCCCGCGAAGAACACGCCGACGAAGTGCACCAGGCCGCCATTGAACAGGCGCTGGTGGAGCAAAAGAGCAGCGAGCAGTTCTATAACGCGGCTGTTTGATCCTTCTGAAGGAAGGCAAAACCCTGTGGGAGCGAGCCTGCTCGCGAAAGCTATGTAACAGTCGACACTTATGTTGAATGTGAAGGCCTCTTCGCGAGCAGGCTCGCTCCCACAGTGGAGATGTGTCATTTGATAGTCGAGGCCTGCATGTCTTTCGATCTCGCCGCACGCCTGGCTGCCCGTCGTGCCGAAAACCTCTACCGCCAACGTCCGTTGCTCGAAAGCCCGCAAGGGCCGCAAGTGGTGGTCGACGGTCAGCCATTGCTGGCGTTCTGCAACAACGACTACCTGGGCCTGGCCAGTCACCCCCAAGTGATCGAAGCCTGGCGCGCAGGGGCTGCCAAGTGGGGCGTGGGGGGTGGGGCGTCGCATCTGGTCATCGGCCACAGCGGTCCGCATCATGCCTTGGAAGAAGCCTTGGCCGACCTCACCGGTCGTCCGCGCGCCCTGCTGTTCACCACGGGCTACATGGCCAATCTCGGGGCGGTCACGGCGTTGGTGGGGCAGGGCGATACGGTGCTCGAAGACCGGCTCAATCATGCTTCGTTGCTCGATGCGGGCCTCTTGTCAGGGGCACGTTTCAATCGCTACTTGCACAACGATGCGGCGAGTCTGGCCAATCGTCTTGAGAAAGCCACCGGCAATACGCTGGTCGTGACTGACGGCGTCTTCAGCATGGACGGTGACATCGCCGATCTGCCAGCGCTGGCGCGAGAAGCCAAGGCCAAAGGTGCATGGCTGATGGTCGATGATGCGCACGGTTTCGGCCCGCTGGGCGCCAATGGCGGCGGGAGCGTCGAACATTTCGGCCTGAGCCAGGACGACGTGCCGGTACTGGTCGGCACGCTCGGCAAGGCGTTCGGAACGGCGGGGGCTTTCGTAGCCGGCAGCGAAGAGTTGATCGAGAGCCTGATCCAGTTCGCTCGCCCCTACATTTACACCACCAGCCAACCACCGGCCCTGGCCTGTGCGACCCTCAAAAGCCTGGAACTGCTGCGCAGCGAGCATTGGCGCCGCGAGCATTTGCAGACGCTGATCCGCCAGTTCCGGCAGGGCGCCGAGCAAATCGGCCTGGAGCTGATGGACAGTTTCACGCCGATCCAGCCGATCATGATTGGTGACGCCGGGCGCGCGGTGCGCTTGTCGCAGATGCTGCGCGAACGCGGCTTGATGGTGAGTGCGATCCGTCCGCCAACCGTGCCGACCGGCAGTGCCCGACTGCGCGTAACCCTGACTGCCGCCCATAGCGAGGCGCAAGTGCAGCTATTGTTGGAGGGACTGGCCGATTGTTATCAACGACTGGGAGCGGAGCCTGGCCATGCGTGATCGATTGATTCTGTTGCCCGGTTGGGGCCTCGGAATTTCGCCGCTGCAACCATTGGGCGCTGCCCTGCAGGGCCTGGACGAACACATGCGGGTCGAAATCGAGCCGCTGCCCGAGCTGGATTCGAGCAATCTTGAACATTGGCTCGATGAACTCGACGCCAGCGTGCCGCAGGACGCCTGGCTCGGCGGCTGGTCACTGGGTGGCATGCTCGCGTCCGAGTTGGCGGCGCGCCGTGGCGACCGTTGCTGTGGTCTGCTGACCTTGGCGAGCAATCCTTCTTTTGTCAGCCACGACCAATGGCCAAACGCAATGCCTGGCGAAACGTTCGATGCCTTTCTGGCAGGCTGCGCTGCCGATCCACGCATGACCTTGAAGCGTTTTTCATTGCTCTGCGCCCAAGGTGCCGAAGACCCGCGCGGCTTGTCTCGCCTGTTGCTCGCAGGGGCGCCGCACTCAACGGCGGCAGTGCTATTGAGTGGCCTGGAATTGCTCGCGCAGATGGACACTCGCCAAGCCCTGCAGACATTCCGCGGTCCGCAATTGCATCTGTTTGCCGGCCTCGACGGGCTGGTGCCGGCCGAAGCCGCCGAGGCCTTGCTGGCGTTGCTACCCGATGTCGAAATCGGTCTGATCGAACAGGCCGGCCACGCGTTTCTCCTGGAAAATCCCCACGGTGTCGCGGGGGCGATCCAGGCCTTTTTGCATGAGTGCGGCGATGACTGATTTATCCTTTCCGAAGTTGCCCGGTGGTTTGCCCGACAAGCGCCAGGTAGCCGCGTCGTTTTCCCGTGCCGCGGCAAGCTACGACAGCGTGGCCGAGTTGCAACGTGATGTCGGTGGCCAGTTGTTGCACCGTTTGCCGCAGGCGTTCGTACCCCGGCGCTGGCTCGATCTCGGGTGCGGCACCGGTTATTTCAGTCGTGCGCTGGGCGAGCGGTTTCCCGACGGCCAGGGCGTGGCGCTGGACATCGCCGAAGGCATGCTCAATCACGCCCGACCGTTGGGCGGCGCCGCGCACTTCATCGCCGGCGACGCCGAGCGGATGCCATTGCGCGATGCGACGTGCGACCTGATTTTCTCCAGCCTGGCCGTGCAGTGGTGCGCGGACTTCGCGTCGGTGCTCAGCGAAGCGCATCGGGTGCTCAAGCCGGGCGGTGTCTTTGCATTTGCTAGTCTCTGTGTAGGCACGTTGTTCGAGTTGCGTGACAGCTGGCGTCAGGTGGATGGCATGGTGCACGTCAACCGCTTCCGCGAGTTCAACGTTTATCAACAGCTGTGTGCGGCCAGCGGCTTGCGCGCAATCAGCCTGGAAAACCAGGCACATGTGCTGCATTACCCGGACGTGCGCAGCCTGACCCATGAGCTCAAGGCCTTGGGGGCGCACAACCTCAACCCTGGGCGTCCGGGCGGCTTGACCGGTCGGGCGCGGATTCTCGGCCTGGTCGAGGCTTACGAGCAGTTTCGTCAGGCCCAAGGCCTGCCGGCGACTTATCAAGTGGTGTACGCCGTTTTGGAGAAACCCTTATGAGCTCCGCGTATTTCATCACCGGTACGGACACCGATGTCGGGAAAACCACGATCGCCGCCGGTCTGTTGTATGCCGCGCGATCAGCCGGGTTAAGCACGGCAGCAGGCAAGCCGGTGGCCTCTGGTTGTTCGGTGACGCCCAAGGGGCTGCGCAATGCTGACGCGCTGGCGTTACTGGCGGAGTGCTCGCTGCCCTTGACCTACACCCAGGTCAATCCGGTGGCGCTGGAGCCGGCGATTGCGCCGCACCTGGCCGCGAGTGAGGCCGGCATCGCGTTAACCGTGCAATCGCTGCTGACTCCGATGCAGCACATACTCGACATGCAGGCCGACTTCACCCTGGTCGAGGGGGCTGGAGGCTGGCGCGTGCCATTGGCCGACCAGGACAACCTGTCGGACCTGGCGATGGCGCTGGGTCTGCCGGTCATCCTGGTGGTCGGCGTACGCTTGGGCTGCATCAACCACGCGTTGCTGACGGCCGAAGCGATTGCCCGGGACGGTTTGCAGCTGGCGGGATGGGTGGCGAACATCATCGATCCGAAGACTTCGCGCCTTGAAGAAAATCTAGCGACCCTCGCTGAACGCTTGCCAGCGCCCTGCCTGGGGCGGGTGCCGAAGCTCAAGGTGGTCACGGCCGAAGCAGTCGCGGAGCACCTGCAACTCGACCTCCTGGACTAGATGTTGGCTATGGTGCGGCACTGTGCCATTAGTGTTTTTGACGGGCGATTTCTCGGTATGTCTGCTTCAATGAACACTGATGACTCTTTGCAAGGACGAGCACTTCCATGGAAATCTCGGGAAATACCGCTTTCTATGCCGGCCTGAGCACTGTTCAGGCGGGGCAAGACCGTATTGATCAAGCCGCCGGAAAAATCGCCAACGCGACGATCGAGCGTTCGGTGAGCAGCCAGTCCTCCGAGGCTCAGGTCGATCGCCTGCGTTCGGTCGACCGTAGTCGGCAGTCGGACCTCGTGAGCCATGAAATCGAAATGGCCGAAGGCCGGTTTCAGGTGGAGTTGGGCGCCAAAGTCGCCAAGGCTTCCGATGAAATGCTCGGCACCTTGATCGACACCTACGCCTGAACTCACGCTGAAAGCGCACCGTCTGGCGGTACGCTTTCAGCGTGAGTTCCTGTACCCATCTTCTTTTCTCGCGCTGCGCGCTGCTCGTGCAATAGCGTCAGGCTCGCGTGCGCGCTGTTTATTGGTTGGATGACGAATGGCAAAAGATCGGTGCTTGACAAGATTTGGGCGTAAACGTATGTTTCAAACAACTGTTTGATCGTTTCGACAACGGTCGCTCATTCCCGGTTACATCAGCAGAGGTTTATCGCTATGCCTGACTACAAGGCCCCCTTGCGTGATATTCGCTTCGTTCGTGACGAACTGCTCGGCTACGAAGCGCACTATCAGAGCCTTCCGGCTTGTGCAGACGCAACTCCGGACATGGTTGACGCCATTCTCGAAGAAGGCGCCAAGTTTTGTGAGCAGGTACTGGCTCCGCTGAACCGCGTGGGCGACACCGAAGGCTGCACCTGGAGCGAGTCCGGCGTTAAAACCCCGACTGGCTTCAAAGAGGCCTACAAGCAATTCGTCGAAGGCGGCTGGCCAAGCCTGGCCCACGACGTTGAGCACGGTGGCCAAGGCCTGCCGGAGTCTCTGGGTCTGGCAGTCAGCGAAATGGTTGGCGAAGCCAACTGGTCGTGGGGCATGTACCCGGGCCTGTCCCACGGCGCGATGAACACCATTTCCGAGCACGGCACGCCTGAGCAACAAGAGGCATACCTGACCAAGCTGGTTTCCGGTGAATGGACCGGCACCATGTGCCTGACCGAACCGCACTGCGGCACCGACCTGGGCATGTTGCGCACCAAGGCTGAACCTCAGGCCGACGGTTCCTACAAAGTCTCCGGCACCAAGATCTTCATCTCGGCCGGTGAACACGACATGGCCGACAACATCGTTCATATCGTGCTGGCCCGCCTGCCCGATGCGCCGGCTGGCACCAAAGGCATTTCGCTGTTCATCGTGCCAAAGTTCCTGCCAAACGCCGATGGTTCGATCGGTGCGCGTAACGCCGTGTCCTGTGGCTCCCTGGAACACAAGATGGGCATCCACGGTAACGCCACCTGCGTGATGAACTTCGACGCGGCCACCGGTTTCCTGATCGGCCCGGCGAACAAAGGCCTGAACTGCATGTTCACCTTCATGAACACCGCACGTCTGGGTACCGCGCTGCAAGGCCTGGCCCACGCCGAAATCGGTTTCCAGGGTGGCCTGAAATACGCTCGTGATCGTCTGCAAATGCGCTCGCTGACTGGCCCGAAAGCGCCGGAAAAAGCCGCTGACCCGATCATCGTGCACCCGGATGTACGTCGCATGCTGTTGACCATGAAGGCATTCGCCGAAGGCAACCGTGCGATGGTCTACTTCACCGCCAAGCAAGTCGACATCGTCAAGTACGGCGTGGACGAGGAAGAGAAGAAGAAGGCCGATGCGCTGCTGGCGTTCATGACTCCGATCGCCAAGGCCTTCATGACCGAAGTCGGTTTCGAATCGGCTAACCACGGCGTGCAAATCTACGGTGGCCATGGCTTCATCGCCGAGTGGGGCATGGAGCAGAACGTTCGCGACAGCCGTATTTCGATGCTGTACGAAGGCACCACCGGCATCCAGGCACTCGACCTGCTGGGCCGTAAAGTGCTGATGACTCAAGGCGAGGCCCTCAAGGGCTTCACCAAGATCGTGCACAAGTTCTGCCAGACCAACGAAGGCAACGAAGCTGTCAAAGAGTTCGTCACACCGCTGGCTGCATTGAACAAGGAGTGGGGCGAGCTGACCATGAAGGTCGGTATGGCTGCCATGAAAGACCGCGAAGAAGTCGGCGCGGCCTCGGTGGACTACCTGATGTACTCGGGTTACGCCTGCCTGGCCTACTTCTGGGCTGACATGGCACGCCTGGCCGCCGAGAAACTGGCTGCCGGCACTTCTGACGAGGCGTTCTACACCGCCAAGCTGCAGACGGCGCGCTTCTACTTCCAGCGTATCCTGCCGCGCACCCGCACTCACGTTGCAACCATGCTGTCGGGCGCCAACAACCTGATGGACATGAAGGAAGAGGACTTCGCGCTGGGCTACTAAGCCTTAACGCGGTACTTCAAGAAAACCGCTGCTCCTTCGGGGGCAGCGGTTTTTTTTTTGCCTGTTGGTTGATGCTCTTTGTAGGAGCGAGCCTGCTCGCGATGCAACGCTGCACCACCCGGCAAGCCGCAGACGCTGTCTTAAAAATTTCTTGGTAATTGACTCAGCAAGTCGAGATCGGTGCCGTTACAGTTGTTGGCACATTGCCATCAATCGAAATGACGGGTCGGAGCTTTACCTTTGCCGCGTTCATCCGCTGTCCGTGTGGGTCATTTTTTGCCGTCGTCAGTGCTGTTACTGGCGGGACTCGCGGCTGCCTACATCAAGGACCTGAACGTGTTCTTCACGTCGTTGTTCCAGGTGCTTCCAACCTTGGTGTTGTTGCTCGGCGGTGCCTACTGTGCGGTTTACCGACGCCAGCGCGAGCTGTTTCTGATGGCCACGGTGTACATCGCCTACTTCCTGCTCGACACCCAGACCGATTACTACCGTGACAATGGCAAGGTGCGGGACGACGCCGCAGTGGTCTTTCATTTGTGTTGCCTGCTGTTGCCATTGCTGTTCGGCGTATTCGCCGCGTGGCAGGAGCGTACGCATCTGTTCCAGGACATGGTCGCCCGTTTCGCCGTTTTACTGGCCGTCGGTAGCGTCGCATTGGCACTGGAACAAAGTTACCCACAGGCCTTGCTGGGGTGGCTGTCGCAGATTCGCTGGCCTGCCTTGCACGGCGCCTGGATGAGCCTGATCCAGCTGTCCTATCCCGTGTTCATCGCATCGTTCGCGCTGCTGGCCTACCAGTACTGGCGTCACCCAAGACCGCTGCATGCGGCACAGCTGGTGGGGTTGCTCGGGCTGTTCTGGATGTTGCCGAAAACCTTCATCCTGCCCTTCACCCTGAACATCATGTGCAGCCAGGTGATGCTGATGATCGCGGCCGCCGTTGCTCATGAGGCCTATCAAATGGCCTTCCGTGACGAACTCACCGGCCTGCCCGGGCGCCGCGCGTTGAATGAGCGCATGCAGCGCCTGGGGCGCAACTATGTGTTGGCCATGAGTGACGTCGACCACTTCAAGAAATTCAATGACACCCACGGCCATGACGTCGGTGACCAGGTGCTGCGACTGGTCGCCAGCAAACTGTCGAAAATCGGCGGAGGCGGTAAGGCCTATCGTTATGGTGGAGAGGAGTTCGCCCTGGTGTTTGCCGGCAAGACCCTCGAGGAGTGCATGCCGCACCTGGAGGTCATTCGCGAATCCATTGCCACCTACAACATTCATCTGCGCAATCAGGACAGCCGTCCACAGGATGACAATCAGGGCCGCCAGCGTCGCGCCGGCGCCAGTGCCTCGAGTGTGTCGGTGACTGTCAGCATCGGCGTTGCCGAACGGGTGGAACAACGCACGCCCGAGAAAGTGCTCAAGTCCGCCGACCAGGCGCTTTACAGCGCCAAGGGCGCCGGACGCAACTGCGTGATGGCGTTCGGTCAGAACCGCCGTGGCGCCGTGCGCATGGACGCTGCTGCGGTTGAGTGATGACGGCGCATTCAGCGTCTGGACTGTCATTGTGAAGGGCGGGGCGGCGGCAGTAGGTTTGAGTCATCTACTGCCGGAGAAACGACCATGCCCGCCTACAAGGCTCCCCTGCGCGACATGCGCTTCCTGATTGACCACGTCTTCGATTTCCACAGCAACTACGCAGCGCTCGGCGCCACCGAGGCCAGTCCGGACATGGTCAGTGCGATCCTCGAAGAGGGTGCCAGGTTTTGTGAAAACGTGCTGTCGCCTCTCAACCGTAGCGGCGACGAAGAGGGCTGCCATTTCGACAACGGTGTGGTCACGACGCCTGCAGGTTTCAAGCAGGCTTTCGCCCAATACGTCGAAGGTGGCTGGCATGGCCTGGCGGCTGATCCGGCGTATGGCGGTCAGGGGCTGCCCGGCTCGCTGGGGCTGGTCATCAGCGAGATGGTGGGTTCGAGCAACACGTCGTGGGGCATGTACCCAGGCCTGACCCACGGCGCCATGTCGGCGATCCACGCCCATGGCACTGAAGAACAGAAACAAACCTACCTGAGCAAACTCACCGCCGGCCAATGGACCGGCACCATGTGCCTGACCGAAGCCCATTGCGGCACCGACCTGGGCATCATCAAGACCCGCGCCGTGCCTGCAGCCGACGGCAGTTATACGATCACCGGCAGCAAGATTTTCATCTCCGCCGGCGAGCACGACATGAGCGCCAACATCATTCATCTGGTACTGGCGAAACTGCCGGATGCGCCGGCCGGGACCAAGGGTATTTCGCTGTTTATCGTGCCCAAGTTCCTGCCCGATACCGAGGGCGAAGCGGGCGAGCGCAATGGGGTTTCCTGCGGCGCCATCGAGCACAAGATGGGGATCAAGGCCTCGGCCACCTGCGTGCTGAATTTCGACGGGGCCAAGGGCTTTTTGATCGGGGAAGCGAACAAGGGCCTCAACTGCATGTTCACCATGATGAACCACGCGCGACTGGGCACGGGCATGCAGGGTTTGTGCCTGGGCGAAGCGAGTTTCCAGGGCGCGATCAAGTACGCCAACGACCGTTTGCAGATGCGCGCATTGACAGGCCCGAAAGCCCCGGATAAAGCTGCCGACCCTATCATCGTGCATCCGGATGTACGTCGGATGTTGCTGACCATGAAAGCCTTCAACGAAGGCAATCGGGCACTGACTTATTTCACTGCACAGTTGCTCGACGTAGCGCACCTGAGCGCGGATGCAACGGCGCGCCAGGATGCCGAAGACCTGCTGGCCTTCCTGACGCCGATCTGCAAAGCCTTCATGACTGAAACCGGGCTGGAAGTGACCAACCATGGCATGCAGGTATTCGGCGGCCACGGATTCATTCGTGAATGGGGTATGGAACAGCTGGTTCGCGACTGCCGGATCGCGCCGATCTATGAGGGCACCAATGGCATCCAGGCGCTGGACCTGCTCGGGCGCAAAGTGCTCGGCAGCCAGGGCAAGCTGTTGCGCGGCTTCACTAAAATCGTCCACAAGTTTTGCGCGGCCAACGTCGCGCATCCACAGTTGGGCAACTATGTGGCGCAGCTCGATGCGCTGAATCAGCAATGGGGCGAGTTGACGACCAAGGTCGGCATGGCGGCGATGAAAAACCCGGATGAAGTCGGCGCCGCATCGGTGGATTACCTGATGTACAGCGGTTACATCATCCTCGGCTACTTGTGGTTGCGCATGGCGTTGGTGGCGCAGGCGCAGCTTGATGCTGGCAGCGGCGACGCGGATTTCTGCCGGGCCAAACTGGCGACCAGTGAGTTTTACTTCAAGCGCCTGTTGCCGCGTACCGACGCTCATCGGGCGGCGATCGAAGCGGGGAGTGATTGCCTGATGCAGTTACCGGCGGAGTTGTTTGCGCTCTGATGGGCTTTTCTGTAGGAGCGAGCATGCTCGCGATGGTCGTTACCGATAACGTTGGAAGCCAGGTGCCCCGAGGCGTCCTCAGGTTTATCGCGAGCAGGCTCGCTCCTACAATTCTTGCGTTTCCCCTCTACATTTCACCGATGACTAAAAATTACAAAACAGTCATGTGCTGACCCTATGTGTCGCAAAAGTTGTTGGGTTACACTCGGACCCAAAGAAAAGCATCTTTCCTACGAGCCATCTGTTTAGATTTGCGAGGTTTGCCATGGCTGACTACAAAGCGCCCCTGCGCGATATGCGCTTCGTCCTCAATGAGGTGTTCGAGGTCGCCAACCTCTGGGCCGAGCTGCCAGCATTGGCCGATTCCATTGATGCTGAAACGGTCGAAGCCATTCTCGAAGAAGCCGGCAAGGTCACCAGTAAAAGCGTTGCGCCCCTGAGCCGTGCGGCTGACGAGGAAGGTTGTCACTGGGCGGACGGTGCTGTCACCACGCCGGCGGGTTTCCCACAGGCTTACCAAACCTACGCTGAAGGTGGTTGGGTCGGTGTAGGTGGAGATCCGGCCTACGGCGGCATGGGCATGCCCAAGGCCGTTTCGGCCCAGGTCGAGGAAATGGTCAACTCGGCCAGCCTGTCGTTCGGTCTGTACCCGATGCTGACCGCCGGCGCTTGCCTGTCGATCAACGCCCACGCCAGTGAAGAACTGAAGGCCGCCTACCTGCCGAACATGTACGCCGGCGTCTGGGCGGGTTCCATGTGTCTGACCGAACCGCACGCCGGCACCGACCTGGGGATCATCCGCACCAAGGCCGAGCCTCAGGCCGACGGTTCCTACAAGGTCAGCGGCACCAAGATCTTCATCACCGGCGGCGAACACGACCTGACCGAAAACATCATCCACCTGGTGCTGGCCAAACTGCCCGATGCGCCGGCTGGACCTAAAGGGATTTCGCTGTTCCTGGTGCCCAAGTTCATGGTCAATGCCGATGGCAGCCTGGGCGCGCGCAACCCGGCCAACTGCGGCTCGATCGAACACAAGATGGGCATCCAGGCCTCTGCGACCTGTGTGATGAACTTCGATGAAGCCGTGGGTTACCTGGTCGGCGAGCCGAACAAGGGCTTGGCGGCAATGTTCACCATGATGAACTACGAGCGCCTGGGCGTCGGCATCCAGGGCCTGGCCACCGGCGAGCGCTCCTACCAGAACGCTGTCGAGTACGCTCGTGATCGTCTGCAGAGCCGTTCGCCAACCGGCGCGCAGAACAAAGACAAAGTCGCTGACCCGATCATCGTCCACCCGGACGTGCGTCGCATGTTGCTGACCATGAAAGCCGCGAACGAAGGTGGCCGCGCTTTCTCGACCTACGTCGCCATGCAATTGGACACCGCCAAGTTCAGCGAAGACGCCACCACCCGCAAGCGCGCGGAAGACCTGGTGGCCTTGCTGACCCCGGTGGCCAAGGCGTTCCTCACCGATCTGGGCCTGGAAACCACGGTTCACGGCCAGCAGGTATTCGGCGGCCACGGTTACATCCGTGAGTGGGGCCAGGAGCAATTGGTGCGCGACGTGCGCATCACCCAGATCTACGAAGGCACCAACGGTATCCAGGCGCTGGACCTGGTGGGACGCAAGATTGTCGGCAGCGGCGGGGCGTTCTACAATCTGTTTGCCGACGAGATTCGTCACTTCACCGCAACGGCCAGTGCTGACCTGGCGGAGTTCACCAAGCCGCTCAACGATGCGGTGACGACGCTCGACGAGCTGACGGCATGGCTGCTGGACCGGGCGAAAAACAACCCGAATGAAATCGGCGCGGCGTCGGTCGAGTACCTGCAAGTATTTGGCTACGTAGCCTATGCCTACATGTGGGCCTTGATGGCCAAGGCGGCTCTCGGCAAGGAAACGCAGGACGATTTCTACGCCAGCAAGCTGGGCACCGCGCGCTTCTATTTCGCCCGTTTGCTACCGCGTATTCACTCGCTGAACGCGTCGGTGAAGGCCGGTAGCGAATCGCTGTTCCTGTTGGAGGCCGGGCAATTCTGAGTTTGTAACCTGATGTAAGCATTCTCTTACATGACGTGCTGCTGTTCTCCCATAGTCGTAAATTGGATCCACAGCTAATCTACTGCTTATGGACGTAGCGCAGGAAGCGCAAAGCAACAACACGGACACGTAGGATTCTGCCAGGACGGCGGAGTGAAATGGATGTCAGGGAAACAGTCTGCAAAGCCCCGCTTCGGCGGGGTTTTCTTTTGCCTCGAGAAAAGTGTTCAGCTCAGGCCATCCAGTGCCGGCGGGCTGTTCAAGCGTTCATCCGGCCGATTGATCACCTCTTCCAGCAATGTGCGCAGCAAGGCCAGCGATGCCTGTTGCCGTTGCACATCGCGACAGACCAACCCGACTTTCAGCGGCACCCGCGGTTCGCTCAGGGGTTTCCACAACAATTGCTGGTTGCCATGGGTCTTCTGCGAGCGTCCGGGCAGCACCGTCGCCAGTCGTGTGTGCGGCAGGCTGTCGAGTATGCCGGCCATGTTGTTCAGCTCGGCCTGCACTTGCGGACGCCGTCCCAGGCTGGCCATTTGCGCCTGCCAAATCTGCCGTATCTGAAACTCTTCGCCCAGCAGCAACATCGGCAGTTCGGCAGCCTGGCTCATGGAGACTTTCTTGAATTCGCGCAATGGATGGTCTGCCGGGATGACCAGCGTCAGTTCGTCTTCGTACAACAGCACTCCGTGCAGACCCGGCTGACGAGGCGGCAAGTAGCCGATGCCGATGTCCAGCGAACCATTGAGCAGGCGTCGCTCGATTTCCAGTCCCGTCAGTTCATAGATCTGCACCACCAGATGAGGTTGCGCCTTGCGCACCCGCTCGAGCATTTGTGGCACCAGGCTGGTGTGCACGGTTTGCAGTACGCCAATGGCCAGGGTGCGCAGCGCATGCCCCTTGAAGTTGCCCAGTGCTTCACGTGCCCGTTGCAGGCCATCGAGCAAGGGCAGGGCATGGTTGTAGAGCGTATGGGCCGCAAGGGTCGGCAATAGGCGTTTGCTGCTGCGTTCGAACAGGCTCACATCCAGGGTTTGTTCAAGGTGGCGGATCTGTTGAGACAGCGCCGGCTGTGAAATGGACAGGCGCTCGGCAGCCCGGCCCACATGGCCCTCTTCGTAGACCGCGACGAAATAACGCAGTTGCTTGAAATCCATAAGTAATTCTTATCGAAAATGCTGGGAAATCGAAATAGCTCATCGCCTTGGGTGAGCCTAGTCTAACCGTATTCACACGGCTTACAGGGCCCCGGAACGCGATGAACTCCCTTCGCTTCGATGACGTTTGCATAGGTAACGCAAAAAACCTTCTGCGAGGGTTGCACCTATGAATCTGTTCAGCCTGCGCCGACATGCGCCCAGTCTCGACGATTTGCTGGAGGACAGTTCCTCTGCCCCCAACGCAGACAATCTTTGCAGCGAGTACCTGATGCCCAGTGTCGATCGACCCCAACAGGTTTTTGCCCGCGGCCAGGGTTCCTGGTTGTGGGACAGCGATGACCGTGCGTATCTGGATTTCTCCCAGGGCAGCGGTGCCAATAGCCTTGGTCACAGCCCCAAGGCACTGGTCAGCGCCATTACTGCGCAGGCGCAAGCGTTGATCAATCCCGGTTTCGCCCTGCATAACCGCGGCATGCTCAAGCTCGCCGAGCGCCTGTGTGCCATCACCGGCAGCGACCAGGCGTACCTGCTCAACAGCGGCAGCGAGGCCTGTGAGGCGGCGATCAAGCTGGCGCGCAAATGGGGTCAACGGCATCGCGGCGGGGCTTCGCGGATTATCGTGGCCAATCAGGCTTGCCATGGTCGTAGCCTGGGGACGATTTCGGCGTCGGACAGTTCGACCCTGGTCAACCGCTTCGAGCCGCAGCTTCCGGGGTTCAGTCGCGTCCCCTTCAATGACCTTGCGGCGCTGAATGCGGCGGTGGATGAACGGACCGTGGCGATCATGCTCGAGCCGATCCAGAGTGAAGCTGGGGTGATTGCGGCTACCGCACATTACCTCAAGGGGGTCGAGCGCCTGTGTCGCGAGTTGGGCATCCTGCTGATCTTCGACGAGGTGCAAACCGGTGTCGGTCGCTGTGGCAGCCTGCTGGCTGAACAGTCCTTCGGTGTGCGGGCCGATATCGTCGTGCTCGGCAAAGGGCTTGGCGGTGGCGTACCGGTGGCGGCGCTGCTGGCGCGGGGCAAGGCCTGCTGCCTGGAAACCGGCGAAATGAGCGGTACCCATCATGGCAACGCACTGCTGACTGCAGCCGGCCTGGCGGTGCTCGATAGCGTGCAGGACAAAGGCTTTCTCGAGCATGTCGGGGAAATGGCGCAGCACCTGCGCGAAGGCCTGCAGCGTTTGTCCCATCGTTACGGACACGGCGAATTACGCGGGCAAGGGTTGCTCTGGGGGTTGACGCTTTCCGACGACTCGGCAGACGCCGTGGTCAAGGCCGCGTTGTACGAAGGGCTGTTGCTGGACGCGCCGCGAGCCGATTGCCTGCGATTTACCCCGGCGCTGACGGTCAGCAAGTCCAATATCGATGAAATGCTGCTGCGCCTGGCCCGTGCCTTCTCCCGCGTACGCACCGCACAGCTGCAATGCCGTAAAGGGATTGCCGTCTGAGCGGACACTTGCTGCACGAATTCCCGAACCGTCTCGCGGTATAACGCACGCCCCACGCCTGATTCTTTTGGCGTGGGGCGTTTTTTATGGCGGTTGCATCGTTCAGAAACATGGCCTGGGTACATTGGCCTGAACAGCCGGGCTGAACCCTGACCAACGGTACAGGTCGATAGGGTATGGGCTCGCGTGAGCCCACTTCAATCAGGAGCTATGTCCATGGACTTTATCCGCATCATCATCGCCATTCTGTTGCCACCACTGGGTGTATTTCTGCAAGTGGGGTTCGGTGGAGCGTTCTGGCTGAATATTCTGCTGACGCTGTGCGGTTACATTCCCGGGATCGTGCATGCGGTGTACATCATCGCCAAGCGGTGAGGCGTTTCTCCCTGTGTGGCGCTCTCAATTTGTGAGCGCCATCACCCGCCGATAGAACAACCATTCCTGCTCCAGCGCATGCGCCTGGTTGCCGGCTTTGCGGAAGCCGTGACGTTCGTCCGCGTAGTAATGGGCTTCGACCAGGATACCGTTGTTCTGCAGGGCCTCGACCATGTCGCGGGTTTGCTGAGGTACTACCACGGCATCCAGCTCACCTTGAAAGAAGATCACCGGCACGCGAATGTTGCTGGCATGCAATAACGGCGTGCGTGCGGCGTAGCGTTCGGCATCCTGTTGTGGGTCACCGATCAGCCAGTCCAGGTAGTCACCCTCGAATTTGTGCGTCGCCCGGCCCAGCGCCACAGGGTCGCTGACCCCATAAAGACTGGCACCGGCACGAAACACCTGGTGGAACGCCAACGCGCACAGCGCCGTATAGCCACCGGCGCTGCCACCGCGAATGAAAGCTCGCTGGCCATCGATCAAGCCACGTTCGGCGAGATGGCTGACCACCGCGCAAGCGTCTTCGACATCGACTTCGCCCCAGCGCAAATGCAGGGCCTGGCGATAGTCCCGGCCGTATCCGCTGCTGCCGCGATAGTTGAGATCGGCCACGGCAAAACCTCGTTGCGCCCAGTACTGGATGCGCGGATCGAGCATCGGGTAGCACGCCGAGGTTGGGCCGCCATGGATGAACACCACCAATGGCGGCTTGGCGTCGCCGTTCATCGCCGGGTAGAAGAACCCGTAGGCTTCACCCGAACCGCTTGGGTAGTGCAGCGTTTGCGGGCGACTGATTTGCTCGGCGGGCAGCGGTGCAATACCGCCGGCGAGGACTTTCACTTGGTGGGTCTGGCGATCGATGGCGATCACCGCCGCTGAGCTGACGGGGGACGCAGCGATGCAGTAGATGAATTGATCATCCACGGCAAGATGGCGAAAGCGGCTGTAATCGCCGGTAAAGTCTTTGCACGAAGTACCGCAAAGCCCCAATCGGCCAAAACCGCCTTCCGTCCAGCTGGCCAGATAAGTACCTTCGCTTAGCGGTAACCAGGTACAACCACCCAGTTGCCAGGGTGCCGGGCCGTGGTCGGCGGCGGTGCTGGGCAATGGTGTCAGGCCATCGGCCGATTCCATCCAGGGCTGCCAGAAACCACCGCGATCGGTCAGGCAGAACAAGCGACTGTCAGCATCGAAACGAGGTTGTTGCAGCGATTCCTGCGCCTGGTCGCCGGCCACGCAGCAAGGGGCAGCGAAGCCGCCATCGGCCTGGCGTCGGGCGACCATCAAACGGGTCGCGGTCCAGGGTTGATCCGGGCGACTCCACTCAATCCAGGCCAGTCGTTGCGCATCGGGACTCAAGGTCGGTGCGGCGTAAAAGTCCGCGCCTTCGGCCAACAAATGCCGCGCGCCATCCACCAGGTCGATCGCCACCAGGCGGTGTACATTGCGGTTTTCCTCTACCGCCAGTACCTGGCCATTGGCGAACTGCAGATCACCATATCGACACACACCTGAGGTCAGCACCTCTGGCGTCTCGCCTTGCAGTGATTGGCGATAAAGCTGCTGATCCGCCTCATTGACGAACACCACGCCGTCGTCGGTCAGGCAAAACGCGCCACCGCCATATTCATACACTCGACTGCGCACACTGAACGGGGGTGGCGTCAGGCAGCTGGCCACACCATCACGCCAGTGCCAGATCCGACACGCGGCATCCTCCGGGCGGTATTCGTTCCAGAACAAACCATGGGCGCCGACCTGCAGCTCGGCAAAATCGATGCCGGCCGCGACGGCGTTGGCGGCGCTGAAGGGTTCAGCTTTTGGCGATGAGGCGTGAGTTTCGTTCATTGCGAAAGGCCAGTTGTTCAATGGTCTGGGTCGCGTGCTCGGCCTCTTCGCGGGCCTTTAGGATCACGCCGTGATGAGGCGACTTGCTGCACACCGGGTCGGCGTTGCGCGCATCCCCCGTGAGCATGAAGGCCTGGCAGCGACAGCCGCCGAAGTCCTTTTCTTTCTCGTCGCAGGAGCGGCATGGCTCGGGCATCCAGTCGTAACCGCGAAAGCGGTTGAAGCCGAACGAGTCGTACCAGATGTGCTGCATGCTGTGCTCGCGCACGTTGGGAAACTGCACCGGCAGCTGTCGGGCGCCATGACAGGGCAGGGCGGTGCCGTCCGGTGTGACCGTCAGGAAGATACTGCCCCAGCCGTTCATGCAGGCTTTCGGGCGTTCTTCGTAGTAGTCCGGGGTGACGAAAATCAACTTGCAGGGATGCCCTTCGGCTTCCAGTTTGGCGCGGTATTCGTTGGTAATGCGCTCCGCACGAACAAGCTGTTCCCGGGTCGGCAGCAGCCCCACCCGGTTGAGTTGTGCCCAGCCGTAGAACTGGCAGGTGGCGAGTTCGACGAAGTCGGCCTCCAGGGCAATGCACAGCTCGATGATGCGGTCGATCTTGTCGATGTTGTGCCGATGGGTGACGAAGTTCAGCACCATCGGGTAGCCATGGGCTTTCACGGCGCGGGCCATTTCCAGCTTTTGCGCGAAGGCTTTTTTCGAGCCCGCCAGCAGGTTGTTCACCTGCTCGTCGCTGGCCTGGAAACTGATCTGGATGTGATCGAGACCGGCCTTTTTGAAATCGCTGATTTTCTGCTCGGTCAGGCCGATGCCGGAGGTGATCAGGTTGGTGTAGAACCCCAGCTGGCGCGCTTCGGCAATCAGCTCGGCGAGGTCCTGGCGCACCAACGGCTCACCCCCGGAAAAGCCCAGCTGCGCCGCGCCCATCTCGCGGGCCTCGCGGAACACCTTGATCCACTGCTCGGTACTGAGCTCCTGGCCTTGTTCGGCAAAATCCAGCGGATTGGAGCAGTACGGGCATTGCAGCGGGCAGCGATAAGTCAGTTCGGCCAGCAACCAAAGGGGCAGGCCGATCTCGGGCTTGGGCGGCACTTGCCTGGATGAATCAGGCAAGTTCGATCCAGTGCTGCGCACGGGCAACCTCCATGAATTGCTCGATGTCGTCACCGAGCTCAGGCACATCGGGGAACTGCTGGTTGAGTTCCTTGATAATCGCGGCGACATTGCGCTCGCCATCGATCAAGCCGCCAATCAGCGCCGCGCTTTCATTGAGTTTAATCATGCCTTCCGGGTACAGCAGCACGTGGCCTTTCTGTGCCGGTTCGTACTGGAAACGGTAGCCAGGACGCCAGGTCGGGGTCTTGCTGCGATCGAAACTCATAGGGGGATTCCTTTGTGCCAGACCCGTTCACTCGTCACCGTATGGTAGGGCGGGCGGTTCAACTCATAGGCCATGCTCATGGCATCGAGCATGCTCCAAAGAATGTCCAGTTTGAACTGGAGAATTTCCAGCATGCGTTCCTGGCCTTCCCGGGTCGTGTAGTGCTCGAGGGTGATGGCCAGGCCGTGCTCGACATCGCGCCGCGCCTGGCCCAGGCGCGTGCGGAAATACGCGTAGCCGGTGGGGTCGATCCACGGGTAGTGCTGCGGCCAGCTGTCCAGGCGCGATTGGTGGATCTGCGGGGCGAACAGCTCGGTCAGCGAGCTGCTGGCCGCTTCCTGCCAACGGGCGCGACGAGCGAAGTTGACGTAGGCGTCGACAGCAAAACGCACGCCGGGCAGCACCAGTTCCTGTGAACGCAATTGGTCCGGGTCGAGACCGACGGCCTGGCCCAGGCGCAGCCAGGCTTCGATACCGCCGTCTTCGCCGGGGGCGCCGTCATGGTCGAGCAGGCGTTGAATCCATTCGCGACGGACCTCGCGGTCCGGGCAATTGGCCAGGATGGCCGCGTCCTTCAGGGGGATGTTCACCTGATAGTAAAAGCGGTTGGCGACCCAGCCCTGGATCTGCTCGCGGGTGGCCCTGCCTTCGTACATCGCCACGTGGTAGGGGTGGTGGATGTGGTAGTAGGCGCCCTTGGCGCGCAGGGCGGCTTCGAATTCGGCGGGGGACATGGGGGTGTCGGTCATTGCGGTTCTCCAACGAACAGCCGTAGAAATGAGGCGTTATTACCGGCCTCTTCGCGAGCAGGCTCGCTCCCACAGTAGATCGCCTTCCCCCTGTGGGAGCGAGCCTGCTCGCGAAGGGGCCCTCCGTTACAGCACAATACTCATGCCGTCATACGCCACTTCAACCTGGCGCCGTTCCAGCTCCGCCCGCTGCGGCGAATCTTCGTCGAGAATCGGGTTTGTGTTGTTGATGTGGATAAGCACCTTGCGCTGTTTGGGCAGTTGCTCCAGCACTTCAAGCATGCCGCCAGGCCCATTCTGCGCCAGGTGGCCCATCTCCCGGCCGGTGCGGGTGCCGACACCACGGCGCTGCATTTCGTCGTCGTCCCACAGCGTGCCGTCCACCAACAGGCAGTCGCTGGCAGCCATGATTTCCAGCAGTGGCGCATCGACCTTGCCCAGCCCCGGCGCATAGAACAGCTTGCCACCGGTATTGAGGTCTTCGACGATGAGGCCGATATTGTCGCCTGGATGCGGGTCGAAGCGATGCGGCGAGTAGGGCGGCGCGGCGCTGCGCAGTGGCAGCGGGGTGAAGCGCAGATTCGGGCAGGCCGGGATGCTGAAGCTCTGGTCGAGTTCGATGCGGTTCCAGCTCAGGCCGCCGTTCCAGTGGGTCAGCATGTTGAATAGCGGGAATCCGGTACTCAAATCCTCATGGACCATGTCGGTGCACCAGACCTGGTGCGGGCAACCTTCGCGCAACATGAGCAGGCCGGTGGTGTGGTCGATCTGGCTGTCCATCAGGATGATCGCGCTGATCCCGGTATCGCGCAGTGCGCGCCCCGGTTGCATGGGCGCGAAGCTCTGGAGCTGGGCACGGATGTCCGGGGAGGTGTTGCACAGCACCCAATTCACGCCGTTATCGGAAATCGCGATGGACGATTGGGTGCGTGCCTTGGCCCGCAGGCTGCCATTGCGAAAACCTGCGCAGTTTTCGCAGTTGCAGTTCCACTGAGGAAAACCGCCGCCGGCGGCGGAACCTAGGATCTGGACGAACATGGATGCTCCATCATTTCAACGCTGAAAATAAAACGCCTCGGGATAAACCGAGGCGTTGAACTACATTTCTGCCAGGGCAGAGATCAGCGGCTGGCGAAGTACATGGTGACTTCAAAGCCGATACGCAGGTCGGTGTAAGCTGGTTTGGTCCAGGCCATCAGTTGAACTCCTTCAGGTAAGGTTGGACAGCGCTATCTATATGTATAGTCCACCTCCGGTTAGAGATGTTCCAAATAGTTAGGCTGCTATGTTACTCAAAATTTCACAGGGATTGCCCATGAAACTTTGAAAAAGCTCCTTACAGTCTAGGCAATGATCATTTTATCGCTTGCCAAGGTGCGCCGGGTGCAGGGGTGTTCGCCAGGCAGCGCCAGCCACCGTCGGCCTGGATCAATCGCTCAACTGCGGCCAGTAGTGCGGCGCGATCGGTCAGGAGAATGGCCTGGGGCAACTGCATCAGATAATCCGACGGGCGGCCCGCCAGTTTGCCCTGCCAGAGCATTTCCGCGGCCTGGATTGTCGTCAGGGCGGCGCTGGAAAACTGATCTGCCAGGGCTTGGCGTTGGGCGATGAAGGCATTCTCGTCGAGTGCCTGCACCAACGCCGGCAATGCGCTGAGGAATTGTTCGATGTGCTGCACGAGCTCTGCAGCGACAACGTTCGGCGATTGCACTCCTAACAGCATCCCGGTCTGCCCGTGGATCTGGCGCAGGGCACTGAACACTGCGTAGCCCAACTGCAACTCTACCCGCAGGCGCTGATAGAAGGGCGTCTGACAGAGATGGGCGAGCAGACGCCAGGCGGCTTCGTCGGCCAGTTCCTGGGTGGCGGTCGGACAGAACAGCAACAGTGCGTGTTCGCTGGAGTCGGTCTCTATAGTGCTCCACAGGTGCTGCGCATGAATTGACGGTGTGGGTGCCTGTTGCGTATCCGCAGTACCCGGCACGCGGCTCAACACCAGCCCCATGGCCGATTGAGTCTGGGTAGAAAAACCGCTCGCCAGGCCTGTCCAGCGAGCACTCGCCCACAGTTGCGCCAGGTTGTCCGATTCGGGCGTAGGCTCAAGGCAGTGATCGGGCAGCACCTTGAGTAGCTGTCGAATCGGCATCAACGCGGGGCGGGCTGGTGATTGCTGTGATAGTGCTGCCTCAGGTTGGGTCAGCAGGCCTAACGCGTGTTCGAGGATGCTGGGCATCGGTGCTTGCAGGCCGGTCATTTTCAACAGCCATTGATTGCCCGATGCACCGAAGGAAAAGTCCACGCCGGCCTGACCTGCGTCTTCGCGCAACGCTTGCAGGTTGTCTTCCAGACGCGATTGAAGGCTGGCGCCGGGGGCCGCCTCAAGGCACCAGCGCAGATACACCGCGCCTTGCGCGGTGTTATCCGGCAGCGCTTGGCTGAATTGCATTGGCGAACGTTCGCGGCGGCTGCGTGAGCGGTCTTGGGCAAAGGTACGCAGGCCCCGGTGGGCGCTGGTTTGTCCGCGAATCAAGCCGGCATTGGGTGCTGCTGCTTCGCTTTGCAGGAACGGATTGGGCGCGGGCAGTTGCCACGGGCCGGTGAAGTTATCCACAGCACCGATTATTTCCAGGATCGCCTTGAGGGCGGTCAATCCGACTTCGGATAACCCTGTCTCGCGCTCTTCGCTGTCCTGTCGGGCCAGTTGCAAGGCACTGCTGACACCTTGCTGGCGCTTGCGCAACGCCGCATATTCCTCGCGTAACCCGCGCCAATCCTGTCGGGCGAAAAAGCCCAGCCAGTCCTGCAATTGCTCGCCAATCCCGGTCGCCGGTGCATTGGCAGGCAGCGTGAACTCAATGTGCAACAGGGCTTGTCCAGCGAACTGATACAAGGAGCGTGCCTTGAGATGTTCAGCCCGGCCCTGTTTGCGCAGTTCGGCCAACAGCCCACCAGGTTTCGCGCAATTCAGCCAATGGCACAGAAAGTCCAGTGCTTCGGGCGATGAGTCGGGTAATGCTTCAAGGGCAAACAGCAGGTCCAGCCGGTGCTCGCCGGTCTGTTGATAACGGTTGTCTGCCCCAGCCATCAGCGGTGTAGGCGCTTGTTGCGCAACCTTCTCGCCCTTGGCAATGACGTTGCCGAATGCTTCGGCCAGCAGCCTCAACTCATCAAGGCTCTGGGGGCCGACAAGGCTCAAGGTCATTTGTCCGGTCTGGTAATAACGCTGGTAATAATCCTGCAGGGCCTGCTGGAATTCAGGTTGCGGCACCGCCAGGCTGTCGCGGTTGCCGGCATGAAAACCGCGCAACGGATGCGCGTCGCTAAGCCCGTCCAGCAGGGCCAGTTGCTGTTGCGCCGCGGCATCTTGCGACCAGGCGATGAATTCCGCGTGGAGCACTTCCCGTTCCCGGTGCTGGTCGTCCAGGTCCATCCGGGGATGGGCGAGCATGTCTGCCAGCCGCTCAAGACCCTCGGCAAACGCCTGGGTAGGCAGCTCGAAAAAGTAATCGGTGGTGCGCTCGCAGGTTTGCGCATTCACTTGGCCGCCATGGCGCTGGACGAAAGCCATCAGCCCTCGATCGGCGGCAAAGCGCTCGGTGCCGAGAAACATCAGGTGTTCAAGAAAGTGCGCCAGTCCAGGCCAGGCCAACGGCACATCATGGCTGCCGGCGGCAACTCGCAACGCCCCCGCGCAGCGCTTCAAATCCGGGGCATGACGCAGCGTCACCCGCAAGCCGTTGGCCAGGGTTTCAGTGTGGGGGCGAGGGTGATTCAGCGCAGGCATGAGCACTTCCAGAACAGAGAAGTGCCAATGCTAGCGGATAACGGTGGCTCAGCGCTTGTTCAGCGCGCCGTAAAGCTCGGGGCGGCGATCGTTCAGGTAGCGATTGGCGGCGCGCGAGTCGAGCATCAACTGACGATCCAGCTCCCCGACAATCAGTGCTTCATCGAGTCCCGCCTGGGCGATGCGGCTGCCGTCCGGTGCGGCGATGCTGCTTTGGCCGCAGTACTGGATATCGCCTTCGTGCCCGCAATAGTTGGCATAAGCCACGTAGCACTGATTTTCGTAGGCCCGGGCACGTACGGTGACATCAGCGATGAAGTCGAACGGGGTCATGTTGGCGGTCGGTACCAGGATCAGCTCGGCGCCAGCCAGGGCCAGGCGCCGGGTATTTTCCGGAAACTCGAGGTCGTAGCAGATCAGGAACCCGAGCTTCCAGCCGTTGAGTTCCACGATCGGGAAGTCGTCCGTGCCGGCGCTGAACATCGAACGGTCGAGGTCACCGAACAGGTGCGTCTTGCGGTAATTGCACAGACGCTCGCCATTGGCGTCGATCAATTGCACGGCGTTGTAGATCTGTCCGTCCCCGGTGCGTTCGGGATAGCCATACAAGATGGCGATCCCGGTGGCCTTGGCAATGCGCGCAATCTGTTGCGCCGATTCACCGTTGTACACTTCCGCCAACACACTGACGGCATCGACGCCGATGTTGTAGCCGGTCAGGAACATCTCCGGCAATACCAGCAAGTCGGCGCCCTTTGCTTCCAGTGCCAGCTGATGCAGGCGCTGAAGGTTGCCGGCGACATCCAGGGGCAACGGTGGACATTGGTAAAGGGCTACGCGCATTTCGGACTCCTCTTACTCGGGCAGGGCGATCGGACCGATCTCGTTGAACACATCTCCTGGACCCGGATTCTCGGCGTGAGTTGCACCGCCGAAGTGTTTCATGATGCCCCACACCGCATTGAGCGAGGTCTGCACTGCACCTTCAACCCAGGCCGGCGTCCATGAAACGTCGTCGCCGGCGATGAAAATTCCGCGCTGTTCGGCCGGCATGTCGTCCTGCATGAAGTGCGCGTACATGCGCTGGTTGTAGCGATAGTGACCGGGCAGGGCGCCCTTGAAGGCACCGAGGAAGTGCGGGTCGGCTTCCCAGGACACGGTGATCGGATCGCCGATGATTCGCGCGGCGATGTCCACTTTCGGGTAGATCTTCTTCAGAGCATCCAACGCCAGTTTGACGCGTTTTTCCACCGGGTGAGGGAGCATTTTCAAGGCGTCGCTCATCCACGAATACGACAGGCATATCACCCCGGGCTTGTCGTCGCCGTTATCGAACAGGTAGGTGCCGCGGGTCAGGCGATCGGTGAGGGTCATGCTCATCAGGTCGCGACCGGTTTCCGGGTCTTTATCCTTCCAGAACGGGCGGTCGACCATCACGAAGGTTTTCGACGACTGCATGTAGCGGGTGCGGTCCAGGGCCATCCACATCTTTTGCGAGAACAGGGTTTCATCGCATTCGATCTGGGTGGTCAAAAGCCAGCTCTGGCAGGTGGTCAGCACCGCCGCGTATTCGCGGGTATCGCCGTTGTTGTCGGTGACCGCAAAGCGGCCGTCCGGCGCGTGGGCGATTTTCTTCACGCCGGAACGTGGCGCACCGCTGTGCAATGACTTGAGGCTGGTGCCTTGCGGCCAGTGCACGCAGCGCTCCGGGACATGGCGCCAGATGCCCTGTGGCACTTGTTCCACGCCACCGACCACCAGATGCTGGTGATCGTCGCAGTTGGTCATCACCACGCGGAAGATTTCCAGCATCGAGTTGGGGAAGTCAGAGTCCCAGCCACCGGTACCGAAACCAACCTGGCCGAACACTTCGCGGTGATGGAACGACAGTTTGGCGAAGGCTTTGGAGGTGGCAACGAAATCGTAGAAAGTGCGGTCGTCCCACAGTGGCACGAGGGTGTTCCACAGCTCCTTGAGTCGCGGGACGTCGCGGTCGCGGATGGCCTGCTGGATATCGGAGAACTGCGAGCCCGCTTCCAGGGCGTCGGCCCAGGCGTCGGCGACTTCCTGGAACAGGGCAGGAAGATCCGCCAGTTTCTGTGCGTAATGGGTCTTGCCTTCCAGATCGATGACAGTACTGCCTGAGGCTGGTGTCAGCGGGTTGGGGAAGGGTTTGGTTTCAAGATTCAGCTTGTCGACGTAGTGATAGAACGCAGTGGATGACACTGGAAAACGCATGCCACCCAGTTCCGCGACGATGCCGTCGGTGCCATTGAATGCTTGGGAGCGCAGGCGGCCACCCAGCTTCGAGGCCTCATAGACCACCGGCTTGAGGCCGAGCTTCATCAGTTCGTACGCGGCTACCAGTCCGGCGATACCGGCACCGACGATCGCCACTTCGGCACCGTGATGGTGTTCGGGAATGCTGCCCAGGCCAGCCGGGTGTTCGATCCAGTCGTCGAAGGCGAAAGGAAAGTCCGGACCGAAAATGGTGACTGGTTTTTTACCGTCTGCAGGATGGCGATTGTTCTTGTTCATGGCTGACCTTGCTGTCGACCCGACGCGGAGTGCGCATCTGAGTATAGGAAAAGATGCCAGCCATTCTAGAGAGCGTAGAACACGTTAATAAGACTCAATGTGTCGTCGTTTTGCCAATTAATTGATCAATATGACGATAGCGCTGTGCATACTGTCCACCGCCGCTCCCACATTGGATAGTTTTCAAACCGGCTGCCCCCGATCGATCTTGCTGCTCAAGATGATCGACGTCGTTGTCTTCTCCACCCCATCGACACTGCCAATCTGATCCAGCAGTTGGTCCAGCTGCTCTGGCGAATCGCTGCGCAACCAGGCGACATAATCAAATTCGCCACTTACCGCACACAGCTGCTGCACCTGGCCCATCGCACTCAAGCGCCGCAACACTTCCTTGCCGGAGCGAGGCTGTACGGTAATCCCCACATACGCCTGCAACCCACCATCCACCACGCGCTGGCCAAGCCGTACGCCATAACCGGTAATGACCTTGGCCTTTTCCAGCCGAGCCAGGCGCGAGGTGACGGTGGTCCGGGCGATGCCCAATTGCCGGGCGAGCATGGCCACGCTCTCGCGGGCGTTGATCTGCAGGGCGGCAATCAGCTGACGGTCGATTTCGTCGAGAACGGGCGGGCGAGTGTCAGGCAAGGGCGGTCTCCAGCGGCATGGAATCAATGTCCAGGCATGTTACAGGCACATCCCGCGCAGCGCTCGCGACGGATATCTGGACTAGCCTCAATACCGTTCATGACATTTGTGCCTGCGACAAATTGCCATAAGTAACTAGGTAGTACATTATTCCGCCCTTGTCACAAATGGGGAAAAATTCCGACATGAATAATTCTGGGGCTGCCGGCGGCAGCAAATGGCTGCTGACGGGGCTGGGTGTCCTGATTGCACTGATCGGACTCGGTTTGGCTGGTGGCGGCGGGTATCTGATCACCCTCGGTGGCAGCTGGTATTTCCTGCTGATGGGCCTGGCGATGCTGGTCTCGGGGCTGATGATTGCCCGGCGTAGACCGCTGGGGGCGTGGCTTTATGGTCTGGCGCTGATCCTCACGGCCGTTTGGGCCGTGTGGGATGCCGGTCTCGAATATTGGCCATTGGTCTCGCGCGTGCTGACCTTTGCCGTCATCGGCCTGGTCGTCGCATTGATTTATCCGGCGCTGGTGCGCGCTTCCGGCGCAACCGCAGGTCGAGGCGCCTATGGCCTGGCCGGGCTGCTGGGTGTCGGTGTCGTCGCGACGCTGGCCTACATGTTCGTACCGACCCCGGTGGTCAAGGCCACCACTGAACCGGCCGTCACGCCGGTGGTACCAGGTACCGAACAGAAAGACTGGGCGCACTGGGGCAATACCACCGCCGGCAACCGCTTCGCCGCGCTGGACCAGATCAACAAAGGCAACATCGACAAATTGCAGGTGGCCTGGACCTTCCGCACCGGCGATATCCCGCAAAGCACCGGCGCCGGTGCCGAAGATCAGAACACCCCGTTGCAGATCGGTGACACGGTCTACACCTGCACCGCGTACGGCAAGGTTTTCGCCCTGGACGCCGACACTGGCGCCCAGCGCTGGAAGTTCGACCCGCAAGGCACCGCGCCCAACTGGCAGCGTTGCCGTGGCCTGGGTTACTTCGATGCTGGCGCTGCGCCTGTAGCCGAGCAGCCAAGCGCTTGTACGAAACGTCTGTTCCTGCCGACCGGCGATGCTCGCCTGATCGCCATCAATGCCGAAACCGGCAAGCCGTGCGAAGAGTTCGGCAACCAGGGCACCGTCGACCTGACCACCGACATGGGTGAAGTCAAACCGGGTTACTACCAGCAGACCTCGACCCCGTTGGTCGCAGGGGAGGTGGTGATCGTCGGTGGCCGTGTCGCCGATAATTACTCCACTGGCGAGCCGCCAGGTGTGGTCCGTGCCTACGACGTGCGCAGCGGCGAGTTGGTGTGGGCGTGGGATCCGGGAAACCCGAACACCACCAAACGCCCACCGCCCGGCGAGACCTACACCCGGGGTACGCCGAACGTCTGGTCGGCGATGTCCTACGACGCCAAGCTCGGTCTTGTCTACCTGCCCACCGGCAACGCGACACCGGATTTCTTCGGCGGCCAGCGGACCGACATGGACAACAAATGGAACTCGTCCATCGTTGCCCTCGATGTGAAAACCGGTCAGGTGCGCTGGCACTTCCAGACCACCCACAACGATCTGTGGGACTTCGACCTGCCTGCACAGCCGCTGTTGTATGACGTGCCGGACGACAAGGGCGGCACCCAGCCGGCCTTGGCGCAAGTGACCAAGCAGGGGGAGATTTTCCTGCTCAACCGCGAAACCGGCGTGCCAATAGCGCGGGTCGAAGAGCGTCCAGTGCCGCAGGGCAATGTGCCTGGCGAACGCTACTCGCCGACCCAGCCGTTCTCGGTGGACATGCCGTCAATCGGCAACAAGACCCTGACCGAGTCCGACATGTGGGGAGCCACTCCGTTTGACCAGTTGATGTGCCGCATCCAGTTCAAAGGCATGCGTCATGAAGGCGTCTACACCCCGCCAGGCATGGATCGCGCCCTGCAATTCCCGGGCTCGCTGGGCGGGATGAACTGGGGCAGCGTCTCGGTCGACCCGAACACGAACTACATGTTCGTCAACGACATGCGCCTGGGCCTGGCCAACTACATGATCCCGCGCGACAAGATCAAAGCCGGGGCCAGTGGCATCGAAATGGGCGTGGTACCCCAGGAAGGCACACCGTTCGGCGCCATGCGTGAGCGTTTCCTTTCGGCGGTCGGTATTCCGTGCCAGAAACCACCGTTCGGCACCATGTCCGCCATCGACCTCAAGACCCACAAACTGATGTGGCAGGTACCGGTCGGCACCGTACAGGACACCGGCCCACTGGGCATCCGCATGCACCTGCCGATCCCGATCGGCATGCCGACCCTGGGCGCCTCGCTCGCCACCCAGTCGGGCCTGCTGTTCTTCGCCGGCACCCAGGACTTCTACCTGCGCGCCTTCGATACCGGCAACGGCAAGGAAATCTGGAAGGCGCGGTTGCCGGTGGGCAGCCAGTCCGGCCCGATGACCTATGTCTCGCCGAAAACGGGCAAGCAGTACATCCTGCTCACCGTTGGCGGTGCACGTCAGTCGCCGGACCGTGGTGATTATGTGATTGCCTACGCATTGCCATAGATAACGTGTCCATTCTCACAAACCGTAGGAGCGAGGCTTGCCCGCGAAGAACGATAACTCGGCAATTCAGGCAAGCTGACTGAACCCGCCCACGAAAAAGCCGCGCAATGTCGCGGCTTTTTCGTGGGCGCTAATTGGGAGGGAAAAAAGCAACGCCATTTCAGGTCGTGTCTGACATACACGGCGGGGTCCACTTGCCTATCATTGATTTTTCCGTGGCGCTGGATCGCGGAGAGGTTTGTGAAGGTGCCAAGGGGCTGCTGGAGAACATCTGGCGAACGGTGGTTCGATTCGGGTTTTGATGATTGACCCTGGACCCCCATTGGGTCTGTGATGTATGACAAATCGTAAAGGAACGCTCAATTGAGGCCGTGGCGCGAGGGGACAGGTCATGACGAAGAAGTTGCCGCCCGCTGTAAGGGATCACGCCTGGCAGATCGCACATCACGAAATGGGCCACTACGTCGTGGCCCGTGCCTTGGGTTTTGCCACGGGCAGCGTGAACCTGACGGTGACCATGGACTTGCGGCACCAAGGCGGGGCGTCCATCAGCCTGGTGCGGTCCATTCCGTCGATAGACGCCATGAAGCAACATCTGGAGGCCCGGATGATGGTCCTCCTGGCTGGCGCGATGGCGCAGACCCTGCCTTTAAAAAAATCAGCCGGGCAGCGCGTCGACAGGTTGAAAGCGACAGCCATCCTTAAAGGCGAGCAGGGCGCACATCAGGATTACGCAAAGATCCGGGAGTTGCAGCACCTGCTGCGCAATATCCTCTACCCCGAGACCGATCCGGCTTCATCCGAGCGTATAACGGCTGAGCTTAAAATGCTGACGGATCGCGTGTGGCAGCGAACTCAAGACATCGTGGAAGAACTGTCTGGGATCATTGCCGAATTGGCAGCGGTCTTGGTTGACGGCATGGTTATCGTGGAGCAGTGGGGACGGGCGGCGGATACGTATGAGGTTGTGTACACCGGGCCAACGTTGGAGCGGCTGCGGGCAGTGCAAGCCATTCCGTCAATGACAATTGGAGGCCCCGAAAGGTCGGAGCGTGTATTTAATAGATGAGCCGCCGATGGTCCTTGAAGTTCGTCGCCGCTCAATCGGACCCTTCAGAAACGCAAAAGCCGCGCATTGCGCGGCTTTCTTGTTTGGTGGGCCCACACGGACTTGAACCGTGGACCAAAGGATTATGAGTCCTCTGCTCTAACCAACTGAGCTATAGGCCCCATTGGTCGCGGATTATAGCGATGGTTTCGCGGCTGTGCTATCCGAAAAATCCATTACTGCTGTACGAAGAAACGTCGCGGCGAATTCGTCAGGGGGCAGGGGCAGGCTGACGATGTAGCCTTGGATCTGCTCACAGCCTTCGGCAGCCAGGAATTGCTGCTGCGCCTGGGTTTCGACGCCTTCGGCGATGACCGTGAATTGCATGCTTCGACCGAGCGCGATAATGGCGCGCACGATAGCGGCGTCGTGGGGGTCGTCCGGCAAGCCGCGGACGAAGGACTGGTCGATCTTGAGTATGTCCAGCGGCAGGCGCTTGAGGTAACTCAGCGAGGAGTACCCGGTGCCGAAGTCGTCGATCGCCAATTGCACACCCAGATGCTTGAGTTGGTGCAGCACGGCGAGCGCTTCTTCGGCCTGGCTCATGATGAAGTTTTCGGTGATCTCCAGTTGCAGGCAACCGGGATTGAGGCGGTTGTCCTTGAGCAGTTGTTCGATTCGCCCCAAAAGATTCGGTTGGCGCAGCTGGGCACCGGCGAGGTTGACCGACAGTGGGCCGAGGCCTTCGTACATCTGGTTCCATTCGAACATCTGCCGGCAGGCGGTCTCGAGTACCCAGTCGCCTATCTGCAGGATCATGCCGTTTTCTTCGGCAAGTGAGATGAAGTGTTCGGGCGGCACTTCGCCGAAGGTCGGATGACGCCAGCGAATCAGCGCTTCGGCCCCCACCAGGCGATAGTCGTCGAGGCTGATCTTGGGTTGGTAGCACAGGTGCAGTTCATTGCGCTCGATGGCGCGTCGCAGTTCGTGCTCCAGCGCCACACGCTCGCTGGCTTGAGCGGTGAGGTCGCAGGTATAGCTTTCTACGCGGTTACGGCCTTTGGCCTTGGAGCGGTACATCGCTGCGTCGGCGTTTTTGATCAGCGTGGCTACGTCACTGCCATCCTTGGGGTAGAGGCTGGTGCCGATGCTGGAGCTGATGAAAAACTCATGCTCACCCGCCTGGAACGGCGCGGTAAAGCAATTGAGCAGCTTGGTGGCGATGTTGTCGGCGTCGCTGGGTTGCTGCAGGCCCGGGAGCAGGATGATGAATTCGTCGCCGCCCAGGCGCGCGACAGTGTCGATGTCTCGCAACTGCTCCTTGAGACGCACGGCAATCCCCTTGAGCAAAAGATCGCCGACCGGGTGACCGAGGCTGTCATTGATGTGTTTGAAACGGTCCAGATCCAGGAACAGCACTGCGCCCTGACCGCCGTTTTCCTTCTGGTGATTCAGCGCGTTGAGCAGGCGACTTTCGAACAACGTGCGGTTTGGCAGACCGGTCAGCGGGTCGTGGTGAGCCTGGTAGTCCAGTTTGGCCTGGGCGTGCTTGAGGCTGGAGATGTCGGCGAACACAGCCACGAAGTGCGTGATGAAGTTGTTACGATTTCGTACGGCGCTAATGGTCAACCAGCTGGGATAGAGTTCGCCATTTTTGCGTCGGTTGGAAATCTCGCCTTGCCAATGACCTTCGTCGGTCAGTTGATGCCACATGGCCGCGTAGAACGCACTGTCATGCAGGCCCGAGGCAAGCAGGCGCGGGGTGTGCCCCAGTGCTTCGCTTTCGCTGTAGCCGGTGATTTCGGTAAAGGCGCGGTTGACCGCACTGATGTGCTGCTGGGTATCGGTGATCAACACGCCCTCTGCGGTGCTCTCGAATACCGTCGCGGCCTGCTGCAGTTTTTCCTGCATCAGGTGGCGTTCGGTGATGTCCCGGGCGATGGTCAGCATGCAGTCGTCGTCACCGATCGGTAGCGGACGGCTGGAGACTTCGCAGAGGCGGATCTGCCCATCGCTGCGGCGGATATGGCAGCTGAAATCGCGGACGAAACCATCCCGGTGCAACAGGTCGAGCATTTGTTTGCGCTCGTTGAGGTTGACCCAGATCCCCAGGTCAAGGGCCGAGCGATCCACCGACATCGCGCTGTTGAAGCCGGTAATGCGGCTGAACCCCTCGTTGACCTCCAACAGCAGGCCATCGCTCTGGCGCGACAGCAGCAAGCCGTCGGGGGAGGCGTGGAAGGCCTTGGCGAACTTTTCTTCGGAGGTTTGCAGTTGTTGCTGGGTTTCCTTGAGCTGGGTGATGTCTCGCACCACGACGACCAGCGCCGGGGTGGTATCGAGGTCGAAGGGCTCGGCCGAGATCAGGCCGGTGAACACCTGGCCATTGCTGCGACGAAAGGGCATCTCCAGGTTTCGAATGCTGCCGGCCTGCAAGCGCTGCAGCAGCCCGGGCCCGACACCCGGAATACCCCAGATGTTCAAGTCGGTGGCAGTCTGGCCGATCACGTCTTCGGCCTTTAGGCCGATCTGTTCTTCGAACGCATCGTTGACCTCCAGCAGGCAACCGTCACTCAGGCGTGCGATCACCAGGATGTCTGGGCACTGCTGGAACACCGAGGCAAACTTCTGTTCAGACAAGCGCAGTGCTTCTTCGGTGCGTTTGGTCTCGCTGATGTCGATCATCAAGCCGCGCATCACCGGCTCATGACCGTGTTCGATCAGGCTGACGATGTCGCGGACCCAGATGCAACGACCGTCAGCGGTGATGACCCGGTAATCGAGAGTGTGGTCACGCCCGGCCAACACTTCGTGGTCGCAGAAACTCTGCGCGCGGGTGAGGTCGGCGGGGTGGATGATGTTGCGCCAGAAGCCTGGGATCAGCCAATGCGACAAGGGGTAACCGAGCAGGTCTTCGGCATGGGGCGACACGTAGCTGTAGGTGAAGTCGCTCATCCGCGCTTCCCAGGCGATGGCCGAAAGGCTCTCCACCAGCCCGCGGTAGTGGTATTCGCTGCTGCGCAGTTCCTGCTCCAGGTTGACCCTGCGGGCGATTTCCGAGCTCAAGCGGCGGTTGACGCGGATCACGGCGGCGAGCACGGCGATCAGTAAAAGTAGCCCAGGCAAGCCGTAGACCAATAGATCAGACCAGAATGTTCGATGATCCAGTACGTTGCCGACCCAATGTTCCTGGATCGAACTGACTTCAGCAGGTGTCATGTCGGCGAGGACTTTATCCAGAATGCCGACCAGCATTTTGTTGTCACGGGGTACACCCATTGCCAACTGGTAGCGGTAGGGAGTTTCGCCGCTGACGTACAGCCCGTCGAGTTTGAGCTGGCGCAGACTCCAGACGCTGGAAGCGAGATCGCCTACCACGGCGTCTACTTCATCGGTAGCCAGCGCCTGTAAAGCGGAGCTGACATTGGGCATCGCCACCAGGTTCAAATCGGGATGGTGGGTGCGCAACAGTTCGTGAGGTGCGTAGTTTTCCACTACGGCGATTTTTAGCCCGTACAGGTCTTTGAGTTTGCGCGGTTGGGCGCCTCCGACGTGCGCCAGGATGACGATCGGGAAGTCCAGGTAGGGACGGGTGAATGACAGGTAGGCCTGGCGTTCCGGGGTCGACATGATGCCCGGCAAAAGGTCCAGCTTGCCTTGCTTGGCCTGGTCCAGTACCACCGTCCAGCTCACGGGCTCAATGGGCGTGAGCTTGATGGCCAGCCGCTGGCGAATACGGTCGATATAGTCTGCAGCAAGGCCCTGGTAACGCCCCTGGTCGTCGCGAAACTCAAAGGGCGGCCAGGATGCATCGACACCCAGGCGCAGGTCCGGATGGGCCGCCAGCCAGCTACGTTCTTCGTCAGTGAGAGTCAGCGCGCCAGCCGTTGCGGTCCAGGTCATCAGCGACAGCAAAAAACACACGGTCGGCAGTCTGGGCATAACGGTCTCGTTATGGCTCGGGGAATGTTTCGAGTGTAGACGGGCAAATCGGCGGGTGGGGTGGAGCGGGGGAATTATCTGCAAAAACAAAACCCCCGGCCTGGGCCGGGGGTTCTGGTATCACTCGTCGAGGAAGGAGCGCAGATGCTCGCTTCTCGTCGGATGGCGCAGCTTGCGCAACGCCTTGGCTTCGATCTGACGAATCCGTTCGCGGGTAACGTCGAACTGCTTACCAACTTCCTCGAGGGTGTGGTCGGTATTCATGTCGATACCGAAGCGCATGCGCAGTACCTTGGCTTCACGGGCAGTAAGGCCGGACAGCACTTCGCGAGTCGCTTCCTTAAGGCTCTCAACGGTTGCAACATCGATTGGCGACTGCATGGTCGAGTCTTCGATGAAGTCACCCAGATGGGAGTCTTCGTCATCACCGATCGGGGTTTCCATGGAGATCGGCTCTTTTGCAATCTTCAATACCTTGCGGATCTTGTCCTCAGGCATTTCCATGCGTTCACCCAGCTCTTCCGGGGTCGGTTCGCGACCCATTTCCTGCAACATCTGGCGGGAAATGCGGTTGAGCTTGTTGATCGTCTCGATCATGTGCACCGGAATACGGATGGTGCGGGCCTGGTCGGCGATCGAGCGAGTGATCGCCTGACGGATCCACCAGGTGGCATAAGTCGAGAATTTGTAGCCGCGGCGGTATTCGAACTTGTCTACCGCTTTCATCAGGCCGATGTTGCCTTCCTGGATCAGGTCGAGGAACTGCAGGCCACGGTTGGTGTACTTCTTGGCGATGGAGATCACCAGACGCAAGTTCGCTTCGACCATCTCTTTCTTCGCGCGGCGGGCCTTGGCCTCACCGATCGACATGCGACGGTTGATGTCCTTGATCTCGGCGATCGTCAAACCGGTTTCGGTTTCCAGCGCGGTCAGCTTCTGCTGGCAACGAATGATATCCGGCTGCACGCGACCGATGGCTTCAGCGTATTTGCTTTTGCCTTTGGCCAGTGCATCGCTCCAGCTTTCGTCGACTTCGTTGCCCGGGAACTGGCGCAGGAAGTCGGCACGCGGCATGCGTGCATCACGAACGCAGAGCTGCATGATTGCACGCTCTTGCTGGCGCAGACGATCCAGGGCACTGCGCACACGCTCGACCAGGCCTTCGAATTGCTTCGGAACCAGTTTGATCGGCATGAACAGGTCGGACAGGGCCAACAGCTCGGCAATCGCCAGCTTGTTGTGGCGACCGTGCTTTTTCAGCGCCTTGCGGGTGATTTCCATCTGATCGGCGACAGCACCAAAGCGCTGGGCGGCGATGATGGGATCCGGACCGCTTTCGGCTTCTTCTTCGTCATCGGAAGCTTCGGCGTCATCGTCGTCGGAATCGTCATCCGCTTTCGCGGTCTTGGTGTCGATCGGCGGCGGAACCTCCGCAGCAGGCGGCGCAATACCGTCGTCCGGGTCGATATAACCGCTCAGGACGTCGGACAGGCGGCCACCTTCGGTGGTAACGCGAGTGTATTCGGAGAGAATATGATCAACCGTGCCAGGGAAGTGCGCGATTGCGCTCATCACTTCACGGATACCCTCTTCAATACGCTTGGCGATTTCAATTTCGCCTTCACGCGTGAGGAGCTCGACCGTACCCATTTCGCGCATGTACATGCGCACTGGGTCAGTGGTGCGACCGATATCGGTCTCCACCGCTGCCAACGCGGCGGCGGCTTCTTCCGCAGCGGCCTCGTCGGTATCGGCGTCGGCCAACATAAGGGCGTCCGCATCCGGAGCACTCTCGTGTACGGGGATCCCCATGTCGTTAATCATGCGGATGATGTCTTCCACCTGCTCTGGATCTGAAATATCCTCGGGCAGGTGGTCGTTGACCTCGGCGTAAGTCAGATACTTCTGCTCACGACCCAGTTTGATCAACTCAATAATACGAGACTGCTGTTGCGCTTTTCCGGACATAACACCCTATCCACTGAAGGTCTTGGCGGGCAAAAAACAAGCCGAGGATTATACCTGAGCTATGACCTCACGCGCCAGTTGAGGTCGGGTTTGATGCGGAAACATTCTGTTTTAAGAGGTCGCGCATCTGTTTAGCTATCTGAATTTGCTCTTCAGCCGACAATCCCGGCTGCCTTGCTTTCTTGATGAGGTCATCGAGGGTCTGCGTGTGCTGGCCCGCGGATAACCTAGTAATGGTGTCTAAAAACTGTTGTTCAAGGTTATCGCCGTCAATTAGCCATTCCTTTTCTGCGAGGGCTCTCAATAGGCGTCCTTGCTCTGTGCCGTGCCAGCGGGCCATCAACTGAATAGAGTTTAGCCCAGGATTTTTCTGCACAGCCTCGATCAGGGCGATTAGTACCTGAGCGTACGTGTTGCTCTCGTTGGCAAAGTGATCGGCACTCTCAACTTTTTTGGCCAGTTGCGGGTGGTGAATCAGTGTGCGCAAAGCGATAAGCGTCGGGGCTTCCACTGCGACTGGCTTGCGTGGGGCGTAAGGCTCGTCGCGATCACCGCGCTTGCCGTTCTTGCTCCAGGGTTTCTTGTCCCATTTCTTGCCGCCGGCCCCGGATTTCTTCGGCGTCCACTCCTGCTGGGGCGTGTAGGCCTCCTGGGGTTGGTGGAAGTCGGAGTAGTCCGGCATGGCATCGTAATCCATGCCAGGGTCATAGGCCGGTGGCGCGTCCTGAGGCGCGCTGTGTACCAGTTGGCTCACCGCCTCGCCGCTCAGTCCGGTGATTTCCAGCAGCCGCTGGCGCATCAGGGTGCGCAGGTTGGCGCCGGGGACCTTGTCGATCAGCGGTGCGGCGAGGGTTGCCATGTGGGCCTTGCCTTCGAGCGAGCGAGGGTCGGCCTCTTCGGTCAGTTGTTGGAAGAAGTAATCGGCCAGCGGCTGCGCGTGCTGGTTGATCCGTGCGCGAAAGGCGTCGGTGCCTTCGGAGCGGACCAGGGTGTCCGGGTCTTCACCCTCGGGCAGGAACAGGAATCGCGCGCGGCGACCGTCCTGCAGGCTTGTCAGTGTCGCTTCCAGTGCGCGCCAGGCCGCATTGCGGCCGGCCTGGTCGCCGTCGAAACAGAACAGCACGCTGGGCACGACTCGAAACAGTCGTTTCATGTGCTCTTCGCTGGTGGCGGTGCCCAGGGTCGCGACGGCATTGCGCAAGCCTTGCTGGGCGAGGGCGATGACGTCCATGTAGCCCTCGACGACGATGATTTCGTCGAGGTTGCGATTGTTCTTGCGCGCTTCGTACAGGCCGTAGAGTTCCTGGCCTTTATGGAAGACCGGAGTTTCCGGTGAATTGAGGTACTTGGGTTTGTCGTCGCCCAGCACCCGGCCACCAAACGCGATGATACGCCCGCGACTGTCGCGGATCGGGAACATCACGCGGTCACGAAAGCGGTCGTAGCGTTTGCCGGTTTCGGCGTTCTCGATCAGCAGGCCGGCATCAATCATGGCTTTTTGTTGCAGGGTATCGCTGCTCAAGTGCTTGAACAGGTTGTCCCACCCAGGTGGCGCAAAGCCCAGGCCGAAGTCCCGGGCGATTTCACCGGTCAGCCCGCGACCTTTGAGGTAGTCCACGGCGGCTTTGCGTGCCGGATGACTTTTCAGGGCGGCGCGATAGAAATCGGCGGCGGCTGTGAGCAGTGGGTACAGCGGCGAGTCGGTTGGCTGCCGCGGTTTGTGCGAGCGCCCACTTTCTTCGCGGGGGACTTCCATTCCGGCGGCTTTGGCCAGTTCCTCGACAGCCTGGGGGAAATCCAGGTTGTCGTGGTCCATGATGAAGCCCAGGGCATTGCCGCCAGCGCCGCAGCCGAAGCAGTAATAGAACTGCTTGTCGGGGCTCACGCTGAAAGAGGGGGTTTTCTCTTTGTGGAACGGGCAGCAGGCCGTATGGTTTTTTCCGGCCTTTTTCAATTGCAGGCGCGAGCTGACCACGTCGACGATGTCGGTGCGGTTCAGAAGGTCGTCAATGAAGCTCTGGGGAATTAGCCCGGCCATGGCGTTCTCGTCATCTGCGCTGAAAAGGAACCGAAGCGAAGGGTAGCTGAGCGCGGGTCATTACTTGAGGCGCGCAAAGTGTGCGGCTCGACCGGTATCGCCTGCATGATCGCTGTCGGGAAGTGTATCTGTCGAAAATCCACTGACGTTACTGCTCATCAGTATTCGACTATTTGAAAATGTTACGCTGAATCCGGCTGCGACCAGTCAATGGTCTCGGATAGCTCGTAATTCGGCACGCAAACAGGTGCCTTGGGCTGATCGTCGTGAGAGGAATCAGTGGGTGTGCTCGTCAGTAGCCTTGAAAGGCTCGTCAGAAAAGACGTGCACCGCTGGCAAAAGAGCCAGGTCTGACGCGGTGAAGCAGATTTGTCTCAGTCGCATCTGCGGCTTCGACGGTGAAGCATCAAGCGTTTTACGCAAATGCCATAAGCCCGGCTCAGAGCCGGGCTTGGCAGAAGCTTGCTACGATCGTCTGTGTATTAGTACAGACGAACGGCGCGGCGCTGTTCGCGCTGAACTTTCTTGGCGTGACGCTTAACAGCGGCTGCTGCTTTGCGCTTACGCTCAGAAGTTGGCTTCTCGTAAAATTCGCGGCTACGAACTTCAGCCAGTACACCGGCTTTTTCGCAGGAGCGCTTGAAACGACGCAGAGCTACGTCGAAGGGTTCGTTCTCTTTTACTTTGACGGCTGGCATCCAGAGCTACCTTCATTCATTACCGGGGTCAACATCCTCGCGGCAAAAGAGCACTTGAAGACGTCGGTTTTTAAGGGTTGCGGATGTTAACCCCTCATCGCACGGAATGCAAAGCCTCTGATCGAAAACCGCTGGTCGGGGCATCACGCGACGACTATTATGCGCGCCTTCGAATTCAGCCTAAACAAGGCGCAAACCCATGCTAGTACTGGGATTAGAAACCTCTTGCGACGAAACTGGTGTCGCACTCTACGACAGTGAACGAGGCCTGCTGGCCGACGCGCTGTTCAGCCAGATCGACCTGCACCGTGCGTATGGTGGCGTAGTGCCGGAACTGGCCTCGCGTGATCACGTCAAGCGCATGCTGCCCTTGATTCGTCAGGTCCTGGCCGAAGCCGACTGTGTGCCAACCGAGATCGACGCCATCGCTTATACCGCGGGCCCTGGCCTTGTCGGTGCCTTGCTGGTGGGTGCTTCCTGCGCTCAGGCACTGGCCTTTGCCTGGGGCATTCCGGCGCTCGGCGTGCATCACATGGAAGGTCACTTGCTGGCACCGATGTTGGAGTCGCAACCGCCGGAATTCCCGTTCGTCGCTTTGTTGGTGTCGGGCGGCCATACGCAGTTGGTTCAGGTCGACGGGATCGGCCAATACACGCTTCTGGGTGAGACCCTGGACGATGCCGCGGGCGAAGCGTTCGACAAAACCGCGAAGATGATGGGGCTCCATTATCCGGGTGGGCCGGAAATCGCTCGGCTGGCAGAGCAAGGCGTTGCAGGGCGTTTCGTCTTTCCGCGTCCGATGTGCGACCGCCCTGGCCTGGACTTCAGTTTCAGCGGCTTGAAAACCTTCGCCCTGAACACCTGGCAGCAGTGTGTGAGTGCCGGGGACGACGGTGAGCAAGCCCGTTGCGACATCTCGCTGGCGTTCCAGCAGGCCGTGGTGGAGACTTTGACCATCAAGTGCAAGCGTGCCCTGAAAGCGGCTGGCATGAAGCGCCTGGTGATCGCTGGGGGCGTCAGTGCCAACAAGGCGTTGCGCTCTTCCCTGGAAAAGATGCTAGGCGACATGAAGGGCGATGTTTTTTACGCCCGTGCGCAGTTCTGTACCGATAATGGCGCCATGATTGCGTTTGCGGGCTGCCAACGCCTGAAGGCTGGTCAGCAGGAAAGCCTGGCGATCAGTGTGCAGGCGCGGTGGCCGATGGAGCAGTTGTCGCCCCTGTGATGAAGCGTACTCATGCCGGGCTGCTAAAAATGCCGTTCGCGCCCCGCAAACAGGTCGCGTAGATTGCCCCGGTGGCGCCAGACGATCATGCCGGTCAGGGCGCACATGGGCAGCAGTGCTGCCGGTTCTTGCCAGGCCAGCAGTGGCAGGGTCAAGGGCGTGGCGATCAAGGCGGCCAGCGAGCTGGTGCGGGTCAGGTAGAACGTCAGCAGCCAGGCACAGACCGCCATCAAGGCTGCAGGCGGGTATAACCCCAGCAACATGCCGGCAGCGGTGGCGACACCCTTGCCACCGCGAAAGCGGAAGTAAAGCGGGAACAGGTGACCGATGACGGCGCAAACGCCGACCCAGGCCTGATCCTGCAGTGACAGGCCGGCGGCACTGGCGACCAGTACAGGCAGCAGGCCTTTGCAGAAGTCGCCGAGCAGGGTCAGGATGGCGAGTTTCTTGCCGGCCAGGCGCAACATGTTGGTGGCGCCAGCATTGCCCGAACCACTCATTCGCGGATCGGGGTTACCGGTCAGGCGGCTGAGCAAGATGGCGAAGGACAGCGAGCCGAGCAGGTAGGCGAGGATCGCCAGTAACCAAAACATGCTAACTATTCCGGGCGAGGACGCCCTGATTCTAACGGCGCATTGCGCCCTTGTCGTGTAGCGGAGAAAAGTGCTTGGACAGAGTGTTTATCGAGGGCCTGGAAGTCGACACCGTGATCGGTGCCTATGACTGGGAGCGAGGCATCCGACAGTGCTTGCGGCTTGACCTGAGTTTCGCTTGGGACAATCGTCCAGCCGCCGCTGGCGATGACCTGACCCTGGCGCTTGATTATGCGAGCGTTTCGTCGCGTATCCAGGCCTTTGCCGAACAGGCACAGTTTCAACTGGTCGAGACCTTTGCCGAGCGCCTGGTTGAAGCACTGATGAGCGAATTCAAGATTACCTGGATGCGTCTCAAACTGACCAAGCCAGGTGCGGTTCCTGCTGCTACAGGTGGCGTGGGTGTGGAGATCGAGCGCGGATGTCGCTGACTCAGGTGTATCTCGGGCTCGGCAGCAACATCGAGCGCGAAACCCATTTGCAGGCCGGCTTGGACGCCCTGGCGGGCTTTCTCGTGGATATGCGTTGCTCGGCGGTCTTCGAAAGCCAGCCGGTGGGGATCAAGAGCGGGCCGTTTTTCAATTTCGTGGTGTCGGCTTATACCGACTTGCCGCTGATGGAATTGGATCGCCGGCTGAAGTTCATCGAAGCGGATAATGGGCGTTACGCACCAGATCGCCGAGGTTTGCCCCTGGATATCGACGTTTTACTGTTCGGTGATTTGGTGGGCAACTTCGATGGCCTGGTGCTGCCGAGGGCGGAAATTCTTAAAAATGCCTTTGTGTTGTGGCCGCTGTCGCTGATTGCTCCGGATCGCGTGCACCCGGGCGTAGGTAAAAGTTTCGCCGAGTTGTGGGCTGAATCGCAGATTGATCAGGTGTTGGCACCCGTGGCTTTCGAATGGCGCGGTGAGCAACTGACATCTTTGAATTTGTTGTGATTTAACTGACGCCTTCGCGAGCAGGCTCGCTCCCACAGGGTTCAGCGCAACACTTGTGGGGGCGAGCCTGCTCGCGAAGTCTTTCAGGACGACGCCTCTTTGTAAGCTTTCAATGCCTTGAGCCGCTCTCGCTTGATCGCCTCACCCAATTCAGGCCCTTTAAATCCCTGCTCCAGCAAAGGCTGAACCGCAACGCTGCGCGCTGTCGTCGCCGCCCCGCGCAAATAGTCCGCCTGTGGATAACTTCTCTCCTCCAGTCCCTTGCGTCCGCGTGCATCCATTTCGCACGCGGCAATAAATTCCTCGAACCGCTGCGGTCGACGGTAAACGTCAAAGCTCTGCAGTAGCTCGAGTAAAGTAGATGCCTTCAGCTCCAGCGCGCGATGCCCGTGGGTGTGATATTCGCCCACCAGTAGCGCCAACTCCTGGCAATCCCTTGGCGCCTTGAAGCGTTCGTTGACCGCCTTGATCAGCTTCAGCCCCTTGGACTCATGGGCGATATGGCGAGGCCATTGCTCCTTTGGCGTCAGCCCTTTACCCAGGTCATGCAGCAGGCAGGCCCAGCGTACGGTCAGCGGTTGTTTATGGTGTGCCGCTTGCTGAAGCACGCTCAGGGTGTGGGCGCCGGTGTCGATTTCCGGATGGTGTATCGCGGGCTGCGGTACACCGAACAGCGCGTCGACTTCCGGCATCAGCACTTTGAGCGCACCGCAGGCGCGCAACACCTCGATAAACACTTGTGGCTGATTTTCCATGAGGGCGCGGGAGATTTCTTTCCAGCTGCGCTCCGCCGTCAGCGCCTGGAGTTCGCCAGACTCACTGAGTTGGCGCATCAGTTCGAGGGTTTCGGTGGCGACAGTGAACCCAAGCTCCGCGTAGCGTGCCGCGAAACGGGCAACGCGCAAAACCCTGAGGGGATCTTCGGCGAACGCGGGGGAAACGTGGCGAAGTATTCTAGCCTCGAGATCGCGCTGGCCGTGATAGGGGTCGGTCAGGTTCTGCTCATCGTCTTCGGCCATCGCGTTGATCGTCAGGTCGCGGCGAATCAGGTCTTCTTCCAGTGTCACGTCAGGGCTGGCGTGGAACGTGAACCCGCCGTAACCACGCCCGCTTTTGCGTTCGGTCCGGGCAAGGGCATATTCCTCGCCGGTTTTCGGGTGAAGAAACACCGGAAAATCAGCGCCTACCGGGCGAAAACCCTTGGCGAGCATTTCTTCAGTGGTCGCACCGACCACGACGCGGTCGATGTCGGTGACTGCTATGCCGAGCAAGCGATCACGTACGGCACCGCCAACTTTATAAATCCGCATGAAAAACCTCCGTTAGCTCGACAGGATAACCTTTACGTCGAGCGTTCGGAGGCACAACCAGGATCACAAATGGATGACGGCCAGGTCCAGCCGTCCGTAATCGCCTTCGCTGTGTTCCCCCTTAGGTGGCACATGGTGGGTTTTCATGACCTGGTCACCTTGCAGGGTTTCCAGATGAATATCGAAACCCCAGAGACGGTGCAGATGCTTGAGCACTTCCTCGGTGGACTCTCCCAGGGGTTTACGGTCGTGTTGTTGGTGGCGCAGGGTCAGGGAGCGATCGCCGCGCCTGTCGATGCTGTAGATCTGCACGTTGGGTTCGCGATTGCCAAGGTTGTACTGTGCCGCCAGGGTTTCACGGATGATGCGATAACCGCCTTCGTCGTGAATGGCTGGCACCAGCAGGTCGTCCTTCTGGTCGTCATCGAGAATGCTGAACAATTTCAAGTCGCGAATCACTTTGGGTGAAAGGTACTGCAGGATGAAGCTCTCATCCTTGAAGCTGCTCATGGCGAACTTGATGGCCGCGAGCCAGTCGGTGCCGGCAATGTCAGGGAACCAGCGGTAATCCTCTTCAGTAGGTTCTTCACACATGCGACGGATATCGCGGTACATGGCAAAGCCCAAGGCGTAAGGGTTGATGCCACTGTAGTAGGGGCTGTCGAAGCCAGGCTGGAAGACCACGCTGGTGTGTGATGTCAGGAACTCCATCATGAAACCGTCGGTCACCAGGCCTTCGTCGTACAGGTCGTTCATCAGGGTGTAGTGCCAGAATGTCGCCCAGCCTTCGTTCATGACCTGGGTCTGGCGCTGTGGATAAAAATACTGGGCGATCTTGCGTACGATCCGCACAATTTCCCGCTGCCACGGCTCCAGCAGCGGTGCATGTTTTTCGATGAAGTACAGGATGTTTTCCTGCGGTTCGGCGGGGAAGCGCGCGTTGTCCTTGTCGCTGTACTTGTCCGCGCCCTTGGGTATGGTGCGCCACAGATCGTTGATCTGCTTCTGCAGATGTTCTTCCCGGTCCTTTTGCCGACGCCGTTCTTCCTCCGCGGAAATAGGATAGGGGCGTTTGTAGCGGTCCACCCCGTAGTTCATCAGCGCGTGGCAGGAGTCGAGCAAGTCTTCAACCGCATCGATGCCATGGCGCTCTTCACACTGCATGATGTACTGCTTGGCGAACACCAGGTAGTCGATGATCGAGCTGGCATCGGTCCAGGTGCGGAACAGGTAATTGCCCTTGAAAAAGCTGTTATGCCCGTAGCACGCATGCGCCACCACCAGCGCCTGCATGCAGATGGTGTTTTCCTCCATGAGGTAGGCAATGCAGGGGTCGGAGTTGATCACGATTTCATAGGCCAGCCCCATCTGGCCGCGGGTATAGGACTTTTCCGTACTGAGGAAGTGTTTGCCATAGGACCAGTGGTGATAGCCCAGCGGCATGCCGACGGAGGCGTAGGCGTCCATCATCTGTTCGGCGGTGATCACTTCGATCTGGTTAGGGTACGTATCGAGCGCGTAGCGAGCTGCAATACGACTTATTTCACGGTCGTACGCCTGGATCAGCTCGAACGTCCACTCCGATCCGGTGGATATGGGTTGGCGCTTCAGCTCTTTGGCGGTCATGTCACTAACCTGCGCTGGAAGAGTTCACGGAAGACCGGATAGATATCCCCGGCCGAGACCAGTTGTTGCTGGGCGAAAGTGTCGGAAAAGGCTTCGGCGATACGCTCGTACTCGAACCACAGGGCCTGGTGTTCCCGTGGAGTGATCTCAACGTAAGTGTAGTACTGCACGAATGGCATGATCTGGTTGATGAGAATGTCGCGGCAAATCGGCGAGTCGTCGTTCCAGTTGTCGCCGTCGGAGGCCTGGGCGGCGTAGATGTTCCATTCGTTGGCCGGATAGCGCTCGGCCATGATCTCCTGCATCAGCTTCAAGGCGCTGGACACAATGGTCCCGCCGGTTTCGCGGGAGTAGAAAAACTCTTCCTCGTCCACTTCGCGAGCGCTGGTGTGGTGGCGAATGAATACCACGTCAATCTTGTCGTAGTTACGCTTGAGAAACAGGTACAGCAGGATGAAGAAGCGCTTGGCGATGTCCTTGGTCGCCTGGGTCATGGAGCCGGAAACGTCCATGAGGCAAAACATCACCGCCTTCGAGCTGGGGTTGGGTTGTTTGATCAGCAAGTTGTACTTGAGGTCGAAGGTGTCGAGAAACGGCACGCGGTGAATGCGGGCGCTGAGTTTTTCGATTTCTGCCTCAAGTTCCTGTATATCGCCGAAATTGTCAGGCTCTTCCTGCTTGAGTCGCAGGAGTTCTTCCTTGGCTTCGCGCAGTTTCGCCCGGCTGCTGCCCGAGAGGGCGATTCGCCGTGCATGGGCTGAGCGCAATGTGCGGATGATGTTGATCCGCGACGGGTTGCCCTCGTTGCTGATCCCCGCGCGCACTGTCTTGAAGGTGTCGGTGCCGGTCAGGTTGCGCTTGACCAGGTTCGGCAGCTCCAAGTCTTCGAACATGAATTCGAGGAATTCTTCCTGGGTGATCTGGAAGACGAATTCGTCCATCCCTTCGCCCGAGTTACCAGCCTTGCCAGGGCCTCTGCCGCCTCCACCCCCTGGTGGGCGGGCAATGTGTTCGCCGCTGGTGAATTCCTTGTTGCCCGGGTGCACGATGGTCTGTTTGCCACCGCGACCATGGTGAAGCACCGGTTCATCGATGTCGCGCCCCGGGATACTGATTTGCTCGCCGTGTTCCATATCGGTAATGGAGCGCCGGCTGACCGCCTCTTCGACAGCCTTTTTGATGTGATCACGGTAACGCCGCAGAAACCGTTGGCGGTTTACCGTGCTCTTGTTCTTGCCATTGAGACGTCGGTCGATCACATAGCTCATGACTGCTCCTTAGAAGCTGTCCTGAAAGGGGCGAGCGGTGATGCAGCATCGGACCGAGAGCCAGGGGATATTCAACGCTCCCCCAAGCGCTTTGGATGCTGCCTGAACTCGCTACCGACTTTCGAACACCTTCCAGAGGCCTGTGTATCAGAAAAAGCACGCACAGGTCTCTGGCTGACGACAACCGGTCTGACCGGCAGCGGGTTATTGTGATTTTCTGACCCGCAGGTACCACTCGGACAGCAGCCGTACCTGTTTGTCGGTGTAACCCCGCTCGACCATCCGTGTGACGAAGTCGTTGTGTTTCTGCTGGTCCTCTTTGCTGGCCTTGGCGTTGAAGCTGATAACTGGCAGCAGGTCTTCGGTGTTGGAGAACATTTTCTTCTCGATGACCACCCGCAGTTTTTCGTAGCTGAGCCAGGTCGGGTTCTTGCCGTTGTTGTTGGCACGGGCACGCAGCACGAAGTTGACGATTTCGTTGCGGAAATCCTTCGGATTGCTGATGCCGGCCGGTTTTTCGATTTTCTCCAACTCTTCGTTCAATGCTACGCGGTTGAGGATCTCGCCGGTTTCCGGGTCTCGGTACTCCTGGTCCTGAATCCAGAAATCCGCGTACAGCACATAACGATCGAAGATGTTCTGGCCGTACTCGCTGTAGGACTCGAGGTAGGCGGTCTGGATCTCCTTGCCGATAAATTCGATGTACCGCGGTGCCAGGTACTCCTTTAGGAAGCGCAGGTAGCGTTCGCGGGTTTCGGCCTGGAACTGTTCCTGTTCGATCTGTTGCTCCAGCACGTAGAGCAGGTGCACCGGGTTGGCAGCGATTTCGTGGGGATCGAAGTTGAAGACCTTGGAAAGGATCTTGAACGCGAAGCGGGTGGACAGGCCGTTCATGCCTTCATCGACGCCGGCGTTGTCACGATATTCCTGGATCGACTTGGCCTTCGGATCGGTGTCCTTGAGGTTTTCGCCGTCATACACACGCATCTTGGAGTAAATGTTGGAGTTTTCCGGCTCCTTCAGGCGTGACAACACGGTGAACTGGGCGAGCATTTTCAAGGTGTCGGGCGCGCAATGGGCCTTGGCCAGCGAGCTGTTGAACAGCAACTTGTCGTAGATCTTCACTTCGTCGCTGACCCGCAGGCAGTACGGCACCTTGACGATGTAGATCCGGTCGATGAACGCTTCGTTGTTCTTGTTGTTACGGAAGGTATGCCATTCCGATTCGTTGGAGTGGGCCAGCAGGATCCCGGTAAACGGAATCGCCCCGAGGCCTTCGGTGCTGTTGTAGTTGCCTTCCTGGGTGGCCGTCAGCAAGGGGTGCAGTACCTTGATCGGGGCCTTGAACATTTCGACGAACTCCATCAGGCCCTGGTTGGCCCGGCACAGTGCGCCCGAATAGCTGTAGGCGTCGGCGTCGTTCTGCGGGAATTCTTCCAGTTTGCGGATATCGACCTTGCCCACCAGTGCCGAGATGTCCTGGTTGTTTTCATCTCCCGGCTCGGTCTTGGCCACGGCGATCTGATTCAGGATCGACGGATAGAGCTTGACCACGCGGAACTGGCTGATGTCGCCGCCGAATTCGGCCAGGCGCTTGGTGGCCCATGGCGACATGATGGTGTTGAGGTAGCGCCGTGGGATGCCGAAGTCTTCCTCGAGGATCGCGCCATCTTCAGTGGCGTTGAACAGACCCAGGGGCGATTCGAATACTGGCGAGCCCTTGATCGCGTAGAAGGGCACTTTTTCCATCAGTTGTTTGAGTTTTTCGGCCAGGGACGACTTACCGCCGCCGACGGGGCCGAGCAGGTAAAGGATCTGTTTCTTCTCTTCCAGGCCTTGGGCGGCATGGCGGAAATACGACACGATCTGGTCGATGCATTCTTCCATCCCGTGGAAGTCCTCAAAGGCCGGGTAGCGACGGATTACCTTGTTGGAGAAGATTCGCGACAGCCTCGAGTTGGTCGAGGTGTCGAGCAGCTCCGGTTCACCGATGGCCAGCAACAGACGCTCGGCTGCGGAAACGTAGGCGCTACGGTCCTTTTTGCACAACTCCAGATACTCTTGCAGAGAGAGTTCTTCCTGGCGTGTGGACTCGAAACGTTGTTGGAAGTGGCTAAAGATACTCATGACGTCACCTCGCTCGATACGTGGAGCCGACGCCGGATCACTCAGTCGATGCTGGCAGCAACCGAACAGGCGGTCGCTGTTTACCCCCCAGAACTCTTTCGGAGCTGACTACCCCGAAAGCTACTCCCGATGACCCGTGCGCCGGTGTACCGGCTCTCCCCTGTTTTGGATGGCCTGCGCTTAAGGATAGTTGGGAATTTGGGAGGTAAAGGCGAGATACGTAATTAGTTGTGGCAGACCGTTCGTCTGCCACCGCGCTAGCCCGCGGGGGGCGGGGCCTTGCGCATGACAAAAAAATTATTCGGTGGTGCCTTGCGCTGTTTCTGAAGGATAAGTCGTACGCCATAGCTCGAATCCGCCGTCCATGCTGTAGACGTCGGAAAAACCCTGGCTGACCAGGTAGGCGGCGGCACCCTGGCTGGAGTTGCCGTGATAACAAACCACCACGGTAGGCGCGTCCAGATCAGCACCCTGGATGAAGGCGTGCAGGGAGTGGTTGTCCAGATGCTTCGAGCCGCTGATGTGCAGGGCGGCGAAGGTTGCAGGGTCACGGACGTCGACCACCACTGCGCCCTGTTCTCGCAGGGCCTGGGCCTGTTCCGGGGGGATACGTTTGAATTCGCTCATGGCGGGCTCCTGTGGCTCGGCAGAAAGTGCAGTCTAGCGCGGGGCGCTGGCTGGCGATGGTTCGGAAATCTGTGGGGCGACTGGCGGCTCGGCGGTATGGCCGTGTTCGTCGCATTTGCAGGCCAGGCGTTCACCCGTGTCGACATTCATCAGGGTCAGGGCACCGCCCCAGACACAGCCAGTGTCGAGGGCCGAGATGCCCGGCTCCTGGATCTTGCCTTCCAGTGCTGCCCAGTGGCCGAAGATGATCTTTACGTCCCTGGTCTTGCGTTCCTTGTGCTGGAACCACGGCTTGTAGCCTGCAGGTGCCGTGCCCAGGCCTTCCTTGCTCTTCAGATCGAGTTTGCCCTCGGCCGTACAGAAGCGCATGCGCGTGAAATAGTTGGTAATCACCCGCAGGCGCGTGACGCCCTTGAGGTCACTGTCCCATTTCGCCGGATCGTTACCGTACATGCCATCGAGGTATGGCGGCAGCAGGTTGTCATCGCGCAGGGCCGTCTCGACTTCGGCCGCGCATTTCAGTGCTTTGCGCAGCGACCATTGCGGCGGAATGCCAGCATGTACCATCGCCACGTTGCGCTGCTCGTCGTAGTGCATGAGTTTTTGCTGGCGCAGCCATTCCAGCAACTCGGCGCTATCCGGGGCTTCGATAATCTCGCGCAGGGTGTCGGCTTTCTTCAGGCGCTCGATATTCTTGCCGGCTGCCAGCAGGTGCAGGTCGTGGTTGCCGAGTACGCACACCAGTGAGTGACGGATGCTATAGAGGAAGCGCAGGGTTTCCAGCGACTGCGGGCCGCGGTTGACCAGGTCGCCTACCAGCCACAGACGATCTGTTGCCGGGTCGAAGGCAACCTTTCTGAGCAGGCATTGCAAGGCATCGAGGCAGCCTTGCAGGTCGCCGACGGCATAGGTTGCCATCAGTGCAAGGCTCCGGGGACCGCCAGGCGGAATGGGGCGATGATGGCCTCGAAATGCTTGCCGTCGTCGGCGCGCATCTCGTAGGTGCCTTGCATGGTGCCGACCTTGGATGTCATGACAGTGCCGCTGCTGTAGGTATGGCTCTTACCCGGTTCGATCAGCGGTTGCTGGCCAACTACGCCCTCACCGCGAACTTCCTCGACATGCCCATCGCCATCGGTGATGACCCAATGCCGTGATAACAGTTGGGCCGGTAGCAGGCCGTTATTTCGCACGGTGATGGTGTACGCGAAGGCAAAACGCTCTTGCTCGGGTTGCGATTGTTCTGCCAGATAGCGGGTGACGACGCTGACGTCGACCTGATAACGAGGATCGGACATGCAAAGGGCCTTAAAAACGAAGCGGAACGCGGGACGTAGCTGATAAGTCAGTCTAGGCCAGGTATCGGATAGTAAACCAGACATGGGCGCTGGTGTCCTACCCGATAACGCTTCAGTTCTGTCAGGCGTCCGCGGCTTTCTGTAGGACTTGTTCGCTGAGCTTGTCAGCAAGGCGTACGAACGCCGCCAGATCGAGCTGCTCGGGACGCAAGCTGCCATCGACGCCAGCGGCTTCGATTTCGGCGTTGCTCAGCAGTAGCTTGAGGGTGTTGCGCAGGGTCTTGCGGCGCTGGTTGAAAGCCTCGCGCACTACGCGCTCAAGCAGGCGGTGATCCTTGGCCGGGTGCGGCAGTACTGCATGGGGCACCAGGCGCACGATGGCCGAGTCGACTTTTGGTGGCGGGTTGAACGCGCCAGGACCTACGTTGAACAGATGCTCGACCCGGCAGTGGTACTGGACCATGATCGACAGCCGGCCCCAATCACCGCCGCCAGGCCCTGCCGCCAGACGCTCGACCACTTCTTTTTGCAGCATGAAGTGCATGTCGCGAATCAGGTGGGCGTTGTGCAGCAGGTGGAAAATCAGCGGTGTAGAGATGTTATATGGCAGGTTGCCGACTACGCGCAGGCTGCCAGGTGCCGCATTCAAACTGGTGAAATCGAACTTCAGCGCATCACCCTGATGCAGGTTGAAGTTGCTCTTGCCAGCGAACTGCTGGTTGAGGATCGGGATCAGGTCCTTGTCCAGTTCCACAACGTCGAGCTGGGCGCCGCTGCTGAGCAGGCCCTGGGTCAGCGCGCCTTGGCCAGGGCCGATTTCCAGTAGGCGGTCTTCGGTCTTGGCATGGATGGAGCGCAGGATGCGGTCGATAACGCCGGCGTCGTGCAGAAAGTTCTGGCCAAAGCGCTTGCGCGCCTTGTGTTGGTATTGCTCGGTCATAAACGGGTCTCGGCCATCTGGTAGGCGGTTTCCAGGGCGACTTGCAGGCTGCCGGTGTCGATCTTGCCGCTACCGGCCAGGTCCAGGGCGGTGCCGTGGTCGACCGAAGTGCGGATGATCGGCAAGCCGAGAGTCACATTGACTGCTGCGCCAAAGCCTTTGTATTTCAGCACAGGCAGGCCCTGGTCGTGGTACATCGCCAGCACTGCATCGCAGTGCTCCAGATATTTGGGGGTAAACAGAGTGTCGGCGGGCAGCGGGCCGCGTAGGTCCATGCCTTCGCCGCGAAGGCGCTCTAGTGTGGGTTCGATGATATCGATTTCTTCATGGCCCAGGTGTCCGCCTTCACCGGCATGGGGGTTGAGCCCACAGACCAGGATGCGTGGCTGGGCGATGCCGAATTTTTCTTTCAGGTCGGTGTGCAGGATTCGCGTCACCCGCTCCAGACGCTCCGGCGTGATCGCATCGGCAATCTCGCGCAGCGGCAGGTGGGTGGTGACCAGCGCCACGCGCAGACCACGGGTGGCGAGCATCATGACCACTTGCGCGGTATGGGTCAGGTCGGCGAGGAATTCCGTGTGCCCGGAAAAAGCGATACCGGATTCATTGATTACGCCTTTGTGCACCGGAGCGGTGATCATGCCGGCAAAATGCCCGTCCAGGCAGCCCTGACCAGCGCGGGTGAGGGTTTCCAGGACGAAAGCGGCGTTGGCCTTGTCCAGTTGCCCGGCGACCACCTTGGCATTGAGCGGTGTATCCCACACATACAGGCTGTTGGCGGGAGCGGGAGCATCCGGCCAGTTGTCCGGCGTGACGGGCAGCACATCGACAGCCACGCCCAACTGCGCGGCCCGCTCAAGGAGCAGGTCGCGGCTGGTAATGGCTATCAGGGGGTGTGGCTGGGCGTGCGCGGCGAGCAGCAGGCACAGGTCGGGACCTATGCCGGCCGGTTCGCCGGGTGTCAGCGCGAAACGCTTGGGTTTCACTGTGCTGCCTGGTCGGCGCCAGGGAGTTTGATTTCCACATACGCTTCGTCACGGATCTGACGCAGCCAGGTTTGCAGCTCTTCGTCGTACTTGCGATTACGCAGCACGGTCATTGCTTGCTGTTCGCGAGCCTGGGTCGTGCTGTCGGTGGCGCGACGACCAAGGACTTCCAGCACGTGCCAGCCGTATTGGGTCTGGAATGGCTTGGACAGCTGACCTTGCGGGGTCTTGGCCATCACTTCGCGGAACTCCGGAACCAGTACATTCGGGTCGATCCAGTTCAGGTCGCCGCCATTGAGGGCGGAACCCGGATCTTCCGAGAAGCTTTTCGCCAGTTCGCCGAAATCTTCGCCTGCTTCGATGCGGGCGTAGAGCGACTCGGCCAGGGCCTTGGTCTTTGCTTCGTCACGGATTGGGCTTGGTTTGACCAGGATGTGGCGTACGTGCACTTCGTCACGCACTTGCGCCTCACCGCCACGCTTGTCGGTGATCTTCAGGATGATGAAGCCCCCCGGCGTGCGCATCGGTTGGGTGATGTCGCCCACAGCCATGGTGCTCAGCAGGCGATCGAAGGGTGGCGGCAGTTGAGCGGCTTTACGCCAGCCCATGTCGCCACCTTCCAGTGCGGTTTCGCTGGCGGACTTGGCGATTGCCAGCTGACCGAAGTCAGCGCCTTGCTTGAGCTGCTGGTAAACCGCGTCGGCCTGCTTGGCGGCATTCTGGATGGCGTCGGAGTTGGCGCTTTCCGGCGTAGGAATCAGGATGTTGGCCAGGCGGAATTCTTCGGACAGCTGCATTTTGCCAAGATCCGAGGCCAGGAAGTTCTTCACTTCCTGTTCGGAGACCTGGATGCGTTCGGCGACGCGGCGCTGACGCACACGGCTGATGACCATTTCGCGGCGAATCTGGTCACGTGCGTCGTCGTAGGACAGGCCGTCACGCGTCAGGGCGGCGCGGAACTGCTCGACCGACATGTTGTTGCGCTGGGCAATCGTGCCGACGGCCTGGTTCAGTTCTTCATCGGTAATGCGGATGCCGGAGCGCTCGCCGATCTGCAGTTGCAGGTTCTCGACGATCAGGCGCTCAAGCACCTGTTGCTCCAATACGCTGGCCGGTGGCACGGCGGTGCCGCGCTTGGCGATGGTTTGCTGGACTTCATGGACCCGTTGGTCCAGTTGGCTCTGCATGACCACGTCGTTGTCGACAATGGCCACCACTTTATCGATGGACTGTACCGCGGCGTTGGCCGCGGTACCCAGGAACAGCGCGCCCAGCAACAGCGGGCGCAGACAATCAGAAAGCTTGGTCTTCACGTTCACGATAACCTTGGATGCCTTTGTCGAGGAAACTCTCTACTTTGGAGCCAGTGAGGCCGCCGAGTCCCTTCAGAACAATTTGGAGGAAGACGCCATGGTCGCCTTTTTCGTTTTCCGGGGCGTCTTGACTGGTTTCGTCATAATCGACCCAGTAACGGTTGATCAGGCGCAGTTTCCAGCAGCAGTTGTCGTACTCGAAGCCACCGAAGGCTTCCAGGGTACGGTTGCGGTTGTAGTCGTACTGCCAGCGGCTGATGACGTTCCATTGCGGCACGACAGGCCAGATCACCGAGAAGTCGTGCTGTTCGATCTTGTAGTAGTCCTTCACGTAGCCAGGTTGGCCCGGGGTGCCATAGTCACCGCCGCCGACCTGCCATGTACCGGAGTTCTGGTCGTAACGAACCTGGTCATTGCGATAGCGATAGCCGGCGTTGATGACCTTGTTCGGGTTGTCCTCAGGCTGGTAGTGGAACATCGCGCTGCCCGAACGAGGGCTGCGGCTGTCCGGGTCCCAGTTGTAGTCGGCCGTGGTCCGCCAGTCGCGGTTCCAGCGGTATTCGTACTCCAGCGCATAAGGAGAGACGTCAGAGTGCGCATCTTCGCGGGTTTTTGCATCGATGCCCGGCAGCTGGACTTCGCGGTCCTTGAAGTAGAGGGCCTGGCCGACGCTGATGCGTTGGCGTTCGAAGCCGTTTTCTTCGATCCAGCGACTGGTCACGCCCAGGGACAGTTTGTTCTCGTCGCCGACACGATCGGAGCCAGAGAAACGGTTGTCACGGAACAGCGATGCATAGCTGAAGGTGTATTCGCTGGTGTCGAATACCGGAATGTCTTCCTGGTCCTTCTCGGGTACGTAGAGGTAGAACAGGCGTGGTTCGAGGGTCTGGTTATAGTTCTTGCCAAACCAGTTGGTCTTGCGATCGAAATACAGGCCGCTGTCGATGCTGGCGATTGGCACACCACGGTTCTGGTTGCTGTCGAACGTGCCATTGAGCCGGTCCTGTTCTGCACTCTGCGCGGCAATCTGGCTTTTGCCGATGCTGTCCAGGTCCAGTTGGTACTGCGTGTACTGGTACTTGAGTTTAGGCGTCAGGAAGCCGTAGCTCGCCTCCATCGGGAAGCTGACCGCTGGCGCAAGGTTGAGGCGATCGCCATTGGCACGGGCCAGGCCTTGAACGTTTTGGTCGAGGCGCGGCTCAACATTGCCGTCTTCATCGGTGTAGTCGCCGTTCTTCAAATCCCGATCGAACCGCACAAGCTCAGTGTCATACGTGAAATTCAGACCACCTGGACGATCCGGTAGCGCACCGTTGAAGGTGATCTGCGGCAAACGGTCGTACGGAGTGATGTTCGACACAGTCGCCAGTTGATAGGCCTGGGCATTCACGCGGGCGGTGTAACTGTCGCCACGGTAGGTAACAACACCCTGCTGGTTGACGTAGTCGGCGCTCTTCACGCCAATCTGGTCGGTCTGCAGATCCTGGAAGTAATAAGGGTCGCTGATCTTGGTGTAATCGACCTGGGTCAGGACACGCGAATCAAGACCACCCTTGTGCTGCCAGTTGTACATGTAGCGGGTTTTATCGTAATCGGTCTGCAGCTTACGATCGTCGTTCTCGTCGTTCAGGTACGCCGCGCCGAACTGACCTTCGCTGGACTTGGTCAGGTAGCGGAATTCGCCTTCCATCAACAGGCCGCGATCGCTCATGTAGCGTGGGTACAACGTGGCATCGTAGTTTGGTGCCAGGTTGAAGTAGTACGGCGTAACCAGCAGGAAACCGGTATCGGTGCCGGTGCCGATGGTCGGCGGCAGGAAGCCGGATTGACGGCGGTCGTCGATCGGGAAGTAGATATACGGCGTGTACAGGACCGGAATGTCCTTGACCCGCAGTGTCACGTTGGTCGCGGTGCCGAAGCCGGTCGCCGGGTTCAAGGTGATGTTGTTACCCTTGAGTTGCCAGGCGTTGCTGTTCGGTTCGCACGTGGTGTACGTGCCATCCTTGAGGCGGATGATCGCGTTCTCGGCACGCTTGGCGTACAGCGCGTTACCGCGGATACGCGATTTGTGCATCACGTATTCGGCGTTGTCGATCTTGGCTTCACCGGTATCGAGCTGCACGTCGGCGTGGTCACCTACGATCAGTGCACCGTTGTCGCGAATGCGCACGTTGCCGCTTAGCTCGCCACGGCTCTCGGCCTGGTAAAGGTTGGCTTCATCGGCTTCGACCTGCATGCTGCCCTGGCGCATGACCACGTCACCGGCCAGGCTGGCGACCTGCTCATCCTGCTTGTAGCGGGAGGCTTTGGCGCCGACAAAGGTCGGGGCGTCACTTTTATTCGTCTTGTCATTCATGCCAGGACGAATCGGTTCGATATAGGAACCAGAGCAATAAGGACCGGTTTCAGCCAATTGTGCTGCAGTGAGCTGCTCGCGCGGAACCCAGTCGAGGTGGCTGTAGTCTGCGCTACGCGACTTCAGGCCACGGCCTTTGGATTCGGTGACCAGTGCAGGTTTGGCCCCCGTGTCTTCGCTGGCGCCCGTTTCGGCGGGTGACTCGCCGGTGGCGGAGACTGCGCTGCCCTCGTGGACTGGACGCGGTGGCAATGCAGCCGCCGGCGATTTTGGCGCACAATTCCAGGCACCCGAAGCGGAGACCGAGCAGTCATACTGTTCCGCGGCGACCACGAAAGGGCTGGCCAAGGGTTGCAGAGCCAGCAAACTGCCGGTCATCAACAACGGAAATTTTTTACGAAACGCGGGGGATTTCAATGCCATCTTAATAGTCCGGGCTTCCTGCGTGCCATCTGCCCGCGGTGTGGGCCGCACGCCTCTCGATGGTCTGAAAAAGATGCTGGATAATAAAGCATGACCCGCTTGACGGCTAGCGCCGTCGGAGACCCTTGCAATGCCTGACCAAGATATACGTTTGCAACACCTGAAAGTTTGGCTCGATGAGCAATTGGCAATTCTTTTTGCACAACATGGATGGGGTGCCGTACCCCCGGCCACGTTGACTGCGGCAAGCAGCGACGCGAGTTTTCGGCGCTATTTTCGGTGGGAGGGTGCAGGTCAAAGCTTGATCGTGATGGACGCACCTCCGCCCCAGGAAAACTGCAAGCCTTTCGTGGATATCGCTTTTCTGCTGGCGAAATCCGGGATAAATGTGCCGAAAATCTACGCCGAAGACCTTGAGCGCGGATTTCTTTTGCTCAATGACCTGGGCAACCAGACCTACCTGGACGTGATCGACAGCGAAAACGCCGACGATTTGTTCAACGATGCCCTGCAAGCGCTACTGGCGTTCCAGCAATTGCCGATGGTTGCGCCATTGCCGAGTTACGACGTGGCGCTGTTGCGACGCGAGCTGCAATTGTTTCCCGAGTGGTACGTCAAGCATGAGTTGGGCGTCGAGTTTGATGCGGCGCAGCAAGTGCTCTGGCAGCAGGTCAGCGATCTGTTGATCGACAGTGCCCTGGCCCAGCCGAAGGTCCTGGTGCATCGCGACTACATGCCACGTAACCTGATGCTCAGCGAACCCAACCCGGGCGTGTTGGATTTCCAGGACGCCGTCTATGGTCCTGTCACCTACGACGTAACCTGCCTGTTCAAGGATGCCTTCCTCAGTTGGCCCGAGGAGCGCGTGCGCGGCTGGCTGGAAAATTACTGGCAGCAAGCGGCTGCGCTGGACATTCCGGTGCAGCCAGACTTCGAAGACTTCCTGCGCGCCAGCGACCTGATGGGCGTGCAGCGTCACTTGAAAGTGATCGGTATCTTCGCCCGCATTTGCCACCGCGACGGCAAACCGCGCTACCTGGGCGATGTACCACGCTTCTTTGCCTATATAGATGCAGTGATTGCGCGTCGTCCTGAACTGGCTGGGCTGGATGTATTGCTGGCCAGCCTGCGTGCCGGAGTGACCGCATGAAGGCGATGATTCTGGCGGCAGGCAAGGGCGAGCGCATGCGTCCCTTGACCCTGACCACGCCCAAGCCGCTGGTGCGCGCCGGTGGCGTGCCGCTGATCGAGTATCACCTGCGAGCCCTGGCGGCGGCAGGTTTTACCGAGATCGTGATCAATCATGCCTGGCTGGGCCAGCAGATCGAAGACTATCTGGGCGATGGCTCGCGCTACGGCGTGAGCATTCGCTACTCGGCCGAAGGTGAACCCCTGGAGACCGGTGGCGGAATCTTCCGCGCCTTGCCTTTGTTGGGTGACGAAGCTTTCCTGGTGGTCAACGGTGACATCTGGACCGACTACGACTTCAGCGTGCTGCATCAACCCATTACCGGGCTGGCGCATCTGGTGCTGGCCGACAACCCACCCCATCATCTCGCCGGAGACTTCAGCCTGAGCGACGGCCAGGTCCGGGACGGTCAGCCGGACACCGCAACCCTGACCTACAGCGGTATCGCCGTGCTGCATCCACAGTTGTTCGATGGTTGCTCGGCAGGAGCGTTCAAGCTCGCGCCGCTATTGCGCAAGGCCATGGCAGACGGGCTAGTGAGCGGCGAACGCCTGAGAGGGCATTGGGTCGATGTCGGCACTCACGAGCGCCTGGCCGAAGTTGAAACCCTGATCGAAGCGAGCCGCTGACATGCTGTGGCCAGGGACGCTGATCGGAACCGGAGTGGGCTTTGCCATCGCCAGCATTCCGGGAGCCATGCTTGGCGCCTTGTTGGGGCAGGTGCTGGATCGGCACCTGCACCTGCAAAGCCTGGCGCATTTGCGCGAAAAGCTCGGGGGGCGACCTGTCCTGCGCAACGACGAATTGTTGTTTGTGTTGCTGGGACGCCTGGCCAAGTGTGATGGACGGGTCGTGGAGGGGCATATCCAGCAGGCTCGCGCGGAGATGCGTGCCTTGGAAATGTCCGAATCGGCACAGCGCCGGGCGATTGCCGCGTTCAATCGTGGCAAGTCGGGCAGTGACCGGTTGCGTGGCCATTTGCGCAGGCTAAGGTCTCAACCCTATGCGGCAGAAGGGGTCTTGCGCGCTTGTTGGCGGATGGTTTGGGCTGATGGGCATGCGGGCAATCGCGAGCGTGAGCTGCTCTTTCAGTGGGGTAATTGGCTGGGGTGGTCCGAACGGCAGGTCAGGGCGTTGGCGGCCGATTACGAGCCACAGCATCGTCCGTTGGTCAGCAGCGTGACAACCTATCAGGACGCTTTGCGGCTGTTGGGTGTAACTGCCACCAGTGAGCCCGCCCAGATCAAGCGCGCCTATCGACGCCTGCTCAGTCGTCATCACCCGGACAAGATTGCCGGCAGTGGTGCAACGGCGTCGCAGGTTCGAGAGGCCACCGATAAGACGCGCGAGCTGCACAACGCCTATACGTTGATTCGTCAACGGCGGGACTTTCGTTAGCAGCGAAGCGTTGCGTCGCCCCGAAAATGGGGCGACTCAGTCCATCAGTTCGACGCATTCTGCGGATTCAACCAGCCCCGCACCCGGCGTACCAATTGTTCCTGTTGTGCCTTGTTATTACCTGGCAAAGCCTTGAGCGAGACCTGGCTGAAGGCCGAAGTCTTCAGGCGTTTGCTGGCCTGCAGGCGGGCCAGCGCCGCGTTGCGGTCCAGCGGCTTGTCCATATAGAAGAAGTCGACGGTGGGCAGCTTGAGGGTTGGCGCGAGTTCGTCCAGTTCAGGGGCCGCGGTGTTCGGTGTCTGCGCGGCGACCATGACGAAGCGCTCGACCTGCGCCGTCTGCCTCTCGCTCAAATACCGCGCAGCCCAATAGGCGCCCGTACCATGCCCCAGCAGCACCATGCTGCGAGCACTTTGCTGTTCAGCAAAAGCGATGGCTGCGTCGATGCGGGCGAAGATTCGCTCGGCGTCAGCCTTGCTCTGCTCGTCAGGCGTTTCGGCGACGGCCTTGTCCGCCACCTCGGCTTCGCCGCCCGCGGCCTGTTCGATGGGCGCTGCGGTGGTCGAGTCTTTGCTGCCGACGTCTGGCGCTTTGGCTGCTGGAGTGGCTTGCACCCCGCGCGGTGTCATGGCTTCGCTTTGCAAATCAGGCAGGGTGATACTCAGGCTGCTCCATTGGGCATCCGGTAATTGGCGGCGCAGCGGGCCGATTGCTTGCGGCCAGTCAACGGTTTCGCCAGCGCCAGGAATGATAATGACCGCACCTTTGGGGTCGGCGGTATTGGCCGCCTTCCACAGGGCCAGGAACGTATCGGAGCCTGCTTGCAATTGCTGTTGTTCCTGGCGCGGAATTTTTCGCTCCAGTGCAATGGCTTCTTCCTGACTACGCTCAGGCAACGGCTGGCGTTCGAGTGGTTTTGTTTCGGAGGGGGGTTCTGCCGCGGCAGGCGTCGGGTCGGCTGCTTCAACGGAAAAAGCCCATGGCAGGACCAGCGACAGGCACAATGCTGGCAGTGCCAGGCGGTAGACAGGGAGCATTGGATATTCCAGGCCAGAAGTTATTCCGGCAGCCTAATGGGTTGGTCAGTTTTTGTCAGTGTGTGAGAGTTCGATGATGCGTTTTCGCTGCCTGTGGGTTATCGGCTGTTTGTGGTTGCCCTTGATGGGCTGGGCGGCGGCCGCGCCACCGGCGCATGTCGCGCCATTGTCGGTAGGCCAGCAACAGTGGTTGGCGCAGCAGGGCGATTTGCGGGTGGGACTGGTGTTGCAAGCGCCCTACGCCCAGTACGACCGCCGCTTGCAGCGCCTGTCCGGGGTCAATGTCGAGCTGATGAAGTGGCTGGCCAAGTCGCTCAAGGTCGAACTGAGCTGGCGCAACTTTCCCGATCTCGAGCAATTGGAGGCGGCCGCTCGCGCCGGCGAAATCGATCTCGCCCCGGGGCTGACCCAGACTCCTGGCGGCCTGCGCCTCTGGCAGTTTTCCGATCCGTATATGCGGGTGCCACAGCTGGTGGTCAGCGACCAGAAAAGCACTGGGGCGGTTGAGCTGGAAAAACTCGACAGCCAAACCCGCGTCGCCGTGCGCATGCCCAGTGCCACCGCCGACTACCTGCGTGGAAACTATCCGCATTTGAACCTGCAGGGTGTACCGGCCGAACGCCAGGCCTTGCAACTGTTGCTAAGCCAGCAAGCCGCCTACGCGGTGGTCGACGAGGCACAATTGGGGCGCCTGTCCGTTGAACCTGAGTTCTCCGGGCTGGTGGTGGTCGGTGATATCGGCTTGCCACAGCTGCTGCGGGTGGCCACGCGTCGCGACCTGCCGGAGCTGGCCGGCATTGTCGAAAGCGCGCTGCGGGCGATCCCGGCGAAGGACCTGGAGGCGCTGCACAACCAGTGGCTGCAACCCAAGTACCCGCGGCTCACCGAATCCCCGGGATTCTGGCAAAACCTCTGCCTGCTGCTGTTGGTACTGGCGCTCAGCGCCATGGCCATCGTGTTCTGGCAACGACGCCAGCAGCACAGTCTGGAGCAACGACTGGCGGCGGCGCAGGCAGACATTGCCCTGCGTGCCGCCAGTGAAGAGGCCCTGCGGCTCACGCAGTTTTCCATCGACCAGAGTACCGTCGGCATTCTCTGGGTGAATTGGGACAGCCACGTGCGCTACGCCAACCGCGCTGCCGAAACCATGCTGGGCTATCCGCCCGGAGGGATTATCGACCGGCCATTGATCGAGTTCGAACCCGAACTGCACATGGATCGCTGGTTGAACCTGTGGAAGCGCGCCAGGGCCAGCGACGACGCGCCGCAAAGTTTTGAATCCAATTGCCTGCGGGCCGATGGCAGCATCCTGCCGGCCGATGTCTCCCTGAGTTTTTTGCGCTTTCGCGATGGCGAGTACCTGGTGGTCTACCTGACCGATGTCACTGAACGTCGTCGCGCCCTGGCGGCGTTGCAGGAAAGTGAAGCACGCTTGCAAGGGATCGCGGCGAATGTGCCGGGCCTGGTCTTTCGCCTGGAACGGGCGCCGGTGACCGGCCAGATCGACTTTGCCTACATCAGTGAGGGCAGCGAGAGCCTGGTGGGTTACTCGCCAGCGACCCTGGCCCATCGTGACAAAGGCCTGCGCAGCCTGGTGCATCCGGACGACAAGGCCAGCTATCACCAGACCCAGGATCGTGCGCTGGACACTGACAGCGACTGGTCCTGGCAAGGGCGGATCCTTACGCGTCAGGGGGAACAACGCTGGGCGGAAATCAAGGCGATAACCCGTCGACTCGAGGGCGGCGCCTACGTTTGGGATGGCATTGTCTGGGACATCAGCGAGAGCAAGCGCATCGAACTGGAACTGGCGAGCTCGCGTGAGCAACTGCGCGAATTGTCGGCGCACCTTGAAAGCGTGCGCGAAGAGGAGAAGGCGCGCATTGCCCGGGAAGTTCACGACGAATTGGGCCAGATGTTGACGGTGCTCAAGCTGGAAACGTCCATGTGCGAGCTGGCTTATGCGCAACTCGACCCCGGATTGAACGAGCGCCTGAACAGCATGAAGCGTTTGATCGCACAGCTGTTCCAGCTGGTACGCGATGTGGCGACGGCGTTGCGGCCACCGATCCTCGATGCCGGGATAGCCTCGGCCATCGAATGGCAGGCACGCCGGTTTGAGGCGCGTACGCAGATTCCGTGCCTGGTACAGGTGCCGGAAAACTTGCCCGTGCTCAGTGATGCCAAGGCCATCGGCCTGTTTCGTATACTTCAGGAAGCGCTGACCAATGTCATGCGCCACGCCCAGGCGCATACTGTCGAACTGACACTTACTCTTGAAGGCGACGAGTTGTGCCTGACCGTCAGCGATGATGGCGTAGGATTTGTCGCCGAAAGCGGCAGGCCAACATCCTTTGGGTTGGTCGGCATGCGCGAGCGGGTGTTGATCATGGGCGGGCAACTGTCCCTTGAGAGTGAGCCGGGTGAGGGCACGACCCTGACTGTGCGAGTACCCTTGGATAAGGAGACGTAAGTGATCCGTGTACTGGTTGCCGAAGACCACACCATTGTCCGCGAAGGCATCAAGCAATTGATCGGCCTGGCCAAGGACCTGCTGGTGGTGGGGGAGGCGAGCAATGGCGAACAGCTGCTCGAAACCTTGCGGCATGTGCCCTGCGAAGTGGTGCTGCTGGATATCTCCATGCCGGGTGTCAACGGCCTTGAGGCGATCCCGCGGATCCGTGCCTTGAACAATCCGCCGGTGATCCTGGTGTTGTCGATGCATGACGAGGCACAAATGGCGGCACGGGCCTTGAAAGTCGGTGCGGCAGGCTATGCCACCAAGGACAGTGATCCGGCGCTGTTGCTGACGGCCATCCGCCGGGTGGCAGCGGGAGGGCGCTATATCGATCCGGACCTGGCCGACCGAATGGTCTTCGAAGTCGGCCTGACCGATTCGCGGCCGCTGCACTCACTGCTCTCGGAGCGTGAGTTTTCGGTGTTCGAACGCCTGGCCCAGGGCGCCAACGTCAACGACATTGCCCAGCAACTGGCGTTGAGTAGCAAAACCATCAGTACCCACAAGGCGCGGTTGATGCAGAAACTCAATATCACCTCGCTGGCGGAGCTGGTGAAGTACGCGATGGAACACAAGCTCCTCTGAAAAACACCCCCACCCCCTGCGCGCGTCGCCATGTCCATTTGCGACATGCCTGATCAACCGCTATTGCTCGTTCTTGCGGCGTGCAGCTCACCGCTCGCCGCTGCGCTTGCCAAAGCGCGCCATCCTTGTAGGGCAATCCCTACCCCCAGCCTTCCATATGGCTGAGGCGATTCTCTCTTGCCCCCCGATTTGCGCAGGTCCCAGCGTCCACTAGGCTTAGTCCACAGCAGTCATCAACAACAAAGGTGTGGGTATGAGCCAGGTCGATTCAAGCGCAGGGGCCAATGATGTTCTGGTCAGCTTTCGTGGAGTGCAGAAGAGCTACGATGGCGAGAACCTGATCGTCAAGGACCTCAACCTGGACATTCGCAAAGGCGAATTCCTCACCTTGCTCGGCCCCTCAGGCTCCGGCAAAACCACCAGTCTGATGATGCTCGCCGGTTTCGAAACTCCGACAGCAGGTGAGATCCTGCTGGCCGGACGCGCCATCAACAACGTGCCGCCGCACAAGCGTGACATCGGCATGGTCTTCCAGAACTATGCGTTGTTCCCGCACATGACGGTTGCCGAGAACCTGGCGTTCCCTCTGACTGTGCGCGGGCTGAACAAAAGCGACGTCAGCGATAAGGTCAAGAAAGTCCTGTGCATGGTGCAGCTCGATGCCTTTGCCCAGCGTTATCCGGCACAACTGTCCGGTGGCCAGCAGCAGCGCGTGGCGCTGGCCCGCGCACTGGTGTTCGAGCCGCAACTGGTGCTGATGGACGAACCCCTCGGCGCACTGGATAAACAGTTGCGCGAACACATGCAGATGGAAATCAAGCACCTGCACCAGCGTCTGGGTGTGACCGTGGTCTACGTGACCCACGACCAGGGCGAAGCCCTGACCATGTCCGATCGTGTGGCCGTTTTCCATCAGGGCGAGATCCAGCAGATCGCGCCTCCACGTACGTTGTATGAAGAGCCGAAAAACACCTTCGTCGCCAACTTCATTGGCGAAAACAACCGTCTTAACGGCCGTCTGCACAGCCAGACCGGCGACCGTTGCGTGGTCGAACTGGGCCGTGGTGAAAAAGTTGAAGCCCTGGCGGTGAACGTCGGCAAGACCGGTGAACCGGTGACCTTGTCCATTCGCCCGGAACGCGTGAGTCTCAATGGCTCCAGCGAGTCTTGCATCAACCGCTTCTCGGGACGGGTAGCGGAATTCATCTATCTGGGCGACCACGTCCGGGTTCGCCTGGAGGTCTGTGGCAAGACCGACTTCTTCGTGAAACAACCGATTGCCGAGCTCGATCCTGCGCTCGCGGTCGGTGACGTGGTTCCGCTTGGCTGGCAGGTCGAACACGTTCGCGCGCTCGATCCCATTCTAGAGGCGAACTGATCGCCCCGGCTTCAACAACACAAACCCTGCACGTGGAGAGAACAATAAATGTTGAGATCCCTGAAATTCACCGCTCTGGCACTGGGCATGATGGGGGCAGCAAGCGCAATGGCAGCTGGCCCGGACCTGACCGTGGTGTCCTTTGGCGGGGCGAACAAGGCGGCGCAGGTCAAAGCCTTCTACGCACCGTGGGAAGCGGCAGGCAACGGCAAGATCGTGGCGGGCGAATACAACGGTGAGATGGCCAAGGTCAAGGCCATGGTCGACACCAAGAGCGTGTCCTGGGATCTGGTAGAAGTCGAATCACCAGAACTGTCCCGTGGTTGCGACGAAGACATGTTCGAGCAACTCGACCCGGCCCTGTTCGGCAAGACCGAAGACTACGTCAAAGGCGCTATCCAGCCATGCGGCGTAGGTTTCTTCGTGTGGTCGACCGTGTTGGCCTACAACGCCGACAAGCTGAAAACCGCGCCGACCAGCTGGGCGGATTTCTGGGACACCAAGCAATTCCCAGGCAAGCGAGGCCTGCGTAAAGGCGCCAAGTACACCCTGGAGTTCGCACTGATGGCTGACGGCGTTGCGCCAAAAGACGTCTATAAAGTGCTGGCCGGTAAAGATGGACAGGATCGCGCGTTCAAGAAACTCGACGAACTCAAGCCCAACATCCAGTGGTGGGAAGCTGGCGCACAACCGCCGCAATACCTCGCTTCCGGTGACGTGGTCATGAGCTCGGCCTACAACGGCCGCATCGCCGCCGTGCAGAAAGAAAGCAACCTGAAAGTGGTGTGGAACGGCGGAATCTACGACTTCGACGCATGGGCCATTCCAAAAGGTCTGGATGCCAAGCGTGCAGAAGCGGCGAAGAAATTCATCGCCTTCTCGGTACAACCACAGCAGCAGAAGACCTACTCGGAAAACATCGCCTACGGCCCAGCCAATACCCAGGCCGTACCGTTGCTGGCCAAGGATGTCCTGAAGGACATGCCGACCACCCCGGAAAACATCGCCAACCAGGTACAGATCGACGTCAGCTTCTGGGCTGACAACGGCGAGCAACTGGAACAGCGCTTCAATTCCTGGGCTGCGAAGTAAGACCGCAGCGCGGGCTTACGCTGTAGGAGCTGCCGAAGGCTGCGATCTTTTGATCTTCAGCGGTCTCTAAGCCGCCAAAAGATCGCAGGCTGCGCCAGCTCCTACAGGGGCCAGTGAATGGTTCAAGAACATTGATGTAATGCGGCATCGCGCTGTTTGATGCCGCCCATCCAAAGATTTCCGGAGTACGCCATGGCTATCGCCGTTCCCGTGAACGCGGGCACTGACCCCACCTTGAAGCAGCGGCTCAAGCACGCCGAGCGGGTCAACCGCTGGAAGGCCCAGGCGTTGATCGCGCCGCTGGTGCTGTTCCTGTTGCTGGTGTTCCTGGTGCCAATCGTGGCGCTGCTCTACAAAAGCGTGGGTAACCCGGAAGTGGTCGGTGGCATGCCGCGCACCGTGGCGGCCATCGCCAGTTGGGACGGCCGAGGCCTGCCTGCCGAACCGGTCTACAAGGCGGCCAGCGAAGACCTCGCCGAAGCGCGCAAGAATCAGACCCTGGGCGATTTGTCCAAGCGCTTGAACATGGAGTTGGCCGGCTATCGTAGCCTGCTGACCAAAACCGCCCGCGCCTTGCCGTTCGCCGCTGAACCGGCCTCTTATAAAGAAGCGCTGGAAGGTCTCGACGAGCGCTGGGGTGACCCGGCCTACTGGCAAGCCGTACGCCGCAATACCAGCAACATTACGCCGTACTATCTGCTGGCCGCGGTCGATCACCGCATCGACGACCTCGGCGAAATCGCCCCGGCCACCCCGGACCAGGCGATCTACCTCGACATCTTTGCCCGAACTTTCTGGATGGGCCTGATCATCACCGTGATCTGCCTGGTACTCGCGTATCCCCTGGCTTACCTGTTGGCGAACCTGCCATCGCGCCAGAGCAACCTGCTGATGATTCTGGTGCTGCTACCGTTCTGGACCTCGATCCTGGTTCGGGTTGCCGCGTGGATCGTATTGCTGCAATCGGGTGGCTTGATCAACAGCGGCCTGATGGCCATGGGCATCATTGATAAGCCGCTGGAGCTGGTGTTCAACCGCGTCGGTGTCTACATCTCGATGGTGCACATCCTGCTGCCGTTCATGATCCTGCCGATCTACAGCGTGATGAAAGGCATCTCGCCGACCTACATGCGTGCGGCGATTTCCCTGGGGTGCCATCCATTCGCCAGCTTCTGGCGGGTGTACTTCCCGCAAACCTATGCCGGTGTCGGCGCCGGTTGCCTGTTGGTGTTCATCCTCGCCATCGGCTACTACATCACCCCGGCGTTGCTGGGCAGCCCGAACGATCAGATGGTCAGCTACTTCGTCGCCTTCTACACCAACACCAGCATCAACTGGGGCATGGCGACCGCACTCGGTGGCCTGTTGCTCCTGGCGACCGTGGTGCTTTATCTGATTTACAGCTGGCTGGTGGGCGCCAGTCGCCTGCGCCTGAGCTAAGGGGAGAATGAAATGCTGAGTCCTTATATGTCGCCCATCGAGCGGGTGTGGTTCTACAGCTTGCGGATTCTCTGCGGCTTGATTCTGTTGTTCCTGATCCTGCCGGTGCTGGTGATCATCCCGCTGTCGTTCAACTCCGGCAGTTTCCTGGTGTACCCGCTGCAAGGCTTCTCGCTGCAGTGGTATCACGACTTTTTCGCCTCGGCGGAATGGATGCGCGCCCTGAAGAACAGCATCATCGTCGCGCCGGCCGCTACGGTGCTGGCCATGGTGTTCGGTACGCTGGCGGCCATCGGCCTGACCCGTGGCGACTTCCCCGGTAAACCGCTGGTGATGGCGCTGGTCATTTCGCCGATGGTGGTGCCCGTGGTGATCATTGGTGTGGCCAGCTATCTGTTCTTTGCGCCGTTGGGCCTGGGCAACAGCTTCTTTTCGCTGATTGTGGTGCATGCGGTGTTGGGCGTGCCGTTCGTGATCATCACCGTGTCGGCGACTTTGCAAGGGTTTAACCAGAACCTGGTGCGCGCGGCGGCCAGCCTCGGCGCTTCGCCGCTGACGGCGTTCCGTCGGGTGACTTTGCCGTTGATTGCGCCCGGGGTGATTTCCGGTGCTTTGTTTGCCTTCGCCACTTCCTTCGATGAGGTGGTGGTGACGCTGTTCCTCGCCGGCCCCGAGCAAGCGACTTTGCCACGGCAGATGTTCAGCGGCATCCGCGAAAACCTCAGCCCGACCATCGCCGCCGCCGCGACGCTGCTGATCGCCTTCTCGGTGATCCTGCTCCTGACCCTGGAGTGGCTGCGTGGGCGCAGCGAGAAACTGCGTACTGCGCAGGTCTAAAACTTCACACCGATCCACTGTGGGAGCGAGCCTGCTCGCGAAAGCGGAGTGTCAGTCGACTCAAATGTCGAGCACTCAGCCGTCTTCGCGAGCAGGCTCGCTCCCACCGTTGTTTTTGTGCTGATTCGCGAGCATGGTTCATTCACTACCTGAATATCAGCCAACCCTCAAACCCCAGCTACTCTTGTGCCCAGCTCCCACATCCATAAGAGGCTGCGCACATGAGTCTTTCCTCCTTCAAGATCGCCCACAAACTGATCACCGGCGCAGCGGCCATCGAGCAGTTGTCCGTCGAGCTGATGCGCCTGGACATCGACCACCCGCTGATCGTCACCGACGCTGCCTTGGTCAAGTCCGGCACGGTAGAGCTGGCGCTGGCCCAGCTTGGGGGGCGCACTTATGAGATTTTTGACCGGGTGTTGCCGGACCCGGAAATCGCCATCGTCGAAGACTGCATGCGCGTTTATCGCGATGGGGGGCATGACGGCTTGATTGGCCTGGGCGGTGGGAGTGCCATCGACATCGCTAAAAGCGTGGCGGCCTACGCCGGTTACCACGGCGCCCTCGAAGATTTGTTCGGGGTTGACCAGGTGCCACGCAAAGGCCCGCCACTGATCGCCATCCCCACCACGGCCGGCACCGGTTCGGAAGTCACCAACGTGGCGATCCTTTCCGACAAGGTCGCGCAGTTGAAGAAAGGCATCGTCAGCGATTACTTGTTGCCGGACGTGGCATTGGTAAGCCCGCAGATGACGCTGACTTGTCCGCGCGGGGTCACGGCGGCCAGCGGCGTCGATGCGCTGGTGCATGCCATCGAATCCTATCTGTCGGTCAATGCCTCGCCGATTACCGACGCCCTGGCCATCGGCGCCATAAAACTGATCGCCAAGGCGCTGCCCAAGGCCTACGCCAACCCGTCCAACCTGCAGGCCCGTGAAGACATGGCCACCGCGAGCCTGATGGCGGGCATGGCATTCGGTAATGCCGGGGTGGGTGCGGTGCATGCGCTGGCGTATCCCTTGGGAGGGCGCTTCAATATCGCCCATGGCGTGAGCAATGCCTTGCTGCTGTCCCATGTCATGACCTGGAACAAGATGGCCTGCATTGAACGCATGCAGGATATCGCCGAAGCCATGGGGGTGAGGACGGCTCATCTGAGCGCCAATGAAGCGGCCGACAAAGCTGTAGAGGCCATGACCGCGTTGTGCGCGGCGGTGGAAATCCCCCAAGGCCTGCGCAGTGTCGGGGTTCCCGAGGATGCGATTGCGGCGATGGCCGTGGAGGCAGCGGGGATCGAGCGCCTGATGCGCAACAATCCGCGCCGGTTGAGTGCTGTCGATATCGAGAAAATCTACCGGGCGGCCTACTGATCATCGCGCTTTCGGTGCGCGGGCCAAAGCATGAGGTATACAATGCGCGCCATCGTGATTCTGCTCAGAAAAGGTGCGTCATGCAGCCCTTCGTAATTGCTCCGTCGATTCTTTCCGCCGACTTCGCCCGCCTGGGCGAAGAAGTGGACAACGTCCTGGCCGCCGGCGCCGACTTCGTGCACTTCGATGTCATGGACAACCACTACGTGCCGAACCTGACCATCGGCCCGATGGTCTGCTCGGCGCTGCGCAAGTACGGCGTGACCGCGCCGATCGACGCGCACCTGATGGTCAGCCCGGTGGACCGCATCGTCGGTGACTTCATCGAAGCCGGCGCGACCTACATCACCTTCCACCCGGAGGCTACCCAGCACATCGACCGCTCCCTGCAACTGATCCGTGAGGGCGGTTGCAAGTCGGGCCTGGTGTTCAACCCGGCAACGCCGCTGGACGTGCTCAAGTACGTGATGGACAAGGTCGACATGATCCTGCTGATGAGCGTCAACCCGGGCTTTGGCGGGCAAAAGTTCATCCCTGGCACCCTTGACAAGCTGCGTGAGGCGCGGGCGCTGATCGACGCGTCGGGTCGTGACATTCGCCTGGAAATCGACGGTGGCGTCAACGTGAACAACATTCGTGAAATCGCTGCGGCAGGTGCTGATACCTTCGTTGCTGGTTCGGCGATCTTCAATGCACCGAACTACCAGGAAGTGATTGAAAAAATGCGTTCCGAACTGGCGCTGGCCCGCCCATGAGTGGCTTTGAGCAGCTGTTTCCCGGAACCCTGCCTCGACTGGTGATGTTCGACCTGGATGGCACCTTGGTCGACTCGGTCCCGGACCTGGCGGTGGCGGTGGACAAGATGCTGCTCAAGCTCGGTCGAGCACCGGCCGGTATCGAAGCGGTGCGTGAATGGGTGGGTAATGGCGCGCCGGTGCTGGTGCGCCGTGCCCTGGCCGGCGGTATCGACCACTCGAAGGTCGATGACGCCGAGGCTGACAGCGCGCTGGAGATTTTCATGCAGGCGTATGCCGATAGCCATGGGTTGACCGTGGTCTACCCCGGTGTGCGCGATACCCTTAAATGGCTGCAAAAGCAGGGCGTCGAGATGGCGCTGATTACCAACAAGCCGGAGCGCTTCGTCGCGCCGCTGCTGGATCAGATGAAAATCGGCCGATATTTCAAGTGGATCATTGGCGGCGACACCCTGCCACAGAAAAAACCCGACCCGGCTGCGCTGTTTTTCGTAATGAAGATGGCCAATATCCCGGCCTCGCAATCCTTGTTTGTCGGCGACTCGCGCAGTGATGTGCAGGCGGCGAAAGCGGCGGGGGTCAAGTGCGTGGCCTTGAGCTACGGCTACAACCACGGCCGGCCGATTGCCGAAGAGTCACCGGCGTTGGTGATCGACGACCTGCGCAAGCTAATTCGCGGTTGCCTGGACCCGGCCGCTGAGATAACGTTGGCCGACGCTGTCCAACCCCCTTCTGGAAACGCCATCGTGGTGGTCACTCGCAAACTCTGGATGAAAGTCATCAAGGCCCTGGCCCGCTGGCGTTGGCGCGCCTGACTGATCCTTGCCGGTTGTCCGGCGCGTTTGCATACCTGACTGTTTGACCCTCAAGCCACGAGGCACCTCATGATCCGCGAAGAATTCCTGCGTTTGGCCGCTGCCGGCTATAACCGCATCCCGCTTGCTTGCGAAACCCTGGCCGACTTCGATACGCCGCTATCGATCTACCTGAAACTGGCCGACGAGCCCAACTCCTATTTGCTGGAGTCCGTGCAGGGTGGCGAGAAGTGGGGTCGTTACTCGATCATCGGCCTGCCGTGCCGCACTGTGCTGCGGGTGCACGACCATCACGTCAGCGTGACCATCGACGGTGTCGAGACTGAAAGCCACGATGTAGCAGACCCACTGGCCTTCGTCGAAACCTTCAAGGCCCGTTACAACGTGCCGACGATTGCCGGTCTGCCGCGCTTCAACGGCGGCCTGGTGGGCTACTTCGGTTATGACTGCGTGCGTTATGTGGAAAAGCGTCTGGGCAAATGCCCGAACCCGGACCCGTTGGGCGTGCCGGACATTCTGCTGATGGTGTCCGACGCGGTGGTGGTGTTCGATAACCTCGCCGGCAAGATGCATGCAATCGTCCTGGCCGATCCGGCCCAGGAAGACGCCTTCGAGCAAGGCCGCACGCGCTTGGAAGAGTTGCTGGAAAAACTCCGTCAGCCAATTACCCCGCGCCGTGGCCTGGACTTCAGCAAGCAGCAGTCAGCCGATCCGGTGTTCCGTTCCAGTTTCACCCAGAACGATTACGAAAAAGCCGTCGACACCATCAAGGAATACATCCTGGCCGGTGACTGCATGCAGGTCGTGCCGTCCCAGCGTATGTCGATCGACTTCAAGGCAGCCCCCATCGATCTTTACCGAGCGCTGCGCTGCTTCAACCCGACGCCTTACATGTACTTCTTCAACTTCGGCGACTTCCATGTCGTCGGCAGTTCGCCAGAAGTGCTGGTGCGGGTCGAAGACAATCTGATCACCGTGCGCCCGATCGCCGGCACCCGTCCACGCGGGGCCAACGAAGAGGCCGATGTGGCACTGGAAAAGGACCTGCTGTCGGACGACAAGGAAATTGCCGAGCACCTGATGCTGATCGACCTCGGTCGTAACGACACGGGTCGCGTATCGGAAATCGGTTCGGTGAAACTCACCGAGAAAATGGTCATCGAGCGTTACTCCAACGTGATGCACATCGTGTCCAACGTCACCGGCCAACTGAAGGCCGGCCTGACGGCGATGGACGCACTGCGGGCGATTCTGCCGGCGGGCACCTTGTCTGGCGCACCGAAGATCCGTGCGATGGAAATCATCGACGAATTGGAACCGGTCAAGCGCGGTGTCTACGGCGGCGCCGTCGGCTACTTCGCCTGGAACGGCAACATGGACACCGCCATTGCGATCCGTACGGCGGTGATCAAGAACGGCGAGCTGCATGTGCAGGCCGGTGGCGGCATCGTTGCCGACTCGGTGCCGGCGCTGGAATGGGAAGAAACCCTGAATAAACGCCGCGCGATGTTCCGTGCAGTGGCCCTGGCGGAACAAACCCCGGACGCCTGAATTCGCCACTAACAATGTGGGAGCGAGCCTGCTCGCGAAGGAGCCGGCACAGCCAACTTTGATTTAGCCTGATCCACCGCTATCGCGAGCAGGCTCGCTCCCACAATGGCTTCACCAGCATAAAAAAAACGCGGCGCCCGTAAAGGCGCCGCGTTTTTTATGTTGGCTGTTTGCTTGATCAGAAGTCCAGCGCAACCCCAACGGAAATCCCTTGCTGGGTAAAGTCATCATCCTTGCGCAACGTATACCCGCCACGCAGCGCAAGATCGGCCGTCAACTTGTGGCTGATCCCCAGGCTCACGCGGTTCAAGTGGCTCTGCGGTGTATAGCCAGCAAGCGTGAAATCGAGTGACGGCAAGCTATTGAGGGCGATGTTCACCTTCTGTACGTCATCTTCATACTCACGCTCGTAGGCATATTCGCCAAACACCTGGGTCTGCGAGGTGATCTGATACTTACCCTGAAGCCCGGCACCGAGACGTTTCGAATCGCGTTTCTGATCATCAAAGGTCAGCGCCGTGGAGCGACTGGTATTTTCCGAATAACCGTCGACTTCCACTTTGGCGTAATCGGCACTGATGAACGGCGACAGGTGCCATTCACTGCCCGGCTGCGCAATGTCATAGCCCAGGCGTGTGCTGAATGCCCAGAGATAGCCATCGGTGTCGCCTTTCTCCGCACCCTCACCCGCGCCTAGATCAAATTTGCGTTTGAGATTGTCGTAATCCAGCTTGCCGCCGGTCAATGCGGCATCGGCCCACCACCGGTTCTGCTGGAATTGGGCGAATGCCGTGGCCAGGTAGCTGTTGAGCTTGTAGTCCGAATCGTTATTGCCTGCCTCCAGATTCTGACGATAGAAGCCTGCCGCCACACCTACTCGCCAGGCTTCATTGAGGCGATAGCTGCCGCCAATGTTCAAGCTGTAGCCGTTGCCATCGGCATCGGCGCCGCTGCTTTGATGGTCCACATCGAGGTGCTGGCCGCCCCCGGCCACAATGGCCCGCCATTGGCCGACCGCCTGCCAGCTTTCCCAGTCGGATTGCCATTGGCTGCGCAGTTCATCCTGATGCGCGCGTAGCGTGGCGTGGGCCATTTCCGGCAGCAGCGTCAGTTCCCAGGGTGCAGCGAGTAAGGAATAGGCGTAGTCGGACACCAGCTTTTGCCCGGCTTCGGTCGGATGAACCCCGTCGTTATAAACCAGCTTGCTGGGGTCGGGGGTGGCGCTGTTGATGCCAAAGGCGGCGTTTTCGGTGCAGCCGTCGCCGCTGAAGCAAGTCGCGGTCAGGTTCTGCCCGGTGGCAAAACCGAATCGCGCGGGATCGGCGAAGGTTTCCTGCAGCAACAGTGGAATGTTCAGCGGGATGATTTCGGCATCGATGCCCGCCAGTCGAGTGACCAGTTGCCGGTTGAAGGCCGCGCTCAGTTGCGAGGTCGGTCCCTGCAGAGGGCTGCCATTGATGGCAGGGGTCAAGCCCAGGTCAGGCAACAGCCAGACCATGATGTAGCGGGCGCCGGCTGTTTGCAGAACCTGAACGCTGTTGGCCAGTCGGTCCGCCGCGGCATTCGCCTGGGCGCCACTTTGCACACGTCCCTGAAGAAAGTCGTTACCGCCGCCGGAGAGGTAATACAGCGCGTTCGGATCGGCGCGGAAGTTGTTGGTCGGCAAATAGCCCGCTCGTGCACGTTCGCCGGTGGCGGATAACGTGGTGATTGAATCGAGGATCTGGTCGGTGCGGTAGCCGCCGACGGCCCAGTTGTTACCGTCTGGCAGGCCCTGGACGGCGCGTGCGGCTGAAGTCGAAGCGGCAGTCTGGTCCGCTGAGAAGCCAAGCCTGCCCCCGAGCAACTGGGTTGAGTTGGCGGAATAGACTTCGCCACTGCCGTCCTGATAAGTCGGCCCTACCCGGTTGGTGAAGCGCAGAGTCGAACCGGGAGGGCCGCCCGCGTCGGTAAACTGCCCCGCATCGTTGAGGCTGTCACCGAAGACGATGAAGTTGGAGTAAGGATTGGGCGCCGCAATCGCCTGAGCGTAAGCCAAGGCGAGCAAGCAACCGGCAAGCGGTGCAAACAGCGTCTGTCTGATCATGAGCAAGTCCGTTTGTTTCTTGTTTTAGTGGGGTAAACGACAGTGCCAAAAAACTATAGAGCCTCATGCCATTCGGCGCGAACTTGCCGAATGTTTCACTTGCTTCGATCGCCCCATATTGCACGCTCTGCCCAGCTAAGTTACTGTGCCAAGACGTATAAATGAGACCTTCCCCGTGTTGATCGTCAGCAAACTCCTGGATCAAGTCATCAAGGCACACGCCCGCTGGCGTTGGCGCGCCTGAATCCTTCTGCCGGCCCGACCGGATCTTTACCGCTTTGCCTTCTTTACCCGTCAGACACACCGCTTTGCTGCGCGAATCCAGCGTCCGCCAAAGTGCAGGACGCTGCGGGTAAATCATTCGAAGGCTGAATCAAGTCAGTGAATTCAAGAGGTTCTTAACGCCATGTTGCTGATGATCGATAACTACGACTCTTTTACCTACAACGTTGTGCAATACCTTGGTGAGCTGGGCTCCCAGGTCAAAGTCGTGCGCAACGATGAACTTACCGTCGCCGAAATCGAAGCCCTCAATCCTGAGCGCATCGTCGTTTCTCCCGGTCCTTGCACTCCAACTGAAGCCGGCGTCTCGATTGATGTGATCAAGCATTTCGCCGGCAAACTGCCGATCCTCGGTGTCTGCCTGGGCCATCAGTCCATCGGCCAGGCCTTTGGTGGCGATGTGGTTCGCGCGCGCCAGGTCATGCACGGCAAGACCAGCCCGGTGTTCCATGAAGACAAAGGTGTCTTCGAAGGCCTGAACATGCCGCTGACGGTTACCCGCTATCATTCATTGATCGTCAAGCGCGAAACCCTGCCTGATTGCCTCGAGCTGACCGCCTGGACCCAACTGGAAGATGGTTCGGTCGACGAGATCATGGGCCTGCGCCACAAGACCCTGAACATCGAAGGCGTGCAGTTCCACCCTGAGTCGATTCTTACCGAACAGGGACACGAGTTGTTCGCTAACTTCCTCAAACAAACCGGCGGCACGCGCTAAGGACCTTTCATGAACATCAAGACAGCCCTGGGCCGTATCGTCGAACAGCTCGACCTCAGCACCGATGAAATGCGCGACGTGATGCGCGAAATCATGACCGGGCAATGCACGGACGCGCAGATCGGCGCGTTCATGATGGCCATGCGCATGAAGAGCGAAAGCATCGACGAAATCGTCGGCGCGGTGTCGGTCATGCGTGAACTGGCAGACACGGTCGAACTCAAGACCCTCGACGGCGTGGTCGATGTGGTCGGTACTGGCGGTGACGGTGCCAACATCTTCAACGTGTCGACTGCGTCATCCTTTGTGGTCGCGGCGGCCGGTTGCACGGTGGCCAAGCACGGCAACCGCGCGGTCTCGGGTAAAAGCGGCAGTGCCGATTTGCTGGAGGCAGCCGGCATCTACCTGAACCTGACCCCGGTCCAGGTGGCGCGCTGCATCGATAACGTCGGCATCGGCTTCATGTTTGCCCAGACTCATCACAGTGCCATGAAATATGCCGCCGGCCCGCGCAAGGAGCTTGGCTTGCGCACTCTGTTCAACATGCTTGGCCCGCTTACGAATCCGGCCGGTGTGAAACATCAGGTAGTGGGTGTATTCACCCAGGCGTTGTGCCGGCCGCTTGCTGAAGTGTTGCAGCGTTTGGGCAGCAAACATGTGCTGGTGGTGCATTCGAAGGATGGTCTGGACGAATTCAGCCTGGCAGCACCGACCTTTGTCGCGGAACTGAAAAACGATCAGATCACTGAATATTGGGTCGAACCGGAAGACCTGGGCATGAAAAGCCAGAGCCTGCATGGCCTGGCGGTGGAAAGCCCGGCGGCCTCCCTGGAGCTGATTCGCGACGCCCTGGGCAAGCGAAAGACCGAAAACGGTCAGAAAGCTGCCGAGATGATCATGCTCAATGCTGGTGCCGCGCTGTACGCGGCTGACCATGCCAGCAGCCTGAAAGAAGGCGTTGCCTTGGCGCACGATGCGCTGCACACCGGCCTTGCTCGGGAAAAACTCGAGGAACTGGGTGCGTTTACCGCGGTATTCAAAGTGGAGAATGAGGGATGAGTGTACCGACGGTTTTGGAAAACATTCTGGCGCGCAAAGCCGAGGAAGTTGTCGAGCGTAGCGCTCGCGTCAGCCTCGCCGAGCTGGAAAGTCTGGCCAAGGCGGCCGATGCACCCCGTGGTTTTGCCAAGGCTTTGCTGGCTCAGGCCAAGCTGAAAGAGCCTGCAGTCATTGCTGAAATCAAGAAGGCTTCGCCGAGCAAAGGCGTGATCCGCGAGAACTTCGTTCCTGCCGATATTGCCAAGAGCTACGAGAAGGGCGGCGCGACCTGTCTGTCGGTGCTTACCGATATTGATTATTTCCAGGGCGCTGACCTGTACCTGCAGCAGGCCCGCGCGGCGTGCACACTGCCGGTCATTCGCAAGGACTTCATGATCGATCCGTACCAGATCGTCGAAGCCCGTGCCCTTGGCGCCGACTGCGTGCTGTTGATCGTCTCCGCGCTGGACGACGTGAAAATGGCCGAGCTGGCGGCCGTGGCCAAAAGCGTCAACCTTGATGTGCTGGTGGAAGTCCACGATGGCGATGAGCTGGAGCGGGCCTTGAAAACCCTCGACACGCCGCTGGTCGGCATCAACAACCGCAACCTGCACACCTTCGAGGTTAGCCTGGAAACTACCCTCGACCTGTTGCCGCGTATCCCGCGAGATCGTCTGGTGATCACTGAAAGCGGCATCCTCAATCGCGCCGATGTCGAGTTGATGGAAATCAGCGATGTCTACGCGTTCCTGGTTGGCGAGGCGTTCATGCGCGCCGAAAATCCGGGCACTGAACTGCAACGACTGTTCTTCCCTGAGCGCGGCATTCCTGTCAGCGGTTCGACTCTCGACTGAAAAGCATCGCGAGCAAGCTTGCTCCTACAGGGTTTGAGGGTAACCACAATCAACTGTGGGAGCGAGCCTGCTCGCGATAGCGGCATAAGAAACACCACAGACTTTTTGTCTTACGGAGTACCTTGTGACCTCACCTGTTTCTCTGACCATCGAAGGCGGCCTTCAGGCCGAGCAGGATCTGCTGGCCTCGGTCTGTGCTGGCGACGCGGAATTTGGGCTGCTGTTCTGGCAGCCCAGCGACCAGGCATTGGTAATGCCGCGCCGCTTGAATCGCTTGCCAGGTTTCGAACACGCCTGCGAAGTCTCCGCCGCTGCAGGCTGGCCGGTGCTGTTGCGCGATACCGGTGGTGAACCCGTTCCGCAATCAGCGACAACCCTCAACATCGCTCTGGTTTACGCGCCACCGCGTAGCGAAGGGGATCTGAACCGTATCGAGACCGGCTACCGGCGTCTATGTGATCCGATCTGCCAGTTGCTGGATGAGCTGGGGGGCACTTCGTCCCTGGGCGAAATCGACGGTGCCTTCTGTGATGGCCGCTTCAACGTCAATCTGGATGGGCGCAAGATGGTTGGTACTGCCCAGCGCTGGCGCCAGAGCCAAGGTGGTCAGCGTCCAGTAGGGCTGGTTCATGGTGCGATGTTGCTGGATAACGAGCGCGAATCGATGGTCGCGGCGGTCAATCGCTTTAATGAGGCCTGCGGTCTGGAGCAACGGGTGCGGGCAGAAAGCCACATCGCCTTGCATGAGAAGTTCACCGCGCCGGATGCGCTGGAACGTCTTGATGAACTCTACCGTCGAATGCTTGGGCACATGTTCAACGGCTAGATTTACGTGCTCAGCGCGTACCGAAGACCACCATGGTCTTGCCTTTGACATCCACCAGGTTGCGCTCCTCCAGATCCTTGAGCACACGTCCGACCATCTCCCGGGAGCAGCCAACGATCCGTCCGATTTCCTGACGGGTCACCTTGATCTGCATGCCATCGGGATGGGTCATGGCATCTGGCTGCTTGCACAGTTCAAGCAGGCAGCGGGCGACGCGACCGGTGACGTCGAAAAACGCCAGGTCACCGACCTTGCGGGTGGTGTTGCGCAGGCGTTGTGCGATCTGTCCGCTTAGTACGTAAAGAATGTCCGGATCCTGCTGAGACAATTCGCGGAATTTCGCGTAGCTGATTTCTGCCACTTCGCATTCGACCTTGGCCCGCACCCAGGCACTGCGTTCCTGTTCGTGGCCGGCCTGCTCAAACAGACCCAACTCACCGAAAAAATCCCCGGCGTTCAGGTAGGCGATGATCATTTCCCGACCGTCGTCGTCTTCGATCAGGATGGTGACCGAACCCTTGATGATGAAGAACAGCGTCTCCGAGCGGTCACCGGCGCAAATGATGTTGCTCTTGGCCTGATAGCGACGGCGCTGGCAATGCATCAACAGCTTGTCGAGGTTTTTCATCTTGAGGGTGGGGGCAATAGCAACCATGGTTGTATCCCGAAAAGACTGCACGGTGTGTTGGGTTTTTATGAATTGCGGACATTGCGGCTCAGCTGGCCAAGCGCCAGCGAATTGGCGCCAGCTTACCAGACACTTCTTGCAATATTCGAGATTTTACCTACAGCGCTGATGGTTATGTCCTAGGACGCCAATCACTGTCAACCAAGGGGCCTGTGCTAAGCTGGCGACCCTTTTTTAGACAGTGGAGTCTTGGCGATGAAGGCACGCATCCAATGGGCTGGCGAAGCCATGTTCCTCGGCGAATCCGGCAGCGGTCATGTCGTGGTCATGGACGGTCCGCCCGATGCCGGCGGCCGTAACCTGGGTGTCCGGCCGATGGAAATGCTCCTGCTGGGTGTCGGCGGTTGCAGCAATTTCGATGTGGTCAGCATCCTCAAGAAGTCCCGTCAGGCGGTCGAGAGCTGCGAGGCGTTCCTTGAAGCTGAGCGTGCGACTGAAGATCCGAAGGTTTTCACCAAGATCCACATGCATTTTGTGGTCAAGGGGCGTGGCCTGAAGGAAGCGCAGGTCAAGCGGGCTATCGAACTGTCCGCTGAAAAGTATTGCTCGGCTTCGATCATGCTCGGTGCGGCAGGTGTAGAGATCACCCACGACTACGAGATCATCGAGCTGGGTTGAATCGAGATCAAAAAAAGGCGACTGCCTCAGGGCCGTCGCCTTTTTTGTTTCCGGTGTAGCCGGTCAGATCCGATAAGTACTCTTGGTCATGACCTTGGCCATCAAGCTCATCCCGAACTTTACCGGTGCCGGAAAGCGAAAGCCGCCAGCCTCCAGTGCGCTTTCGGCATGCTGTTCTTCATCGATGCGCATCTGCTCGAGAATCGCCCGGGATTTTTCATCCTCGGCCGGCAGTTGCTCCAGGTGTTCATTCAAGTGCTTGCACACCTGATCTTCTGTCGCTGCGACAAAACCCAGGCTGACTTTGTCGCTGATCAGGCCTGCAACAGCGCCTATCCCAAATGACATTCCATAAAACAGCGGATTGAGAATGCTGGTGTGGCTACCCAATTGATGGATGCGTTGCTCACACCACGCCAAATGGTCGACTTCTTCTTCGGCGGCGTGCTCCATCGCGATGCGCACTTGCGGCAGCTTGGCAGTCAGGGCCTGCCCTTGGTACAGCGCTTGGGCGCAGACTTCACCGGTATGGTTGATGCGCATCAGCCCGGCAACGTGGCGAGTGTCTTCATCGCTCAATTTCGCATCGGGCTGTACAATGGCCGGCGACGGACGGTAGGGCTGGCCGCTGAAGGGCAGCAGGGTCCGCATCGCGGCATCGGCTTGCAGCAGAAGGCGATCAATTGGCGAGTAGTGACGTTGGGTAGTCATGCTGACCTCCGGAGGAATCTCGGCGGCCAGTTTAACCCAATCGGCCGGGGAAGGTTTGCGTTGGGTCATTTCGACGCAGGCTCGCCTTGTAGGACCCAGGCTTGCCGGCGATGGCGATCTCAATGACGTCATCGCCGGCAAGCCTGGCTCCTACGGGAGTGTGTATTGAATCAGCCCGGCGGCCAGTGCATCTGACGCTGTCCCAGTACATGCATATGAATGTGATAGACAGTCTGCCCACCTTCTTCATTGCAGTTCATGACAACTCGGAAACCTTTTTCGCAACCCAGTTCCAGGGCCAGGCGCTGGGCGGTGAACAGGATGTGTCCAGCCAGGGCCTTGTCGTCCTCGGTCAGGTCGTTCAGGGTACGTACCGGCTTCTTCGGGACCACCAGGAAGTGCACCGGTGCCTGCGGGGCGATATCGTGGAAGGCCAGTACCTGGTCGTCCTCGTAAATGATCTTCGCCGGGATTTCCCGGTTGATGATCTTGGTGAACAGAGTATCCACAGCTGTTTTCTCCGTTGTTTGGGCTGGCCCGAGTGTACCCATGCCGGGTGTACCCGCCCAGTGTTTTACCTTCAGCGCGGGCAGTGAGCCTTGATGACCATGCCGGTGATCGTCCTGATCAGCCAGCGCGAGCCGAACCGGGGCAGGGTGGCGAACCAGCGGTTGCGTCGCCCCGGAATAATGATTGCGCGATTTTTCTCCAGGGCTCGCACGGTATAGAGCGCGACTTCCTCCGGACTCATCAGCATTTTACTGTTGGACAGTTTGTCGTCGTTCAGTTGCGCGGTGCGGAAAAACGCCGTGCGAGTCGGGCCGGGGCAGAGCACCGAGACCTTGACCGCGCATTTTTTCAGCTCGACGCGCAGGGCTTCGGAAAAGTGCAGTACATAGGCCTTGCTCGCGTAGTAAGTGCTCATCCACGGCCCGGGCTGGAACGCCGCGACCGAAGCGACGTTCAGAATTTGACCGCCACCCTGTAACGCCATGCTGTTACCGATGGCATGGCACAGGCGAGTGAGTGCCAGAATGTTCACTTCAATCAAATCCTGTTCGGTCATCCAGTCTTGAGCCAGGAACGGGCCGCAAGTGCCAATGCCGGCGCAGTTGACCAGCAGGTCGATTTGCCGGTCACCTTCCTCCAGTTCCAGCAGGAAGCCCGACAGGCGCAGTGGCTCGCCCAGATCGCAGGCACGGAACAACACTTCCACGCCAAAACGTTGGGTCAGTTCAATCGCAATGCTTTCCAGCTGATCACGCTGTCGAGCCACCAGAATCAGGCTGCGGCCGCGCCGGGCCAGCGCTTCAGCCATCGCCAGGCCGATGCCGCTGGAAGCGCCAGTGATCAGAGCGTAACGGGTCATGCCATTCTCCATCGCAACAGCTCCGCGCCGCGACGCAGGTGTCACGGGCGGGGAGCGCTGTTCATTCTTTCGCAGAGTCTACAGGGGGCGGGGCTTCTTCGGCTGCCTCGGCTGGCGAATTTGCTTGCGGTTCGACTTCGACATCGATTTCGTCAGTGCTCATCGAGCTGCTTTGGTAGCTGCTTTCGAGGGTGTCTTCATACTCTTGCTGGATTGCCGAGATTCCACCCACCATTGCACCGACGGTAAATAACCCGATAAACACAATCCACAACGCGCACAAAACCTTGACCGCCGTGCTGTTGGGCGGGGGAGGCGGGCCATAGCGGTTCGCGCCGATGTTGCCTGGCATGACCATGATCACCAGCGGGAAGAAACTGCCTACGAACGGAACCAGGTTCAGGAGCCAGAGCCAGCCCGACCAGCCTATATCGTGCAAACGCTGAATGGTGAACAGAACACTGATCACCACGAACGCCAAGAACAGGAAGAAGGCGAAGATGCCGCCGATGATCAGTCCGGTGGTGGAGTCGCCACTGACCAGGCCCAGGCCGATGAGCGCAAACACGCCGACAACGGGAAGGGTCACCAGGCTCAGCACCATCGTCCACGCCAGAAAACGCAGGCGCCCGATGCGACCTTCGACGGCGAAGGGTTTGAGTGCGGCGAATTCCGGCTGTCTTTCGCCAAGGCTTGCCTGTGGTGGCGAATACGGGGACTGCGGCTGCGCTGCAGAGACAGGATCGTGAACATCGGCCAGGTCTAGCTCGATCGTAGGTTGCGCCTCGATCCGGGCATCGACACCCGTATTCCTCAGGGCTTGAAGATAGGCCTGTGCATCAGCCTGTGACAGGTCGCTCTTTAATGCTATCGGTCGACCATTGAACAGGCGCTCGATGGCGCTGACGTCGCTCTTGAACAGCGCAGCGAGATTGAGTTTAGCCGTGTTGATATCAACCCCCGGCAACAAAGTGCCGTCAAACACGATCTTGTAATGGTTTTCGCTCATTGCCCAGGCGTCCTTGTCGCAAGTCATCGATACGAATGGCCAGCCGCTGCTTGAGTGGTTGCTCAGCGCGGCCAGTGTTGGCGCAGTTGCTCTGCTTGCTCCTGTGCCTTGCGGTACTCGGCGTCGAGACGTGCGATCAATTGTTCGACGCTTGGCAAGTCATCGATTTCACCGACGCCCTGGCCCGCGGACCACACAGTTTTCCAGGCTTTGGCTTCATCGCTGATGGGTTTGAGTTTGGAGCCGAAATTGACCTCTCCCTTGTTTTGCAGCGCTGCCGTGTCGAATCCGGCGGCCTCCAGGCTTTGGCGCATGAAGCTTGCCGGTACCCCCGACACTGCTGGAGTATGGATGATATCGGCGGCTCTGGACGTCAGCAGCATCTCTTTGTAGGCGTCAGGCGCGTGACTTTCAGTGGTACCGATAAATCGTGTGCCGAAGTAGGCCAGGTCCGCACCGAGCAATTGTGCTGCGAGAATTTCGTGGCCGTGGTTCAGGCACCCGGCCAGCAGTAGCGTCTTGTCGAAAAACTGGCGGATTTCGGCGATCAGCGAGAACGGGCTCCAGGTGCCAGCATGTCCGCCGGCACCCGCTGCGACGGCAATCAGCCCGTCCACACCCGCCTCGGCGGCTTTCTCGGCATGACGACGGGTCGTCACATCATGGAAAACCAGGCCGCCATAGCCGTGGACCGCATCGACTACTTCCTTAACGGCGCCGAGGCTGGTGATCACGATCGGCACTTCGTGTTCGATGCAGATATCCAGGTCCGCCTGCAAGCGCGGATTGCTGTTGTGCACAATCAGGTTCACCGCGTAGGGCGCAGGGTTTTCCAGAGTCGCCAGCTGCGCCTCGATTTCCTCCAGCCAAGCCTTGAAACCACTGCTCTCGCGTTGATTCAGCGCTGGAAAACTGCCCACTACGCCGTTGCGACAGCAGGCAAGCACCAGTTGCGGGTTGGAAATCAGGAACATCGGCGCGGCCACTACGGGCAAGCGCAAGCGTTGTTCAAGCAGAGCGGGCAGCGACATTTGAAGTACCCCGGTGAGTGATAACTATTGGATTTAGAACGGCCGAACGACGACCAGAATTACGATCGCCAGCAATATCAGAACCGGCACTTCATTGAACCAGCGATAAAAGACATGGCTGCGGGTATTTTCGCCACGGGCAAAGCGCTTTACCTGCGCGCCGCACATATGGTGGTAGCCGATCAGCAACACGACCAAGGTCAGTTTGGCGTGTATCCAGCCACCCTGGCTGAAGATGCCTGGATTGAGGTAGATGAGCCAGCCACCGAAGATCAGCGTGGCGATCATCGCCGGTCCCATGATGCCCCGGTACAACTTGCGCTCCATGATGCTGAAGCGCTCCTTGCTGATGGTGTCTTCGCTTTGGGCGTGGTAGACGAACAGGCGCGGCAGGTAGAACAGGCCGGCAAACCAGCACACGACGCTGATGATGTGGAAAGCTTTGAGCCACAGATAAAGCATTTTTGGTTATTCCCAGGTTCACGGTAGTCCGGATAGTAGAGGCTTGCGGTCCCGCACGTCACGTTGCCGGTTGTCGCAGGACGATACGGGCCCTATTATCGACGGCTTTCCAGTGGGTTCGTTGAGGGCAGGTTTATGGTCAAGGTCGGTATCGTCGGCGGCACGGGTTACACCGGTGTCGAACTGTTGCGTCTGTTGGCACAACATCCGCAAGCTGAAGTGGTGGTGATCACTTCCCGATCCGAGGCCGGCCTGGCCGTGGCCGACATGTACCCGAACCTGCGAGGCCACTACGACGGCCTGGCGTTCAGTGTCCCGGACATCAAGACCCTGGGCGCTTGCGACGTGGTGTTCTTTGCCACCCCTCACGGCGTAGCGCATGCCCTGGCGGGTGAATTGCTGGCAGCCGGCACCAAGGTCATCGACCTGTCTGCGGACTTCCGTCTGCAAGACGCTGATGAGTGGGCGAAATGGTACGGCCAGCCACACGGTGCTCCTGAACTGTTGGATGAAGCGGTCTATGGCCTGCCGGAAGTCAATCGCGAGCAGATCAAGAAGGCGCGCCTGATCGCTGTGCCGGGTTGCTATCCGACCGCTACGCAGTTGGGTTTCCTGCCATTGCTCGAAGCGGGCCTGGCCGATGCTTCGCGCCTGATCGCCGACTGCAAGTCCGGCGTCAGCGGTGCCGGTCGTGGTGCTGCTGTGGGTTCGCTGTACTCCGAGACATCGGAAAGCATGAAGGCTTACGCAGTCAAAGGGCATCGCCACCTGCCGGAAATTCGCCAGGGTTTGCGTCGTGCGGCGGGCAAGGACGTTGGCCTGACCTTCGTGCCGCACCTGACCCCGATGATCCGTGGCATCCACTCCACGCTCTACGCGACCGTCGTGGATCGCTCGGTGGACCTGCAGGCGCTGTTTGAAAAACGTTATGCGAACGAACCGTTCGTCGATGTCATGCCTGCCGGCAGCCATCCGGAAACCCGCAGCGTGCGAGGCGCCAACGTGTGCCGTATTGCCGTGCACCGCCCTCAGGACGGCGATCTGGTGGTCGTGCTGTCGGTGATCGACAACCTGGTCAAAGGCGCGTCGGGTCAGGCCGTGCAGAACATGAACATCCTGTTCGGGCTGGACGAACGTCTGGGCTTGTCCCACGCGGGCATGTTGCCGTAAGGCTATATTGCACTCAGCAAAAGGCCCGTTGAACGGGCCTTTTTGCATTTCCGGCCGAGCGACTGGGTTGCTTGATATACCATAACAATAGTTGACCGCTTTTCTAGGAGAAGCGGATAATGCGCGTCATCACGCAATATGACGGCTTAACGCCGGGAGATAGTCAGCATGAGCGTCGAATCCTTCACCCCCACGGCTTTGCAATTCACCCACGGTGCCGCGCACAAGGTGAAGAGCCTGGTCGATGAAGAGGGGAATGATCGCTTGAAGCTGCGCGTATTCGTTACGGGCGGCGGTTGTTCAGGTTTTCAGTACGGCTTCACTTTTGATGAGGAAGTGGCCAATGACGACACCATCGTTGAGCGCGAAGGTGTGAGTCTGGTTGTCGATCCGATGAGCTTCCAGTACCTGGCAGGAGCCGAGGTGGATTATCAGGAAGGTCTGGAAGGCTCGCGTTTCGTCATCAAGAACCCGAACGCTACCACCACCTGTGGCTGTGGCTCTTCGTTCTCGATCTGATCAGCGCATCTGAATCATCAAAACGCCGCATGGCCTCAGGGCCCTGCGGCGTTTTGCTGTCCGGCATTTAACTATGCAGGGTAGATGGCGCCAAGTACGCGCAGCCCACGGGCACCGGTGACGCTCGGGCGATTGGCCGCGATACCTTCCAGGCAGCAGTGAGCCAACCAGGCGAAAGCCATGGCTTCGACCCAGTCAGGGTCTACGCCGTGAGTGGCGGTGCTGCTGACGGTCGCATCTGGTAGCAGGCTGGCCAGGCGCTTCATGAGTGCAGCATTGTGCGCGCCCCCACCGCAGACCAGCAGCTCCTGAGTATCGGCCTGGGCACTGCGCAGCGATTCGACGATGGTCAATGCCGTCAGTTCCAGCAGCGTTGCCTGGACGTCCTCGGCCGCGAAGGCTGGCAGCGCTGCCAGATGCCGGGTCAGCCATGGCAGGTTGAAGACTTCGCGGCCGGTACTCTTCGGACCCTTTGTTACAAAGAAGGGGTCGCTGAGCAGTGCCTTCAACAGTACTGGTTCGACTTTGCCGCTGGCAGCCCATTGGCCATCACGGTCAAAGTTGTCCCCGCGCCGTTGCTGAATCCAGGCGTCCAGCAACACGTTTCCCGGGCCGCAGTCGAAACCTGCGACAGGCTTGCCGGGTTCAATCAGGCTGAGGTTGCTGAAACCACCCACGTTCAGCACGGCGCGGTTGCCAGGCTGCTCTTCAAAAAGTGCTTCGTGAAAGGCTGGAACCAGCGGTGCGCCTTGCCCGCCAGCGGCAACGTCGCGGCTGCGGAAATCACTGACCACCGTGATGCCGGTCAGCTCGGTCAGCAGGGCCGGATTACCGATTTGCACCGTGAAGCCGCGTGCGGGTTCATGGCGAATGGTCTGGCCGTGACTGCCAATCGCGCGAATGTCGTCAGGCTTGAGGTGCTGCTGGGCAAGGAGGGCGTTAACACCCTGCGCTGCCAGTTTCACCCAGTTCTGTTGGGCAATGGCGGAGCGGGCGATCTCGTCCGGACCGCTGGCGCACAAGCCAAGCAGCTCGGCGCGCAGTGAGTCGGGCATCGGGATGTAGTGGGTGGCAATCAGCCTGATCGCCGGGGCTTGCTCGATCAGCGCTATGTCCAGGCCATCAAGGCTGGTCCCGGACATCACACCTATATAGAGCGCCATGGCCTAGCGCTTGGCCGAAGCTAGCTGGGTGGCTCTTTCCTGGTCCATGCGGGCCATCAGTGGTTGGCTCTGCGCCAGGAAGCGTGCGCGTTCAGCTTTGGAAATCGGATCGGCCATCGCTACTTTCTGGCCCAGCGGATCGACGTGTACGCCATTGACCTGGAATTCGTAATGCAAATGCGGGCCAGTGGAAAGGCCGGTAGTACCGATGTAGCCGATGACCTGGCCTTGCTTGACTGTTCCTCCGGTCTTGACGCCTTTGGCGAAGCCTTGCATGTGGCCGTACAGCGTGCGGTAGGTATTGCCGTGCTGCAGAATGACCGTGTTGCCGTAACCGCCGCGGCGACCTGCCAGTAGTACTTTACCATCACCAGCCGCCTTGATTGGCGTACCACGCGGTGCCGCGTAGTCCACGCCTTTGTGGGCGCGGATCTTATTCAGGATCGGGTGTTTGCGGCCCATGGAGAATTTCGAGCTGATGCGGGCGAAATCCACCGGGGTGCGGATGAATGCCTTGCGCATGCTGTTGCCATCAGCCGTGTAATAGCTGCTGTTGCCTTGCTTGTCGGTATAGCGCACGGCGGTGTAGGTCTTGCCGCGGTTGGTGAAGCGTGCGGACAGGATCGGACCGTTGCCGACCGCTTTGCCGTTGACCACTTTCTGTTCATAGATCACGTCGAACTGGTCGCCCTGGCGAATATCCTGGGCAAAGTCGACGTCGTAGCCAAACACGCTGGCCATGTCCATGGTCAGGCTATGCGACAGGCCTGCACGCGCAGCGGACTGTGACAACGAGCTGTTGATCACGCCATGTACGTAGGCGGAACGCACGGTGGGCTTGGCGGTCGTGCGGTTGAAGCTGTAACCCTTGTCGTTCTTGGTCAGGGTGATGGTTTCGAGGTCGCTGACCTTGCTATGCAGGCTGGTCAGCTGGCCGTCCGGACCCAGTTCGAATTCGAGTTTCTGCCCATGCTTGAGCTGACTGAACTGCTTGGCCTGTTTGTCGCTGGCCAGCAAGTCATGCACTGAAGTGGCTGGAAGGCCGACTTTTGCGAACAGCGTGGAGAGCGTATCGCCTTTGCTGACGATCACTTCCCTGTGACTTGGCGCCTTCTTTTCTTCTGCAACCGGTGCAGGTACCGCTGCAGGAGCGGGAGCCGCTTGAGCAGTTTCCTGCGGCTCCTGGGGGCTGTCTTCGATCTGTGCAAAAGGAGACTCGACCGGCTCATTTGTGGCTTGGACGGCGTGGGCAGCGTCTTGTTCTTGTGTCAGTTGTTCGGCAGGGCTTTCCAGTTCAAGGCTCAGGGTTGTCTTTTTGGCTTCTACATCACTGGAAGGAAATACCAGAAGCGCCAGGCTCAGCAGGGCGGCGATGCCACTGGCTGCGAGCAGGTGGGTTTTCGGGTAAAGCGGTGGCGCTTTAGACGATTCTTTGGTCATAAGTAGTGTTTTGACTTTGAAAAAGATGAATTGGAAAAGATGAATGACATGATGAAGATGAAATAACTGTATAAAATATAACCAAATCATCCCTGAAGCAAGTCCGTGGACGCTCTGTCAGCGGATTGGCGTCATTGTGCCGGCCGAACTTTGTATTTGACGCGCGATCTTGTATGGTTGGTCCCCTTTGAATTCGAGCCTTGCGGGTCTGTTATGAAGTCGGTTGAAGAGCAGCTAGCGCTGATTAAACGTGGTGCGGAAGAACTGTTGGTCGAGTCCGAGCTGATCGAAAAACTCAAGCGTGGCCAACCGCTACGTATCAAGGCCGGCTTCGATCCGACCGCCCCGGACTTGCACCTGGGCCACACCGTGCTTATCAATAAGCTGCGCCAGTTCCAGGAGTTGGGTCACCAGGTGATCTTCCTGATTGGCGACTTCACCGGGATGATTGGCGATCCGAGCGGCAAGAGTGCAACGCGTCCTCCGCTGACTCGTGAGCAGGTTCTCGAAAATGCCGAGACCTACAAGTCCCAGGTGTTCAAGATTCTCGATCCGGCCAGGACTGAAGTGGCATTCAACTCCACCTGGATGGATCAGATGGGTCCCGCCGACTTCATCCGCCTGACTTCGCAGTACACCGTGGCTCGCATGCTCGAGCGCGATGACTTCGACAAGCGCTACACGACCAATCAGCCGATCGCCATCCATGAGTTCCTTTATCCGCTGGTCCAGGGTTACGACTCGGTCGCGTTGCGCGCGGATGTTGAGCTCGGCGGCACCGATCAGAAGTTCAACCTGTTGATGGGGCGTGAGTTGCAGCGTGGTTACGGCCAGGAAGCCCAGTGCATTCTGACCATGCCCCTGCTTGAAGGTCTGGATGGCGTGAAGAAGATGTCCAAGTCCCTGGGCAACTATGTCGGTATCCAGGAGGCGCCGGGAGTGATGTACAGCAAGCTGGTCTCCATTCCGGATGCGTTGATGTGGCGTTACTTCGAGCTGCTCAGCTTCCGTTCCATGGATGAGATCAATGCCTTCCGTTCCGATGTCGAGGCGGGTGCCAACCCGCGTGACATCAAGATCAAGCTGGCTGAAGAGATCGTTGCCCGCTTCCATGGTGAGGAGGCTGCGGCCAACGCTCATCGTGCGGCAGGTAATCGTATGAAGGATGGCGAGCTGCCGGACGATCTGCCTGAAATCGAATTGACTGCAGCCGAAGATATGCCGATCGCCGCCGTCCTTAATAAGGCTGGCCTGGTGAAGAACTCGGCTGTGGCGCGTGATCTGCTCGGTTCCGGTGGTGTGCGTATCGATGGCGAGGTGGTCGATCGCTCCTTTATATACGTACTGGGAGCGACCCACGTTTGCCAGGCCGGCAAGAAGGCATTTGCGCGTATTACGCTCAAATCTGAATAAACCTGTAACAAAGGGTTGACGACGGATTTCAGGGGCCTATAATTCGCCCCACTTCCGGCGCAGTCGAAACGGAAAACTCCTTGGTAAACAATGAGTTACGCAGTTTTCGGCAGCAGGTTGCTTCAGTTCATCGAAGCGCCAAGGAAGTTGAAAAAGAGGTGTTGACAACAGCGTGTAACGCTGTAGAATTCGCCTCCCGCTGATGAGAGATCTGAAGCGCAAGTGGTTGAAGT